>CAKKQX010000247.1:0-12120 GCA_919902235.1 Burkholderiales bacterium
GCTGCCGCGATCTCGCATGCAAGAGAGTAGATCTCAAGCCCGTCTGCGACCGTAAGAGATGACTGGCTCCGCTCGCTGCCCGATTATCAAACGTGCGTCGAGTGCCTGAAATCCGATGTGGTTGTCGGACCGCATCTCGATCGCTTGGTGGGCACCAACATGGCAACAGCGTAGGGGTCAGTTCTTGACCTTGCACCTGGCAAGGAGCTCCAGCGACACCGCAGACAGCCGGCTTGCTTCCATCGCGCGCCGAATCTTTGATATTCGCGACGGCGATACTTTGCTCCTTTCGGCAACCCCCCGCAATGGCAGGTTGGAAACAGGCGGCGATCATCGTCATCTGCAAAGATGTCGGCCCGCGCGTCGCCGCGGGCCGTCAGGCGTCTTGACGTTTTGACGGCAGAACGTCATAATGCCACGCATGGATACCCAAAAACGCGCCACCGTCTATTTCGAGCCCGACGTACACCGCGCCCTGCGCCTGAAGGCTGCGGCATCGGATCGTTCCATCTCCGATATGGTCAACGATGCGGTAAAGGCCGCCTTGGCCGAGGATGCCGAGGATCTTGCGACGTTCGCTGAAAGAAAGAAAGAAAAGAGCCTTACCTTCGATACGTTCGTCCAAGGCCTGAAACGGCGTGGACGAATATAGGCTGCTGATCAAGGCCTCGGCTGCGAAGGAACTTGAGGCTGCAGGCACCAAGGCCGACCGTCAGCGCATCGTTCAGCGACTGCAGGCCTTAGCCTCGAGCCCGCGGCCCCAAGGGTCCGAAAAGCTCGCCGGGTATGCCGACCGTTACCGAGTGCGCCAGGGGATTTACCGAATCATCTATCTTATTGATGACGGGCGTCGCGAGGTCACGATCTTCAAAGTTGGGCATCGGAAGAATGTGTATCGATAAGCCATCTAACCGCCGGTTCGTAACCGACGCGTTCCACGCGACACAACCGGAACGTTAAACGTCTGCTTTCGGGTAGAGCGAAGGTCCGCCAAGGGTTGTTTCCGGAAATTGGGAACTGGAAACTACTCGTCAGGTTGAATCTTATATACTACGGTCTAGCCACCGACCGCTGGGTTACTAACTCAGTGCGCCTTATCCCAGTTCGGCCAGACGCCGACGTCCACGACCAGCGGCACCGATAGTTCCGCCACTTCCGTCATGAGCCTGGGCAGCGTGTGCCTGACTCTGTCGAGTTCATCGTCGGGCACTTCCAGCACCAGTTCGTCGTGCACCTGCATGATGAGCCGGGTTTCCAGTTTTTCTTTTTCCAGCCAGCCCTGCACCGCGATCATCGCCAGCTTGATGAGATCGGCGGCGGTGCCCTGCATCGGCGCGTTGATCGCCGCGCGCTCCGCACCCTGGCGCCGCATGCTATTGCCCCCTGATCTCGAGCAGCCACGGCCTACATTCCCGATACTTTCTCCATCGTGTGCGAGAAAGACGAGAAGGCATTCTGACATTACCTTGCCAAGGACCTCGTGCTCGCTTACATGAACGCCGTTTCGGCGGGTGACCTGGCTTCGCTGGTCAGGCCGTAAGGGCGCGCGCGTGCGGCATTTCGCGGGGGCCGATGCTCCGGATCTGGGAGGGATGGAGCGAGGCAACGGTAATTGTCTCGCCGTCCAGGGTCGTGAATTCGACCTCAAAACCGGCGTTCTCGCCGTGGACCGACACTACGGCGCCGATGTCACCGGCTTTCAAACCGTGCTCAGGCATATCCACGGCAAGTGCGACGGTATCCAGTTCGCGTATCATTTGATCATCTCCTGCCTGCGGGATACGCCGTCACGAAGCGCGGCGTGATTTCTCCGGTTTCAATGAACCAGACCGACCGCACCACCGGGTTACGTCCATCAGGCGTAATCAATATTCCATCAATAATATAGCGCATTCCGAACGGCGAGGCTTCAGTTATGGCAACTTCGTGGATTTCGGCGTGCCGCCTGAGCGCCTGCGCAAGTTCTCCGGCGCGCTCCCTGCTAAAGCCAAAACTCCTGAAAAATCTCGCCTTTGCCCGCCCGACAGGGTGGTTTTCAGAAAGCAGATAATCCGCCACTTTCTGATGTCCCACCACTGCAACCGTGATGTTCGGAAGCTTCACGCGTTCAGGTTCCTCATGTCTTGTCTCGTGGATTGTCGCTTAGCCTGATTTTTGGAGCGCTTAATGCGCCTTGTCCCAGTTGGGGCCGACGCCGACATCGACCACCAGCGGCACCGCCAGCGTTGCGACACCGGTCATCAGGCCGGGCAAAGTACGTTTAACGGATTCCAGTTCCGCCTGCGGCACTTCCAGCACCAGTTCGTCGTGCACCTGCATGATGAGCCGGGTTCCCAGCTTTTCTTTTTCCAGCCAGCCCTGCACCGCGATCATCGCCAGCTTGATGAGATCGGCGGCGGTGCCCTGCATCGGCGCGTTGATCGCCGCGCGCTCCGCGCCCTGGCGCCGCATGCCGTTACCCCCCCTGATTTCGGGCAGCCACAATCGCCGTCCGAACACGGTTTCGACATAGCCCTGTTCGCGCGCTTTCTCGCGCGTGGTGCGCATGTACTCGGCGACGCCGGGATAACGCGCGAAATAGCGTTCCATGTACTGCTGCGCGGCGGCGCGCTCTATGCCCAGCTGCCCGGCAAGGCCGAACGCCGACATGCCGTAGATCAGACCGAAGTTGATCACCTTGGCGTAGCGCCGCTGTTCGGCGTCCACCGCCTGCACTTCAACGCCGAAAATCTCGGCGGCGGTGGCGCGGTGGATGTCCTCGCCGGCCGCGAATGCCCTGAGCAGGCTCGCGTCCCGCGAGATGTGCGCCATGATGCGCAGCTCGATTTGCGAATAGTCGGCCGACACGATATGGCAACCTTGATCCGCGATGAACGCCTCGCGGATGCGCCGGCCCTCGGCGGTGCGGATGGGGATGTTCTGCAGGTTGGGATCGTTGCTGGCAAGCCGCCCGGTCACCGCCACCGCCTGCGCGTAATTGGTGTGCACGCGGCCGGTATCGCGGTTGATCATCCCCGGCAGCTTGTCGGTGTAGGTAGACTTGAGCTTGGCGAGTCCGCGATATTCCAGGATCAGTTTGGGCAGCGGATGATCGAGCGCGAGCATCTGCAGCGAATCCTCGTCGGTGGACGGCGCGCCGGACGGCGTTTTCTTGACCGGCTTCAGGCCCTGCTTGTCGAACAGGATTTCCTGGATCTGCTTGGGTGAGTTGAGATTGAAAGGCTGGCCCGCCTGCTCGTGCGCCCTGGCTTCGAGCGCCACCATCTTGGCGCCAAACTCGGCCGACAGTTGGCCGAGCAGAGCGACGTCGAGCAGCACGCCGTTGCGTTCCATGGTCTGCAGCACCCGCATCACCGGCATTTCGAAATCGCGGTAGATATGCAGCAGTTTCTCGTCGGCTGCGACCCGCGGATACAGCGCGCGGTGCAGCTGCAGTGTGATGTCGGCGTCTTCCGCGGCATATTCGGTGGCGCGCTCGATCGCCACCTGCTCAAATCCGATGCGGTTCGCGCCCTTACCCGTCACTTCATCATAAGTTATTGTCTTAATTGATAAAAATCTTTCCGCCAGACTGTCCATGTCGTGCGGCTTGTGGCTCTCCAGCACATACGACTGCAGCAGCGTGTCGTGCGTAATGCCGGCCAGGCGCATGCCGTGGTTGGCGAACACATGCGTGTCGTATTTCAGATGCTGGCCGAGCTTCGCGTACTGCGCACCCTCGAGCCAGGGCCTGAGCTTGCGCAGCACCGCGTCCAGACCGAGCTGCGCCGGCGCGCCGGCATAGTGATGGCCGAGCGGAAGATAGGCCGCATGCCCGGGTTCGACGCAAAACGAGATGCCGACCAGCCGTGCGTTGAGCGGCTCCAGGCTGGTGGTCTCGGTGTCGACCGCGGTGAGCGGCGCGGCGCTGATTATTTTCAGCCAGGCGTCGAGCTGCGCGTCGGTGAGTACCGTCTCGTAGTGCCGAGAGGCGAGAAGCGAAAGGAGAGAGGCGGGTGTATCCGGCGCATCCGGCGGCGCATCGTTCTCTCCCCTCTCCTCTCTCCTCTCTCCTCTCGCCTCTCCTTTCTCATCAAGTTCGCGCCGCCACGACTTGAAATCGAAGCGCTCGAACAGTTCGGCGAGTTTCGCGGTGTCCTGGGGTTTGAGCGCGAGATCTTCGAGTTTCAGCGGCAGCTCGACATCGCACTTGATGGTAAGCAGTTCGCGCGCCTGCGGCAGCCAGTCGAGCACCTTGCGCAGATTTTCCCCCACCACGCCGCCGATGTCGCCGGCGTTCTGCATCACGTTGTCGAGCGTGCCGTACCGGGTCAGCCACTTGACCGCGGTCTTGGGTCCGACCTTGGCGACGCCCGGCACGTTGTCGACGCCGTCGCCCATCAGTGCCAGGTAGTCGATGATGCGCTGCGGTTTGACACCGAACTTCTTCTCGACGCCGGCCTCGTCGAGCGTCTCGTTGGACATGGTGTTGACCAGCGTGACATGCGGATTGACCAGCTGGGTGATGTCCTTGTCGCCGGTGGAAACCACCACCCGCATGCCCGCGCGTTCGCCCTGCTTCGCCAGCGTGCCGATGACGTCGTCGGCCTCCACCCCCTCGACGATGAGCAGCGGCCAACCCATCGCCTTAATGGTCTCGTGCAGCGGCGCAATCTGCGCCGCGAGATCATCCGGCATCGGCAGACGGTTCGCCTTGTATTCGGGGTAGACTTCCTCGCGGAAAGTCTTGCCCTTTGCATCGAATACGCAGGCGCTATAATCGGCATTCACGTCCTTGTGCAGCCGGCGCAGCATGTTGAGCACGCCGTAAACGGCGCCGGTCGGCTCGTTTTCCTTGTTGCGCAAGTCCGGCATCGCATGGAATGCGCGGTAAAGATAGGACGAACCGTCGACGAGCAGCAGCGTTTTCATGAAATCGAAGGGCGCCGCCAAGACGCCAAGGGCGCCAAGAAAAGCGAATCGGTCGACGCTGCCGGTGCATCTGAACACAAGCGGCTTGTCCACGGCATGATGGTCCCACTGGGACAAAGCGGCCCATCATCGAGTAATTGGAACCTTGGCGTCTTGGCGCCTTGGCGGCTATGTGAGGTTTTGTATGTCACTGAAAGAAAAACTTCCGCATCTGCTGACGCCCGAACTGGCAGAAAAAAACATGGTCGGCGCGCTCGTGGCCGCTCGTGGCGGGTGTTCGGCATTATGGCAGAATTCGTCGAGGCCACCGAGAAACTGAACGCGATCCGCCCGGCGGTCGGCATTTTCGGCCGAGCGCAAAATACTGCTTAATTTATAGAATTCAGAACCTGGAAAAGCCGATATAATATATGCCTGACAAGGATTCACTCATGCGCCAACTGATCGCCACTCTGGTTCTGTGCATCGCGCTGCCGGTCGCCGCGCAAACCCAGTCCAAGCCGAATCTGCAGCCAGTGCCTGAACCGCCGCCGCCCCCGCCGGGCATGGGGCTTGACCCTGCGCTCGAGCCGCAAGTCACCATCCTCAGGCGCGGCACGGACACCGTCGAAGAATTCCGCGTGGCCGGCAAGCTTTACATGATCAAAGTGACGCCCGCAGGCGGCAAACCCTATTATCTGATCGACGAACGGGGCGACGGCAAATTCAGCCGTCAGGAAAGTTTCGACACCGGAACCCGGCCGCCGATGTGGGTCATTCATTCGTTTTGACAAGCAGGTTCGGTGAGCGGTAAGCGGTGAGCAGCAAGGAATAGCAGACCGGCTCCCGCTGACTGCTTACCGCTCACCGCTCACTGGATCATGTCCGTCTTCACCACCGTAACCCCCGAGCAACTCGGCGCCTGGCTCAAGCACTATCGGATCGGCACGCTGGTGGAGCTTGAAGGCATCACCACCGGCATTGAAAACACCAATTACTTCGTCACCACCACGCAAGACCGCTTTGTTCTGACGCTGTTCGAGAAGCTGACGCCCCGCGAACTGCCGTTCTATCTCAAGCTGATGGCCCACCTTGCAGACCGCGGCATACCCTGCCCGCGGCCGGTCGCCAATCTCAGCGACGAATTTCTGGGGGAATTGAACGGCAAGCCCGCGAGCCTCGTCAGTTTTCTTGCGGGCAGGGACCTGAAAAATCCCGCCGCCGGGCATTGTGCCCGGGTCGGCGCCATGCTTGCCGCGCTGCACCTTGCCGGGCAGTCCTACCCCTTGCAGATGGACAATCCGCGCGGTCCCCGGTGGTGGAAAGCGGCGATGCCGGAGATCATCCCTTTCATGCCGGCGCAAGACGCCGCATTGCTCAGCGAAGAAGTGCGTTTCCAGTCGCTCTACCGCTTCTCCGACCTGCCGCGCGGCGTGGTCCACGCCGACCTGTTTCGCGATAACGTGCTGTTCGAAAACGGCCGCATTGCCGGCATCATCGACTTTTATTTCGCCTGCAACGACGCCCTGCTCTATGACGTCGCCATCACGGCCAACGACTGGTGCATGGCCGAGGGCGGCGGGCTCGACCCCGCCCGCAGCGCGGCATTCCTGGACGCCTACCGCGGAGTAAGGCGTTTCACCGCAATCGAGCGCGGCGCGTGGCCGGTGATGCTGCGGGCAGCGGCCCTGCGTTTCTGGGTATCGCGCCTCTACGATCTGCACCTGCCGCGGCCGGGAGAACTGACCCACGCCAAGGATCCCGATCATTTCCGCGAAATCCTGCGCAACCACATCGCACGCGAGCACGATCTGCCGCAGCTTGTCATCTGAATCGCGTATGATGCTGCCGGAGATAATCTTCTGCGGCGCGCCGATATCCGCCATGCCTCGAATCGGCATATTGCGGCGGTGAGCGGCGGCGCATAACGGGAAAAGGGAGCACCTATTTTTATGGATGCGCGGGCGGTGGCAGCCGGCCGGGGCTGGCAATGGATCGTCAACGGGTTCTCGCTGTTCAGGAAAGTCCCGCTGATGTGGATCGCCCTGACCATCGTTCTGGTGTTGCTGTGGATGGTCTCGTTCCTGGTCCCCGTGATCGGCCCCCTGCTGTTCAATCTGTTTTCGCCGGTGCTGTTCGCGGGACTGATGCTGGGCTGCAAGGCGGTCGAAGCCGGCGAAGACCTGGAGATCTCCCATCTGTTCGCGGGTTTCCAGAAACACGCTGCGCCGCTGGTGACCGTGGGCGGCGTCTACCTTGTCGGTACCATCATCATCGTCGGCATCATCTTCGCCACCGCCGGCGGCGCCATGCTGCCCACGGTGCTGTCCAAATCACCAACCGATCTTCAGACGCTGAGCGCGGCATTGCGCAGCATGGCGCTGGCCCTCAGCGTCGGCTTCGCGTTCTACATTCCGCTCATCATGCTGATCTGGTTTGCGCCGGTGCTGGTGGTACTCCACGACATGGCGCCAGTGGCGGCGATGAAGCTCTCGTTTCGAGCGTCCTGGATCAACATGATGCCGTTTCTGGTCTACGGCCTGGCGATCATGGTGCTGTGGTTCATCGCCTCGATTCCGCTGCTGCTGGGGCTGGTGGTGCTGGTGCCGGTGCTGATCTGCTCGGTCTACGCCAGCTACAGGGATATTTTTCTGCAAATGTCGCCTCCTGATCCGGCGTCCTGATTCCCGCAGCAGTTATCGATTAATTTCTCCATTCCCCTGTATTGACAACACGTCTAATACGTTTTATACGTACAAAAAATGGCGTGACGGCAAATATCCCAGGGCACACCTCACCAGGCAACATCAGGCAAAGACCGGGCTCTCAGGGCCGGTCACCAACTGAAGGAGAAGGTCATGGCTATCGCATGTCCAGTGGGTTTTGATGTTTCCAGACTCCGGCAGGAAGTCCATCGGACTTACGCGTCGGTAGCACGCAACCCTGATGGCAATTTCCATTTTCACCGGGGTCCGGAATATGCCGCGCGCCTTCTCGGATATGATCTGGCGGAACTCCAGTCGCTGCCGCAGATAGCGACCGCACCTTTTGCCGGCGTCGGCAACCCTTTCCTGATGGACGACCTGCCGTCAGGCAGTGCCGTCGTGGATTTGGGCTCAGGGGCGGGGATGGACTGCCTGCTGGCGGGCAGGCGCGCAGGCCCCGACGGCGCGGTGACCGGTGTCGACATGACCGATGAAATGCTGGAACGCGCGCGTGCGGGAGCGGAGGAGATGGGCCTCAATCATGTGCGATTTGAAAAGGGCGATATCCACAACTTACCGGTCGAGTCGGATAGTATCGACATCGTGATTTCCAACGGCGTGATCAATCTCGTTCCCGACAAGGCGAAGCTTTTCGCCGAACTGTATCGTGTCGTGAAGCCGGGCGGCAGACTGCAGTTCGCCGACATCGTCGTCGGCGTGGAACTGTCCGAGGATGCTCGCAACGATATTGACCTGTGGACGGGGTGAATTGCCGGTGCTCTGCAGGTTGCAGAGATGATCGAAGCGCTCCGGCAAGCCGGGTTCCGCAACGCCCGTGCATGTCATTTCTTTGACAGCTTCTCGGGCACCAGCAAGGAACGCGTGGCACGCAAATACGAAGTACGCGGCGCAAACTTCGTGGCATACAAGTAGCGCAGAATGGCGCGCCGGGATGTGTGATCTCAACGAGGAAGACAATCATGCCTAAAATAGACTGGAGCATCAAAGGGCCACATTTCGCCAATTGCAACTGCGATTACGGTTGTCCATGCCAGTTCAACGCCCTGCCTACCGATGGCACGTGCCGCGCGGTGGTAGCCTGGCACATCGACGAGGGTTACTTCGGCGATGTCCGCCTGGACGGGCTTCACGCGGTAAATACTTATGCGTGGCCCGGGCCGATTCACAAGGGCAATGGCGCCATGCAATCGATTATCGACGAACGCGCCGATTCACGGCAGCGCGAGGCACTCGCCGCCATTCTGCAGGGAGAAGGGGCCGATCCGGGCGTAATCATGCTTCAGGTTTACCGCGCCATGTGTTCGACGCTGCACGAACCCCTGTTCAAACCCGTCCATCTCGAAATTGATGTCGAGGCCAGAAAAGCGAAGTTGACCGTACCGGGATTGATCGAAAGCGCGGTCGAGCCCATACGCAACCCCGTGACGGGGGCGGAGCACCGCGCACGGATCGATCTTCCGTTCGGCAAGGAGTTCAACCTCGCCGAAATCGCCAGCGGGACGACCAAAGCAACAGGGACCGTTGCGCTCGCGTTCACGAGCAAGCACGCCCATCTGGTCTACAACCAGATGACTTCAGCCGGGCCCGTGCGATAGGCATGGCTCCAGCGAAGCCGGCCGCCGCAATGAACCGGCAAATCGATACCGCGTCGGCGCCCGTGATGCCGACACGCGAACGAGCCCTCCTGCTCGCGGGGCTGGTAGCAATCGCCGCAATTGCATGGACGTACCTCGTCCGCGAGCATCGGGGCATGGAATCCATGATCGCGGCTGCGTCGACGATGGAGATGCAACCGCGAGACATGGGCGATCTCGTCCTGCTGTTTGTCATGTGGCTCGTGATGATGGTGGCCATGATGGTCCCGAGCGCAACGCCAGCCGTGCTCGTGTATGCCGCCGTCGCCCGGCGTCTTGCGCCAAGCCGCGTTGGCGCGGTATGGACGGCGGCTTTCATTGCCGGATACGCCATTGCCTGGTGCACTTTCGGCCTGGTGGCCGCCCTGATGCAGGTCTGGCTCGAACGCGCAGCCCTGGTCTCACCCATGATGATGAGCACCAGCCCGATTTTCGGAGGCGTTCTGATCGCTGGCGCCGGCCTGTACCAGCTTTCGCCCGCAAAGGATATCTGCCTTCGCTATTGCCGCGAGCCGCTGCATTTTGTCGCGACGCACTGGCGGCTGGGAGGATGGGGGGCGCTGCACATGGGGTTGCGCCACGGAGCATACTGCATGGGATGCTGCTGGGCACTGATGGGATTGCTGTTCGTCGTCGGCGTGATGAATCTCTTGTGGGTCGCAGCGATCGCCATTTTTATCCTGCTGGAGAAGATTGCTTTTGTCGGAACCCGGGCCGGTCGGATTGTAAGTGGTTCTTGTCTGATTGCGCTTGGTGCTGTCGTCTTTGTCGCGGGTGTCTGAGGTGTAAACCCCTTGGCGCCTGCGGGGCTTTGTTCAACACTCACAAATGGAGGTCGTAATGAACGCGATTAAAAGTGTTGTGGTCGTGGTTGCGGTTGCGGCGGCAACGGGATCGGTCATGCCGGCGGATACCTGGGCGGGTTCCCACGACAAGGGAACGGGCTTCATGTCCATCAAGGCATCGGCAATCAAGTGGTCCGACGCCCCGTCGATCGGCCCGGGCGCAAAAATTGCCGTGCTCGAGGGCGATCTGAAAGCGGCTGCCCCGTTTACCATGCGGATCAAGATTCCACCCAACCTGAAAATAGGCGTTCACACCCATCCGGCAACGGAGCGTGTGACAGTCCTCTCGGGAACACTCTACTTTGCGACCGGCGACAAGTACGACGCTGCAAAGGCGCAGACGTACAAGCGAGGCGATGGCTTCATTGTTCCCGTCGGGATGCCTATGTATGGCTATACAAAAAAAGAAGAGTCGATTCTTCAAATCCAGGGAACGGGGCCGTGGGGCATTCAATACCCCGACCCCACGGATGACCCCAGAAAGAAAAAGTAACAATACGCCCTTCATATCATTTCTCAATTGAATCAGAAGAAGTGGTGGAAGAGCGCAGTTCTATTCTGAAAGTAGAAAACCCCTCCCTCTAAACGCACTTGGCTGGAAATTAAACACGCCAAAAGGAGATTGGAATGAAAATTCCCTGCAAGGGCACACACAGAGGGAAGGAACTTCAATGACCGAAGCAACCTTTCACGGGGTCTTTCCTTATCTCGTCTCGCCGGTTGCCAGATCCGGGGATGTCGAAAGCGACGTTCTCGCGCAACTCTGCGACGATCTCATAAACGCTGGCGTTCACGGACTGACGCCGCTCGGGTCGACCGGGGAATTCGCTTATCTCACTTGGACACAAAGAAAACGTATCGTCGAGGTGGTCGTCAAGGCAGCAAACGGACGAGTTCCCGTGGTCGCTGGCGTAGCAGCCACGACGATTGCGGACGGCGTATTCCAAGCGCGCGAGATGGAACGGCTCGGCTGCGATGGGATTCTGGCCATCCTTGAGGGGTATTTTCCACTGACTGATGATGGGGTCTTCTCCTATTTCAAGGCCATCGCCGAGGCGGTTACTCTGCCCGTTGTGCTGTACACCAATCCGAACTTTCAGCGGTCGGATTTGAGCCTGCCGGTGATCGACCGCTTGAGCCGCATCGGGAATATCCGTTACATCAAGGACGCCTCATCCAATACCGGGCGCCTTCTCTCGATCATTAATCGCGTTGGCGATCGACTGCAGGTGTTCTCCGCCTCCGCCCATATCCCGGTCTGCGTCATGTTGATCGGCGGCGTGGGCTGGATGGCGGGCCCCGCCTGCCTGATACCGCGCCACAGCGTTGAGCTATACGAGCTTTGCCGCCGCGGCGACTGGCAGCGTGCGATGGAGTTGCAACGGGGACTCTGGGCATTCAACCAGGCGTTTGCCAGGCACGGTCTGGCTGCTTGCATAAAAGGCGGCCTTCAGCTTCAAGGCTACGACGTCGGGGATCCGCTGCTACCGCAAGAGCCACTTTCACAAGAAGGCCAAGAGGAGGTCCGGCAGGCTCTGGCCGCGGTTGGTGCGCTCAAAAAGGAAGGTCGCCCATCAACTCTGGCGGCAGGAGTTACCGCATAAGCCAAGGTTAGTACGTTCGCTCGTTGGCCATCACGTGACGATGGTCGAAGAGAATCATGGAGATACTTCCGGATTTCTATCCCGCCGGGAAAAGTCATACCACTCAAAGTGGTTCATTCCGTTCGAACGCGACCGGCGTTCAGAACCCAATTATTACAGGAAAGGAGAAAAGATGAATATCGCGAATAAACTTGATTTCGAGTACGACGAAGTTCTGGACTTGAAGACCCAGGGACTGATCAGGGCGGCTTGCGCGGTGGCGCTCGGCTGTCCCACCTGACTGCACAAAGCCTTCGCGGTCGCGAAGGATGCCGGCGCCACTGCTGCCGAACTGAGGGAAGCCATGGCCCACGCAATGGTCGTATCCGCCGGCCGGGCGAGAAACTTCGTGCTCGGCCTCGAAGATGAACTGGGAATCAAG
>CAKKQX010000247.1:12220-16358 GCA_919902235.1 Burkholderiales bacterium
ATTTCCTGGAAAAAGCGCGACGGAATGTTGTAGCGTGTCTGGCCGTGCAGCATGCGGCTTTGCGCCAGCGACAGATAAAGCCGCCGCCGCGCGCGTGTGAGCGCGACATACATCAGCCGCCGCTCCTCCTCGATGCCGTCGGCTTCGGTCAGGCTGTTCTCGTGCGGAAATAACCCCTCCTCCAATCCGCTCAGAAATACGCTGTGAAATTCCAGCCCCTTGGCAGAATGCACGGTCATAAGCTGCAGCGCGTCCGCGCCGGCCAGCGCCTGATGCTCGCCGGCCTCGAGCGCCGCATGCGCCAGAAAAGCCGCCAGTTCGTCCGGCTCGCCCGCCGCCGCGTCCTCGACCGGTGGCTGCGCGTCGCGCTCGGCGACGAATGCCGCGGCGGCATTGATCAGTTCACCCAGGTTTTCCAGACGATCGGCGCCTTCTTTTTCCGCCCGGTAATGCGCCTGAAGGCCGCTTGCCTCGATGACGTGCCCGATGATTTCCGGTAATGGCAGTCCGGCCGTTGCTGCGCGGATTGCCTCGATCAGCCTGACGAACGCCGCGATGCTCGCCGCCGCCTTGCCGGACATGGCATTGGCGCAGGCCGCCGCCCACAGCGTGATGCCGCGCGCGCGGGACAGCTCCTGCAGCTGCTCCAGGCTGCGGTTACCGATGCCGCGAACCGGGAAATTGATCACGCGCAGCAGCGCGCCGTCGTCGTCCTGATGGGCGGCGAGCCGCAGATAGGCGAGCGCGTGCTTGACTTCCTGGCGCTCGAAAAACCGCAGTCCGCCGTAGACGCGGTACGGCAATGCGGCGCTGAACAGCGCATGCTCGAGCACGCGCGACTGCGCGTTCGAACGGTACAGCACCGCCATGTTCGCAAGCGCCACCCCCTCGGCCTGCAGCGACTTGACCTCGCCGACGATGAAGGCCGCTTCCTCGAAATCGCTCGCCGCCTCGTAGACGCGCAGCGGCTCGCCCTTGCCTTCGGAAGTCCACAGGTTCTTGCCCAGGCGCTTGCGATTGTGGCCGATGAGCGCGTTGGCCGCGTCCAGGATATGGCCGTGCGAGCGATAATTCTGCTCGAGCTTGACCACCTTCCCGATGTGAAAATCGCGCTGCAGATCCTGCATGTTGGCGGCATTCGCGCCCCTGAAGGCGTATATGCTCTGATCGTCATCGCCGACCGCAAAAATCGTGTTGTCGTTGCCCGCCAGCAGTTGCAGCCAGCGGTACTGCAGGCGGTTGGTGTCCTGGAACTCGTCGACCAGGATGTGCCGGAAGCGGTTGCGGTAGTGCTCGCGCAGCGCCTCGTTGCGCGACAGCAGTTCATACGAGCGCAGCAGCAACTCGGCGAAATCGACCGCGCCTTCGCGCTGGCACTGCGCATCATAGGCGGCGTAGAACTCGCGCATGCGCCGGGTGAAATCATCGTGCGGCTCGACCTGCTGCGCGCGCAAGCCCTCTTCCTTGCTGGCAGCGATGAACCACTGCGCCTGGCGCGGCGGATAGCGCTCTTCGTCGAGGCTCATGCTTTTCATCAGCCGCTTGATGAGCGAGAGCTGATCCTGGGTGTCGAGAATCTGGAACAGCTGCGGCAGGCCGGCCTCGCGATGGTGCACGCGCAGCAGCCGGTTGCACAGGCCGTGAAAAGTACCCACCCACATGCCGCGCGTGTTGATCGGCAGCATGGCCGAAATGCGCGTGAGCATCTCTTTCGCCGCCTTGTTGGTGAAAGTGACGGCGAGCAGACCCAGCGGGCTGGTCTGCCCGCTCTGGATCAGCCATGCGATGCGCGTGGTGAGCACGCGCGTCTTGCCGCTGCCGGCGCCGGCCAGAATGAGCGCGGACTGATGCGGCAGGGTGACGGCTTCGAGTTGATGTTCGTTGAGGCCGTCGAGAAAACTCGGTGTCATTACTTGCGCGGGAAGTTGAAAGGCGCGGTTTGAGGCCGCGTTAATTCGTGGCTGGGCGCGTCGTGCCCGGGCGTGATGGAATTATACGCGATACGCATAATGCCACGGCTTTAAAGAAATCACCGGGCGTGCGCAGCCGGTGAAAAACAGCGGCTTACCGCGCTGCCCGGGCGGCTGCAAATCCCTGCGATTTGAGTTTCCCGGCAGCGGCCTGCGCATCTTTCATTGTCGGCAGGTTCGCAATGCGCGCGCGATATTCGCTGCTGCCGTATCCGCTGCTGACGGTTTCGATCTCTGCGGGGAACCCGGCTGCGCGCGCCTTGTCCCTGCTTTGCAGCGCAGCGCCCTGATCAACGGCACCGGTCAGGTCGACCTCGTACCTGCCGCCGCGCCTGATTGCACCCCCGCCTTCGCGGATCTCGGTCTCTTCCGACCATTGATCAATCTGCTGTTTCGACACCGGCGCCACCGGCCCGGGTTTGCCCTGGCGCGGCGCGATGAAAAATGACAGCGGATCCTGCATCGTGAAGCGCTGGCTGTCGTGCTCGACGGCAACCCGGCCTTCGATCAGGCAAACGATGTCGCGCTCGGCCTCGGACTTGCCCCACAGGTCGGTGCCGCGAATGCCGGCCGTCACCGTGACCACCCTGATCCTGACGTCACGCTCGGCGCTCGGCCTGCCGAACACACCGGTGGTGAAGCGGAACGCGCCGCGCACCACATCCAGGGACGCTGTCACCAGCTTTTGCGCGCTCGCGCCCTGCTTCTCCAGCAGGTCATCCACGGCAAGCACCGCATTGGCACCCAGCTTCACCGCGCTGCCCTCGGACAGGCGCAGCAAAGCACGCGCGCCTTCTCCGGTATGCACCTTGTCCTTGTTTTCCAGCGTCATGCCGGCGGCAAGCGGCTGCCGCGTGCCGGCGCGCTCCACCCATGCCGGGCTCACCAGCGCCTCGACCGTCAGCGTCTGGGCCGCAAACAAGGGCGACGCCAGGAATACGAGCGCGGCCAGTATTCCGGTTTTTCTCCACATGACGGCATTCCTCATGATGTTTTCAGTACGGCAATACGGCTGAAAAGGCGCTGCGGATGCAGGTATAATTGTGCACTTTTTCACGATCGTTTCCATGCAGCAAAAATACAACCCGCAAGTGGTCGAACGCGAGGCCCAGAAGCATTGGGAAGACAGTGGCACGTTCCGCGCCGTCGAAAACCCAGCCAAACCCAAGTATTACTGCCTGTCGATGTTCCCCTATCCTTCGGGCAAGCTGCACATGGGTCACGTCAGGAACTATACCATCGGCGACGTGCTCACGCGCTACCACCGCATGAAGGGCTACAACGTGCTGCAGCCCATGGGTTGGGATGCTTTCGGGCTGCCCGCCGAAAACGCGGCCATGGCGAACAATGTGCCGCCGGCGAAATGGACTTACGACAACATCGCCTACATGAAAAAGCAGCTGCAGTCGCTGGGATTCGCCATCGACTGGAGCCGCGAACTCGCCACCTGCAAGCCCGATTACTACCGCTGGAACCAGTGGCTTTTCCTGCGCATGCTGGAGAAGGGCATCGTCTATAAAACCACCGGCAGCGTGAACTGGGACCCGGTCGACCAGACCGTGCTCGCCAACGAGCAGGTGATCGACGGGCGCGGCTGGCGCACCGGCGCGGTGATTGAGAAGCGTGAAATCCCGATGTACTACATGGCGATCACGAAATACGCCGACGAACTGCTCGCCGCTCTCGATGCGCTGCCGGACTGGCCGGAGCGCGTGAAAACCATGCAGGCCAACTGGATCGGCAAGAGCCACGGCGTGCGTTTCGCATTTCCTTACAAATTACCCGCAGGCCCGAATTCCCCCTCGCCTTCCCTCATCCCTGACCCTTCTCCCGGAGTGAGAGGGAAAACAGCGGCCTCCTCTCTCCCTTTGGGAGAGAGGCCGGGAGAGAGGGATGGGGGGGCCGGGGGTGGGAGTGAGGCAGATGAGCTTGCTGGCAAAGGCCTGCTCTGGGTCTTCACCACCCGCGCCGACACCATCATGGGCATCACCTTCGTCGCCGTTGCCGCCGAACACCCGCTCGCGGCATACGCGGCCAAGAACAATCCCGCGCTCGCCGCTTTTGTCGCCGAGTGCAAGCACGGCAGCGTGATGGAAGCCGATCTCGCCACCATGGAAAAGAAAGGCATGCCGACCGGCCTCAGCGTCACGCACCCGCTCACCGGCGAG
>CAKKQX010000248.1 GCA_919902235.1 Burkholderiales bacterium
CCAAGCCAAACCAGTCCGATCCCGGATGCGGGAGAGCCCAGCTGTCCCAGCCGGCAGACGTCATGGGATCGAGAACACGCCACGCCACGTAAACTATCCATGTGGCTGACGTGAAGTAGGCGGGGATGTGTCGTGCCCAGTCTCCCGCCGGACCCGAACGATCCGCAGGCTGCCGGCCTGCCGATGCCGAATAATAATAGCGGGCAGCACCCATGAGCAGCAGGAAAACAGCGCATGTTGCTTGTGTGAAAAACGGATGTTCCATGTGTGGAAACTCCTGGATTCACGGATTGAACCGACTGACGCGCAACGGGTTACTTGCGCCCAGACTTCAGCGTCATTTCGCGCTGTCCTGCGCGTATCTCTTCCGGCCACGATGATTTGATGTAGGCCAGTACCGCCCAGATATCCTGATCGGACATTATATTTCCGAACGCCGGCATGTCGCTCTGGTAACCCGGCGGCGCGTACTTGCCGGGCACCAGTCCGTGTTTGATGATGCCGAACAGCACCCCATCCGGATGATGCCAGGTGTGCCCCAACGCGTCGTGCGGCGGCGCCGGCATGCGGCCGCTCGCCAGCCGCTTCCGCCAGTCAGGCTGACCTTCGAGCCGGGCGCCGTGGCAGGCTGCGCAGTACTGGGCATACACTGCCTTGCCGCGCGCAACCTGCTGCGTGTCATCGGGATCTGCCAGCGTCTTCTGTTCCAACCGCAGCGAGACCGCCACCGCGATCACCAGAAATACAAAAGCCACGGCCAGCAGACCCAAGCCTATCCTGTTGCGTATTCTACCTGTCTGCATGTTTGCCTGATAGCCGGTGGCGGGTGGCGGAGTATCACTGCATACCGGTATGCGGCAGCGGCGGCGTGTTATTTGGCGATCTCGATTTTCGTAATCGTATAAGCGCCGCCGACTTTATCTACGTTGAACCTGATTTTGTCGCCGGTCTTCACCTGGTCCAGCATTGCCGGGTCCTGGACTTGAAACACCATGGTCATGGGGGGCATGTTGAGGTTGGAAAGCGGACCGTGTTTGATGGTGATTTTCTTGGTGTCCTTGTCCACTCTGCGCACTTCACCGTCCGCCATTTGTGCGGTTCCCTCCGCACTCGCCGCTACGGGCTGATGGTGGGCTTCCACGGCGAAAGCGGAGAGGGGAAATGAAAGAGACAGCATGATTACTGCGATGGCCTTACGTGTCATAGTGATTTTCCTTTCGTTGGATTGAACATTGCTTGGCGGATCTCCGGCAAACCGATTGCTTGCCCTGCTCGCGGGAGGCCGGGGCTCGGCGCGCTTTCTTGCACAGGAACGGACCCGTTCGTGTGCAGTGCTTCCCGGCGCTGCGTGAAGGCGCCCCGGTTCGCGCGATCGCTCATTTACTTTGCAGTGACGTTTACGGTACCCTTCATCCCCGCCTCATAGTGTCCGGGATGCAGGCACGCGAAATGAACCGTGCCGGCCTTGGTGAATTGCCAGACGAGCTCGCCCGTTTTTCCCGGGGCAACGCTCACCTGATTGGGATCGGCATGCTCCATCTCGGGATACTTTCGCATCAGCTCCGCATGTTCGCGTAGTGACTTCTCGTCTCCCAGCACCAGTTCGTGCGGCAGTTGCCCGACGTTTCGGAGCACGATCCTCACGGTCTCGCCCCGCTTCACCACGAATTGAGCATGGTTGAAGCGCATGGTGTCGTAGGCTCCGATCTCGACGGTGCGGACGATTTTCTTGGGATCGCCTGGGCGCCCAATTTTAGCCCACTCGTCGCCGTGGCCTCCAGCATGCTTGCCAGCCGCGACAGCAGGCGAGGCAGCGAAAGCGGCAAGCGCCGCGCTTAAGAACAAAGTTTGAAGCGTCTTCTGCACGATGTGTTTCTCTCCATTTGTAATTAACACAGTTGTTACACCAAAAAATCACCAATCCCGTTGCACGAACTACGAGACCGGCTCTTGAAACCTGCGTTCTTCTGATTTCGAAGGACTTGAACCTGATCAATGACGACTGCGACCGCTCGGCTTGCGGGCCCGTACGGTGACACCAGATTCATTCGCCCCCGCGATGCGCGGGGCTTGGGGTGCCGTCCCGGTCCATTCGTACGCGACGGTTCCCGGCGGGTTCTTGTACCAGCCCGGATCCTTGTAGTCGTTGCGCGCCAGCCCTTCGCGCACCTTGACCACGGTGAACATGCCGCCCATCTCGATCGGACCGAATGGCCCGGTTCCGGTCATCATCGGCAGCGTGTTGTCGGGGATCGGCATTTCCATCTCGCCCATGTCGGCCATGCCGCGCTCGCCCATCACCATGTAATCAGGAACCAGGTTGATGATTTTCTGCGCTACGCCGCGATGGTCGACGCCTATCATGGTCGGCACGTTGTGGCCCATGGCATTCATGGTGTGGTGTGACTTGTGGCAGTGGAATGCCCAGTCGCCGGGATAGACAGCGTCAAATTCGAAGGCGCGCATGGCACCCACCGGGATGTCGATCGTCACCTCGGGCCATTGTGCGCTCTTGGGCACCCACCCGCCATCGGTGCAGGTCACCGCGAAGTCGTAACCGTGCATGTGTATCGGGTGATTGGTCATGGTGAGATTGCCCATGCGCACACGCACTCTGTCGCCTTTGCGCACTACCAACGAATCGATCCCGGGAAACACCCTGCTATTCCATGACCACAGATTGAAATCCGACATCGTGGCAATCTTGGGCGTATAGGCGCCGGGATCAATGTCGTAAGCATTGATCAGAAACACGAAGTCGCGATCCACCTTCATGAAGTTCGGGTTCTTCGGGTGCACCACGATGAACCCCATCATGCCCATCGCCATCTGCACCATCTCGTCGGCGTGCGGGTGATACATGAAGGTGCCTGACTTCTTCATCTCAAATTCGTAGACAAAGGTCTTGCCGACGGGGATCTGCGGCTGGGAGAGTCCACCGACGCCGTCCATGCCCGAGGGCAGCAGGATGCCGTGCCAGTGGATGGTGGTGTGCTCGGGCAGCTTGTTGGTGACGAAAATGCGCACCTTGTCGCCCTCGACGCATTCGATGGTCGGGCCCGGCGACTGGCCGTTGTAGCCCCACAAGTGGGCGGTCATGCCGGGCGCCATCTGTCGGCGCACCGGTTCGGCGATCAGGTGAAATTCCTTCCAGCCGTTGTTCATGCGCCAGGGCAGGGTCCAGCCGTTGAGCGTGGCGACCGGGTTGTAAGGGCGGCCGTTGGGGGGCGTGAGCGGTTGCTGCATGTCAGGCTTGTCCTGCATGGGCGCTTCGGGTACCGCGCCCTGCGCGGCTTTGCTGACGGTGGCTGCGGTCAATAACACGCCACCAGCAGCGCGCAAAAAGTTTCGACGTGTGGTCATGTTGATTTCAATCAGTGTTGGTGGGTGCCGCGGTGCTGCTGGGCGTTGCTACTGTCGTCCGAATAGCCGCGCAACTGCGCATAGCGCGCCACCTGGTCTGCGTTGAGCAGCGGGCGCATGCGCCGGTGCGTTTCGAGATGAGCCAGCCGGTACTCGCCTTGCAGCGCCGCCACTGTTTTCACCTGCTCCGCAAGCGTGGTGTCGTCGAGCTCGCCACTGGCGAACAGGCGGTCGAGTTCCTGCTCGGCGGCAACCAGCTGGGCGCCGATCGCGCGCGCCTCGGCCTTGTGGGTGTCCATCAGCTGCTGTGTCGCAGCGCGCTGTGCGGGCGTAAGGGCTAGCGGTTTCTCGAGTTCGAGCACGTGCATAGGGCCGGGATAGCGGTTGAGCTCGGCAGCCTGTGCGTAGCTCATGCCGGCACCCGACAAATACTGCTGCGTTTCCTCGGCGGAAAGCGCCTTGATTGTGCGGGTTTCCCGGCCCGCATAAGCGGATTGCTGGGCAGCGGCGATGCCGGGCAGCAGCACAGCCAGCATTGCGGCAAGCATCAGTTGGTGTTTCATAGAGATCTCCTTGAGTGTTCGTTATCAGTGGCCGGCGCCGGCAGACTCGCCGGCGACCGCCTGCATGCCGCCACCTGCGCTTATCGCGCCGGGCGATTTGCCGGTGAGGGCCAGGTCGAGACTGGATTCGGCGAGCCAGTAGTCGCGCAAGGCTTCGATATAGGCGTTTACCGCCGCCACCTGCTGGCGCGCGTCGGCGAGCAGTTCGAACACACTGATCAGCATGCCGTTGTAGCGCAGCAGGTTTTCCTCCGAGATGCGTTTCCTCAGCGGCACGATCTCGTCGCGGTAGTGTTTCGCCAGATCATAGGCAGTGCGATAGGCGGCGTAGGCCTCGCGTACTTCGGAGCGCGCTTTCACGGCAGCATCGGCCGCGCGGTTCACTGCCTGCATATAGGTGTGCTCGGCGCGCGCGACGCGGGCGCCGCCCCAGTCGAAGATCGGCAGCCGCAGTTCGATTTCGTAGCCGGTCTGGCGCGGCTGGCCGCTTGCACTGTTGCGCAGATAACCTACTTCGAGCACGCTGATGAAGCCGGTGGCTTTGGTGAGACCGAGCGAGGCGGCTATGTTTTCCGCTTCCTTCATCGATCCCTGCACGTCGAGCCGCTGTTTTAGCGCCGCGGCCTCCAGATTGGCGATGTTGCGCGTCGCTTTGGGCAGATCGGGCAGGCGTTCAGGCAGCCTGAAGCGGATGTCTTCACCCCACAGTCCCAGCAGCCGGGTGAGCCGCTCGCGTTCAGCCACTGCCGTCTGCTTTACGCGTGCGAGCTGGGCGGTTGATTCGGCGTAGAACAGCTGTTCACGCGCTTGGTCGAGCCTGCTGAAGTTGCCCGCGGCAACCATGCGGCGCGCCAGTTCGGCGCTGGTTTCAGCTGCGGTCCTGACCTGCTCCATGTACTTGAGCGTTTCTTGTGCCGCCACGGCACTGAAATATGCGCGCCGGGTGTCAGCCGCCACCTGCAGCGTTTCCATGGCGATGCGGCCTTTGGTAAGCTCGAAGCGCTGCTTCTCGAGCTCGGTGCGAATTGGCATGGTGATCAGGCCGAGAATGTCGAACAGGAAGGTGCGTTCGATTTCCACTTCATCGGCACGATGCAGACGCGCGAACGAGAATCCCGGGTTGCGCAGCCGTCCGGCCTGCACCAGGTCGGCTTCGGCAATGCCGAGCTCCGAGTAGGTGGCTTGCAGCCCGCGATTGTTAAGCAGTGCGATCTGTACCGCGGCATCCGCGGACAACGGCGCAGCGAGCAGCTTTTTCACTGTGGTACGGGCGCT
Organism: Burkholderiales bacterium; assembly: GCA_919902235.1. GTDB lineage: Bacteria > Pseudomonadota > Gammaproteobacteria > Burkholderiales > SG8-41 > CAKKQX01. The sequence goes on from CAKKQX010000248.1 coordinate 5,202, forward strand.
GTCGGCATCCTGCTCGGTCTTGATCCATTTCGCGTCCTGACCGAGGCCCCGTTCCCTGGTCGCGGTTTGCACCGCGCCAAAGCCGCCGTCCTGGGAAAGGGTGGCGCAGCCGCCAAGCAGAATCAGGGACAGCGCAGCAACGAGTGTCCGCCTGTTTCCTGTAACATATTGTTTTAACATGATATTTTTCATCATTTATGGCACTATGCCCGGCATGCTGCCGGATGCCTGCGGTTTGGTGGCCGGTTTCGCGGATGTTTGTCCCCCGTGTCCGGCGCCGCCGAAGATGCCGAGATGACCACCAACGCGAGCAGCCTCGTCGTTGACGTCGCGCCAACTCGCAAGTTTTTCATCGCGGTAGGGCATGTAGCCGGCAAATGCCGATTCGTATTGCGCGGCAGGTGCCGCGGCATTGGGATCCGCAGGGTGGGGTTTAGCCATCGGCTGTTGCGCGGACGCCGCAAGTGGCGTGAGCGCAACTGCGGAGTACAGTAAAACTACAAACTTGAATTGCATGTTGATCCTCGTTCTCGGGCGTAATGAACGTACGCAACACAAGCGGTGGGCGCAAAAATGCGCACACCCGGCTTACCGGGTCAGAACGGGATCAGCTTCTGGGAGGTCGTTGCGGCTGCTCGGGTACGAACAGCGCAATGGGAATGGCTATTGAAGAAACGAGAGCCGGCAATACAGCCGCCGCTACCACGGCCACAGTCGCCGGCATGGCGGAAAACAGATGACAGGACAGGTGCCCGTTGTAATTCTGGCCGATTCCGTCCTTGTCATCGCTCTGATCATGGCTGGCGTCAGCATGCGTGTCGTGCTGATGCGCGCTGGCGCCCGCTGATGCGTTATGCACCGGCGCCGAAAAGCAGTCGAGCGGCATCAGCGCTGCGGCGGCCCCCTGCAGAGGAAACACCAGCAGTAGTAAGAATAACGTCAGTTTTTTATGCCAATAGCGCATGCGCGGGGCAGTGTATAGAAAACCGACAAGGGCTGCAATGGGCTGTAATCACGGATGAATGACAGAGTGCGCGGCAAAAAGTTCGATTTAGATTTAAAGTCTTTGCAGACAGTTATTGCATACTCGCCAACCACGACCAGGTGTCTGAACTGTAATCCCGAAGCAGTCGCCCCTTTTTACTTTCCATTAGATGGTAATGCCAAAACGTGCGAGCAGGGGCACAGCTATCGCGTAGCATGCCAGCATGACGGCGATCGAGATTGCCAGGCTCGCATAAAAACCCATGCCCGATTTCAACAGCGCCGGCAGCACCAGGAACATCGGTAATGTCGGCAGGACCAGCCAGAACGTGCCGGTCGAGAGATCGGCAATCTTGGCCGTGTCTCGAGTGTCCACATAAAGCCAAATCATGGCGAGGATGGAAATGAGCGGCAGCGACTTGATCAATGCGCCCAAACCGGTATTGACCTTGGCGACTTCGGACACGACAACGATGATGCCGGCGGAGAGCAGGAGTTTCATCATGTAGTAAAGCATGGCGCGTCACCTTGTATGAGCAAGTAAGGGAGACAGTTTACGACACAATACCTGAGGGGGTGCTCACGTGGATAAGCAGGCTTGTCCTGTGCGGGGCACAGTTTGCATCGCGTTCCCTGCTTATCAGACAGAGCAACCAAGGCGAAAAGGCGTGATCGTCTCAGAACACCAGCACTTTGTCGGCCCACTGCGTCCAGGAAGCCAGCTCCGCGAGCGTGCTTTTCTGCGTGCCATCGGCCAGATCGGTCTCGGCGATTCCGCGTGCTTCCATGCAGGTCCCGCATACGCCCACCCTGCCGCCGCTTCGCGTCACGCGATTGAGCATGATCTGAATATTATAGAAGCCCTCCGGCACCTTCTGGCCCGACTTCGCGCACGATGCCGCGTCGCCGAGCAGGAACATCCGCACCTCTTCACCTTCGGTCTTGGCCAGAGAGCCGGCAAGCCGCAACGCGTTGTAACTGCGTTCGGTGCCGTAGGGTGGGTCATTGAGGACAAACAGGATTTTACTCAAGCAAATCTCCTATTGTTCGGCGGGAAAAAAGGTTTCCACTTTTTTACTGGTTTACCGGGAAACGAATTCGATGCCATTGTTCCATGCCGCCGTCGAGTACCTCGACCCCGCGGAAGCCCTTGCTTGCCAGCAGTTCAGCCGCCTTGAGCGAACGCTTGTCGGTCCGGCAGACGAGGACCATGCCTTTGTCCCGGTACGGTTCCAGCCGGGGCAAGGCTGCGGCAAGCTCGGTCAGCGGAATATTCAGTGCGCCGGGAATATGTCCCAACTCGCCGTGATACTCATCCAGTCCGCGCACGTCCAGTATCATCGGAATTTCTCCCTGGCCTGCCCGCTGCCTTACCGAGGCCGCATCAGTCCTGCCCACCGGCGGGCGACGCAGCCGCATCACGAGCCGGGGCAGGAAAGCGGCGGTAGCGAGCAATGCAAGCGCGATCAAGCCCTTCTGCAGAAGTCCCTCTCCGCCGGTCGCAGCCTCGCGCCCCGCGAAACCGAGATAAGCATACGCAAATGCCCCGGGCAGCATGCAGAGGTACGAAGCGAGCACGTATTGAACGAGCGGTATGCGAGTCAGTCCGAGCGCGTAGTTGACGAGATTGAATGGAAACAGCGGTACCAGACGCACAAATGCGACAAACCGCCAGCCCTCGGCTTCGACACCCTGCACGAAATCCCGCAGCTTCCCGCCGGCTTTGCGAGCCACCCATTCCCCTGCAAGGAACCGCGCGACGAGGAAGGCAAGCGTGGCCCCGAGCGTTGCGCCGGTCAGGCTGTAGAACGCGCCCGCAACCGGCCCGAACAAAGCCCCTGCCGCAAGCGTCAGTACGGAACCCGGCATGAACAAGACCGTGGCGATGGCATAGCCGAGCACGAACAGCAGCGGTGCGATGGTGCCAGCCGAGGCGATCAGGTTCTCGGCTGCGGCTGCATTGAGCGGTCCCTCGCGGCTGACGGCCACTGCAACGCCAGTGAGGATGGCGATGAGCAGGAGTCCCCGCAGCAGCTTAGCTGTTTTCATGGCGAGGCTTAAGGTCAACCGGAATACCGCGTGTTGCACCGCGGAAGGGCAAAGCCAGCATTCCGCTGAAAGTGGCGCACTGCGCGGGATCGCGAAATTCGGGAAGGCCAATAATCATCGCTTCCTGCCCGGCGCTGGGGTGGGGACGGTAGGTGCCGAGGAGCCGGTCCCACAGTGCCAGGTTGAAGCCGTAGTTGCTGTCGGTTTCGCGCCGCACAACCGAGTGGTGAATACGGTGCATGTCGGGGGTAACGATAAACCACCGCAGCGCGCGGTCGATGAATAACGGGATACGAACATTGCTGTGGTTAAACATGGCCATCGCGTTCAGAATGACCTCGAACAACACTACGGCCACCACCGGGGCGCCCAGCAAAACGATAGCCGCGAACTTGATCAGCATGGAGAGTGCAATTTCGATCGGATGGAAGCGTGAACCGGTCGTCACATCGAAATCCAGGTCCGCGTGATGCATGCGATGCAGACGCCACAGTACCGGCACAGCATGGAACGTCACGTGCTGGAGATAGATGATGAAATCCAGTGCAACGATC
>CAKKQX010000249.1 GCA_919902235.1 Burkholderiales bacterium
CTAGTACCCGGAATCACAGATCGCTGACCCGCTGGCCTTTGAGAGGGCGTTGACGGACCTTGGCCTTGGTCCAGGCGAAGGGCTTTGGGTTGGCGTTGTAGGCTTTGATGAAGTGATCCATGTGCTCGCGTAGCTGTTTGACCGAGGTGAAGGAGGCCTTTGACAAGGACTTTTTCTGCAGGATGGAGAACCAGATCTCGACCTGATTGAGCCATGAGGCGCTGGTTGGCGTGAAGTGGAAGGCCACCTTTGGGTGGGCCTCCAGCCAGGCGTCGTTGTTCTTGTGGGTGTTGAGATTGTCGAGGATGACGTGGAGTTCCTGGTCTGGCCAGGCGGCGACCACCTCGTCCATGAAGTCGAGGAACTCCAGACGCCGCCTGCGCTTGGTGTGGGCGGCGGTGACCCTGCCGGTGGCCACCTCGAAGGCCGCGAACAAGGTGGATGTGCCATGACGCTTGTAGTCGTGGCTGTGGCCGCTCAGAGCCCGGCCGTTCGGCAGCTTCAGATAGCCCTGCACCCGCTCAAGGGCCTGGATCGACGGCTTCTCATCGACGCAGATCACCACGGCGCCCTGCGGCGGCGCCATGTAGAGCCCGACCACATCGGCGGCCTTGGCGACAAAGTCCGGATCGCGGCTCTCGCACCAGGACTTGCTGGCCGCCAGATCGAGCTTCTGCGTGCGCAGCACCCGCCAGACGTGCTGGGTATGCACATCGCCCAACGCCGCGGCGATCAGCGGCCCCGTCCAGCGGGCGAACCCCGCTGGCGGTGGCCGATCCAGCACCGCCAGAACCCGCCGCCCGGTCTCGGCGCCGTACTTGGCCGGCGGCCCGGGACGCGGCCTCTCCGCCAGTCCGGCAAGCCCCTCGCGCGCATAGCGACCGCGCCAAAGGCTCACCGTGCGCGGCATCACATCCACCGCCTTGGCGATCGAGCGCGTCGAGCGCCCCTTGTCCGCCAACAACACAATCCGTGCGCGGAGCACGTCGCGCTGCTCCGACGTCGGAGCTCGAACCCGAGCCTCCAGAACAACACGATCTTCCGGCGTCAGCCGGACCAAAGCAGCCTTGGGAACCATCCCAATGCTGAATCATGAATCAGACAATCGTGGAAGCCGGTACTAG
>CAKKQX010000250.1 GCA_919902235.1 Burkholderiales bacterium
GCGCCGCGACGTGCACCACCATGGGTTTGCCGGCGATGTCAGCCAGCGGCTTGCCGGGAAAGCGCGAAGACGCGTAACGGGCGGGGATGATGACGGTGAAATCCATTGCCTGGTGAGCGGTAAGCCGTAAGTTGTGAGCGGTTGATCTCGGTATATTCTGCGTGGCGGGCTTCGCCGCTAACGGCTCACCGCTGACCGCTTACGATTATCAAACCTCCTCCTCCGGAGGAAGCCTGCGCGCCTCGTCTTCCAGCATCACCGGGATATCGTCCTTGATCGGATAACCAAGGCGGCAGGGCTTGCAGACCAGTTCGTCCGCCGCCTTTCTGAACAGCAGCGGGCCTTTGCACAGCGGGCAGACGAGTATGTCGAGCAGTTTGGAATCCATTAATTGCTTCCTCAGTTACTTACCCAGTTTGGCGAGCACCAGTTCACCAAATACCGGATCGATCTCGGCATCAACGCGCAGCGCCCAGTAAAGCTCAGTGGCGAATGACCGGCATTTTACCGCATCCTTCTCGGTCATTATGACGAAGTCCGCACCGGGAAACGCCAGGTCCGTCGGCCTGAAGGCATGATGGTCGGGAAAAGAATGCGCGGTGAACATCAGCCCCAGGCGCTGCAGCTGCGCGAAAAAGTGCTGCGGGTTGCCGATGCCGGCAACGGCATGCACCTGGCGGCTCTGAAAGTGTTCCGGCGCGGCGGTGTGTTGCGGATTAAGCAGGTTATGGAATCCGCGGCTTTGCAGCACCATGGCGAAAGTGGCCGGCGCGTTGGCCTGCAGCGCGACAGCTGCGGACTGGCTTATATTGACGACGATGGCGTCGACGTCGGCGAGGCGTTCGGCCGGTTCGCGCAGCGGCCCGGCCGGCAGGAAATGGCCGTTGCCCAGTCCGCGCGCGCCGTCGATGACCGCGATTTCGGCGTCGCGCGCGAGCCGGTAATGCTGCAGGCCGTCGTCGCTGATGATGATGTCGCATTGGGGATTCGCGGCAAGCAGGGCTGTGGCGGCCGCGGCGCGGTCGGCGCCTATCCACACCGGCACGCCGCTGCGCTGGGCGAGCAGCACCGGTTCATCGCCGCACATCACGGGATCGCTCGCGGCGGCCACCGCCGTGGGCGCAGTCTTGATCCCACGGTAGCCGCGGCTGACGATGCCGGGACGGCGGCCGCGCTCCTGCAGAAAATTCGCCAGCCATAACACCACCGGCGTTTTTCCGGTGCCCCCGACGGTGATATTGCCGACGATGATTACCGGTACGGGCAGTCGCGCTGCGGGAAACACGCCGATTCTGTACAACAGCCGCCGCAGCGCAACGACGACGCGGTAGACGATGCTTAATGGATAAAACAGCAGGCCGACCAGCGTCGTGTGCTGCCAGTGTCGTTCAAGCCATGCCATTTTGAAGAGAAGCGAGAGGAGAAAGGAGAGAGGCGGAGTCCGCGCCGGATTTGATGCGCTCTGCCGCCTCTCGCCTATCGCCTTTCGGTTTTCAATGCTTTGCGGACTGGGTGGTAAAGGTGATCTTGCCGTAACCGGCGATGCGCGCCGCTTCCATGACGTTGATCACGGACTGGTGCGGCGAATTGGCGTCGGCGCTGATGACGATCACCGGGTCTTTCATGGCGCCGGCGAAACGCCGCAGATCCCGGCTCAGCGCCTCGGGGTTGCTGAAGGTCACCGGCGACTTGTTGACCACGTATTTGCCCTGGGGATCGACGGCGACATCGATCTGATCGGGACGCTCCGGCGGTTTGCCGGCATCGGCAGCCGGCAGATTGATCTGCAGTTCGGAAAAACGCGAATAAGTGGTGGTGACCATCAGGAAAATCAGGATTACCAACAGCACGTCGATCAGCGGGATGAAATTGATTTCCGGTTCTTCCCGGAACGCGCGGGTGCGGAATTTCATGTCTGGCGGTCGCCGTGGATAATTTCCGCCAGCTTGATGGCCTGCATCTGCATGTCGACCAGCAGCTCGTCGACCTTGGCGCGGAAATAACGGTAAAAGATCATGCTCGGCACGGCCACCACCAGCCCGAACGCGGTGTTGTAGAGCGCGATCGATATGCCGTGCGCCATTTGCAGGGGATTGCTGCCTTGCGGCGCCTGCGCGCCGAAAATCTCTATCATGCCGATCACGGTGCCGAACAGGCCGAGCAGAGGCGCGATGGCGGCGATGGTGCCGAGGCTGGTCAGAAAGCGCTCAAGCTCGACCGCGACCGCATGCCCGGATTCTTCGATGGCCTCCTTCATGACGGTAGGCGGGTTCTTTACATTCTTCAGGCCCGCGGCGAATATCTGGCCGAGCGGAGAACCGGTGGCGAGCCGCATCAGCATTTGCGAGGTCACGCCGTTCTGGCGGTATTCCTGCACCACCCGCACCAGAAGGTCCTTGGGCATGACCACGTTTTGGCGCAGCGACCACGTGCGTTCGCCGATGATCGCCAGTGCGATGATGGATGCGACGATCAAGATCCAGATCGGCCAGCCGGCAGCCTCTATGATTGCGAACAATTTTTTGCTCCGTAAAAGTCGCCGTAACTTTAGCCGCCGGACAAGTTTTCAGCAAGCGCGAATTGAGAAACTTCATTACGAATTATTTTTAAGTAGCGCACGCGCAATGGTTTTTCGAGTTGTCCACATTGTCTGTGGATAAGCCTGTGCATATTGTGTAGAGAGTTTTGCTAAGTGAGTTTTACATATAGGAATTTTGCCCTGCGATTAAATTTTAAACTGCAATAATATTATTTTATATCAACAAGTTACATATATTCCTAGAGGGGGCGCCCTGGTGTCGGCGAGGGGGTCGCCAGCGGATCCGGATTCTGTGGATACGCGCGGCACTTCCAAAGCGGCTAAACGTAGCGTGAGAGCTTGAATCGTTTGGGAAATTACCGGCAGTTTCATTTTCGGGAATGGCGCAGACGCGGCCGTTCGCTGATATAAAATGGCGTGATGCGCGATTTCTCATTCAGCCCTGCAGTACCGCAAGTCATCACCGTCGGCGAGCTGAATCGCCTTGCAAAAGAAGCGCTTGAGCAGAATCTGCCACTGCTGTGGGTGGCGGGCGAGATTTCCAACTTCAAGCGCTACGACTCCGGCCATTGTTACTTCACGCTCAAGGACGCCGCCGCGCAGGTCGATTGCGTGATGTTCCGGCACAAGGCGCAGTACCTCGGCTGGTTGCCGGAAAACGGCATGCAGGTCGAAGTGCGCGCGTGCCCGACGCTGTACGAGGCGCGCGGCAAGTTCCAGCTCAACGTCGAGGCCATGCGCCGCGCCGGTCTGGGCGCACTTTATGAGGCATTCGAGAAACTCAAGGCAAAACTCGACAAGGCGGGGCTGTTTGACGCGGCGCGCAAAAAACCGCTGCCCGGATTTCCGCGCGCGATAGGCGTGGTGACCTCGCCGCAGGCCGCTGCGCTGCGCGATGTGCTGACCACGCTCAGCCGCCGCATGCCGGCGACACCGGTGATACTCTATCCGGCGCCGGTGCAGGGCGAGGGCGCGGCACAGAAAATCGCCCAGGCCATCGCCACCGCCGCCGCGCGTGAAGAATGCGACGTGCTGATCGTCTGCCGTGGTGGTGGCAGCATCGAAGACCTGTGGGCGTACAACGAGGAAGTTGTGGCGCATGCCATCAGCGCCTGCGCCATCCCGGTGATCACCGGCGTCGGCCACGAAACCGATTTCACCATCGCCGACTTCGTCGCCGATGCGCGCGCGCCGACGCCGACCGCCGCCGCCCAGCTGGCGGGCCCGGATCGCGCCGAACTCGCGCTGCAGATGCGGCAATGGCGGCAGCGCCTGGGACGTGTGGCGGAGCACGTGCTGGAACAGCGCATGCAGCGGCTCGACTATCTGTCGCGGCGGCTGGTGCATCCGGGCGAGCGCATCAAAAACCGGATGCAGCACGCGCAGCATCTGGCAAGCCGGCTGAGCAGCGCCTGGTACAGAACATGGGATGGCTGCGCCTGGCAGGCACGGGAACTGGCGCAACGTCATCGCGCGGCGCAACCCGGCCTCGATGCGCTGGCGCGCGCCAGCGGCGATCTGGCACAGCGGCTGCGTGCGACAGCGCGCGACCGCCTGAAAACCGCCGCCACGCAACTGCGGGAGCTGGAGGGCCACCTCAAGCACCTCAATCCGCAGCTAGTGCTCGAACGCGGCTATAGCATTACCGAAACGGCAGCGGGGATTATCGTGCGCGACGGCGCCACGCTCGCCGCCGGCGAAGATGTGCAAATTACTTTTGCGAAAGGGACGGCCGACGCCCGCGTCAGGCGCGCAGGTTAATGGCGCTCTGGATGGGCGCCAGCCGGTCGCTGCACGCGACAACACGCATCATTGGGGTGCGGAAGAAGTGGATTTCAGTCCGGCAGCTTGTTAATAAATTTCATTTAAATCAATATCTTACATGTTATCCGACGACAGCCGGCTGTGCCAGTTTCCGGCGCACGAATTCCAGCACCTGATCGTCTAGGTCTTGTGCCAGGCAGTCGAATTCAGTCACATCCCGCATCGAGCGCAGCCAGGTCAGTTGGCGTTTGGCCAGCTGGCGCGTTGCCGCCACGCCTTTTTCGCGCAGCGCGGCCAGGCCGAATTCCCCATCCAGGTATTGCCAGGCCTGGCGGTAGCCGACGCAGCGCATCGAGGGCATGGCGGGATCGAGCGCGTACTGCTGGCGCAATTTGCGCACCTCGCCGATCAGTCCCAGTTCCAGCATGATTTCGAAGCGTTGGGCGATGCGCTCGTGCAGCAGGGCGCGATCGCCCGGTATCAGCGCGATCCTGATCGGCGTATAGGGAAAATAGACGTACTTCGGCTGTTTGTGAAATTCCGACAGCGGTTTGTTGGTGAGGTAATAGACTTCCAGCGCGCGCTGGATGCGCTGCGCATCGTTGGGCTGCAATCGCGCCGCGGTTTGCGGATCGACACGCGAGAGCTGCTCGTGCAGCGCCGGCCAGCCGGATTCCTCCGCCATGGTGTCTATCATCATGCGGATCGCGGTATCGGCTTCAGGCAGTTCGTTGAGTCCTTCGGTGAGCGCCTGGAAATAGAGCATGGTGCCGCCCGCCAGAAGCGGGATTTTGCCGCGTTCCTCGGTGATTTCGCGCATCAGCACCAGTGCATCGTCGCGAAAGCGCCCTGCCGAATAGCGCTCGTGCGGCTCGATAATGTCAATCAAGTGATGCGGCGCGCGTGCGAGCAGTTCCGCCTCCGGCTTGGCGGTGCCGATGTTCATGTGCTTGTAGATCTGCGCCGAATCGACGCTGATGATTTCGCACCCCAGCGCCTCAGCGAGTGCCGCCGCGACCGCGGTCTTGCCGCTGGCGGTCGGGCCCATCAGCAGGATGGCCGGTGGGGCGGCGAGAGGCGAGAGGCGAGAGGCGAGAGGCGAGGGGGCGGTTTTCATACCCCGCTTCTTCTCCTCGCTGCTCACGGCTCACTCCTCACCGGCCCCTCATGAACAGCCTGTCCAGTTCCGCGATCGATATCTGATGCCAGGTCGGGCGGCCGTGGTTGCACTGTCCCGAGCGCTCGGTGCTTTCCATCTCGCGCAGCAGCGCATTCATTTCGGGCAGGGCGAGACGGCGGTTGGCGCGCACCGCGGCGTGGCACGCCATGGTCGAGAGCAGCTCGTTGCGGCGTTCAGTGAGCACGCGGCTGGCGCCGAATTCGCGCACTTCGCGCAACACGTCGTGCGCCAGCCGCTGCACATCGGCGTCGGCGAGCATGGCCGGGATGCCGCGCACCATAAGCGTCGTCGGCGCCGCCGGCGCGATGTCGAATCCGATCTGGCGCAGAACGTCCTGGTGTTCTTCGACGGTTACCACATCGAGCGCCTCGGCGCTGAAGCTCGCGGGCACCAGCAGCGGTTGCATCGGGATCTGTTGGGCATCGAGCGCCTGCTTGAGTTTTTCGTACATGATGCGCTCGTGCGCGGCGTGCATGTCGACGATGACCAGGCCGTGCCCGTTTTGCGACAGGATGTAGACTCCGGACAGTTGCGCCAGCGCGAAACCGAGCGGCGGCGGTGCGCCATCCGCTGTTGCCGGCAGCGTGGCCGCCGCAAGTTCCGGTTGCGCCGGCGCGCCGGCGGACTGTCCGAACAGCGTTTCGTAAAACCCGGTCGCTTGCGCCGCGCCCAGTGCCATGGCGCTTTGCCGGGGGTAGCCGCTGGCTGTCGGGTACGGGGTGTGGATAGTGGAGCGGGGCGGCATGCCGGGCGCACTTGCGCCGGCGTCGCTGCCGGCGACTGTGCGCGACAGCGCCTTGTTGAGCGCATGAAAAACAAATTGGTGCACCGCGCGCGAATCGCGAAAGCGCACTTCGATTTTGGTCGGGTGCACGTTGACGTCGACCAGTGCCGGATCGATTTCCAGGAACAGCACGAACGACGGATGGCGCTCGTGATGCAGCACGTCCTGGTATGCCTGGCGTACGGCGTGGCTCAGCAGCTTGTCGCGCACGAAGCGGCCGTTGACGAAAAAATACTGGGCATCGCGCGTGCCGCGCGCATGCGCCGGCACGCCGGCGCTGCCGGACAGCCGGACGCCTGAGCTTGATTCGTCGAGCATGATGGCCTCGGCGCGGAAATCATCGCCGAGCAGCGCCGCCACGCGGTCTTCGAGCGCCTGCGCCCGCAGATGCCAGCGCGTGCGGCCGTTGTGCTGCAGCGTGCAGGCGGTGCCGCTGCGGGAAAGCGCAATACGCCTGAATATTTCCTCGCAATGCGCGTACTCGGTTGCTTCCGATTTCAGAAACTTGCGGCGCGCCGGCGTGTTGAAATAAAGATCGCGCACTTCGATGCTGGTGCCGGCGGCCAGCGATGCGGGAGAGAGGGCGGAGATTTCCGGTCCGCTGGCGGAAACCGTCCACGCATGCTGGTCCCCGGCGCGGCGGCTGGTCAGGGTCAGGCGGGAAACGGCGGCGATGCTGGCCAGCGCCTCGCCGCGAAAACCCAGGCTCGCCACCCGCTCCAGATCGGAGAGCGAGGTGATCTTGCTGGTGGCGTGGCGGGCAAGGGCCAGCGCCAATTCGTCGCGGCTGATGCCCTGCCCATCGTCGGTGACTTTGAGCAGCTGGGTGCCGCCATTGGCGAGCTGGACCGTGATATCACTGGCGCCGGCATCGACGCTGTTTTCAAGCAGTTCCTTGAGTGCCGAGGCCGGGCGTTCGACGACTTCGCCGGCGGCGATCTGGTTGATGAGAAGATCGGGCAGAATACGGATTGCAGACATGCCGAATTATAGGAGGGACTGGCGAGCGGTGACTAGCTGCCGCTCGCTTGTTTTGTGCTTTTTCCGGTCATGCCGCCTGTTTTCCTGATCACACAGGTGGGATGTGCGTATCATGGCCGGCAAATATGGCCGGCAAATATGGCCGCGAAACTTGGCCGCGCAACCGCGTGCATGCTCGATAATGGCGGGCCAAGAGGTGATAATCAGGAGCGCCGCCGTGGACAACGCGCGGCCCGGTTAAAAACAATACAAAGGGAGAAACAATGAGTGTTATTCAGAATACGGCCAAGCGCCGCCTTGCCGCCGGCGAGCTGTCGCTCGGCATGGGGCTGCGCCAGGCGCGCACGGTCGACATTGCGGCCATCGCCAAGACGCTGGACTTCGACTGGCTGTTCATCGACATGGAGCACAATTCCATGGATGTCGGCGTGGCGTCGCAGATCGCGATGGCGGCTTTGGGCGTCGGCATCGCGCCCATCGTGCGCGTGCCGGGCAAGGAGCATTACCATGCGTCGCGCCTGCTCGATGCGGGCGCGCAGGGTATCGTGGTGCCGCATGTTGACACTGCGCAGGAGGCGGAGCGCGTCGTGTCGAACTGCAAGTATCCGCCGATCGGCCACCGCTCGGTTGCCGGCGCCCAGCCGCAGTTGAGTTTCAAGAACCTGCCCACGGGCGAGGCCACCCGTCTCGTCAACGATGAAACGCTGGTAGTGGTGATGCTGGAAACGCCCGCAGCGATTGCCAATGCCGAAGCCATTGCCGCGGTGCAGGGGGTGGATGTGCTACTAATCGGTTTCAACGATTTGTGCGCAGAAATGGGCGTGCCCGGCGATTTCGGCGGGGACAAGGCGCGAGCGGCGTGCGCCGCGGTAGTCGCGGCGTGCCGCAAGCACGGCAAGCATCCCGGCATCGGCGGCGTCTACGACCACAAGCTGATGCAGAAATTCATAGACATGGGAGCACGCTTCATCCTCAGTGGTTCCGACATTTCGTTCATGATGGCGGGCGGGAGAGATCGCATGTCCTTCCTGCGTTCGCTCAAAATCTGAGGCACAGACCACCTGAGAAATCCTGTAAATCCCGTCCCTTCGGTTTTTTGTGGTTTCAACTGATAGTGATAGCGTAGCGCCGCGGTTGCCGACGCCGCCGGGTGCGTGCGACACCCATATGCACATTTACGATCCGGCGTATCAGGCGCTGCCGGGCGGCAATTTTCCGGCGCTGTCGGGCGCACTCGCCGATTATCGCAAGCTGCAGCAGCGCCTGGGATTGTCGCGCACCGTCGTCGTCCAAGCTACTGCTTACGGTGCTGATAACAGCTGCACGCTGGCGGCGATGGCGCAACTGCCCGACGTGCGCGGCGTCGCCATCGTAGCAACTGCGGTGTCCGATGCCGAGATCGGGCGCCTGAACGCACTGGGCATGCGTGGCATCCGCTACCACCTGCTGCCCGGCGGCGGCGTGACCTGGGACAGCCTGGTGACGATGGCGGCGCGTGTTGCCGGTTTCGGTTGGCACGTGCAACTTCAATTCGAAGGTCTGGAATTCGCAGCGCGCGCGCCGCTGCTCGCATCGCTGCCGTGCGATATTGTGATTGACCACATCGGGCGCTTCCGCGGCCCGGTGGCGGCAGACGATGCAAACTGGGCGGCGCTGCGCCGCCTGGTCGACGGCGGCCGTTGCTGGGTCAAGCTGTCGGCGCCGTATCACGGTTCGCGCAGCGGTCCGCCGTACTACGAAGACATCGGCGCACTGGCGCGCGAGCTGGTGCGCGCCGCGCCCGAGCGCATGCTGTGGGCCTCGAACTGGCCGCATCCTTCTCTCAAGAGCAATTTTCCGGACGATGCGGGATTGCTCGACCTGCTTGCGGAGTGGGCGTCCAGCGAGGCGGCGCGACAGCGGATACTCGTCGACAATCCCGCGAAGCTTTACGGCTTCTGAGCCTAAACAGCAAATGATAGCCGCGCATGCTGCGCATAACGGCATCTGACGGCGTATGTGGCCATCATATATCGATGACTACTTTATAGATCATTGTTATAAGAGCGGTTCCTGTTTTCATTTATAATCGGCTGTCAACATCCAGTAGTAAAAAAGAGAGGGAATGCATGCCTCAGGTCATAGGGGTGCCAAAAGAGACGGCGGCGGGTGAAAAACGCGTCGCTAGCGTGCCGGAAGTCGTTGAAAAGCTCATCAAGCTGGGCTTCAAGGTGGTGGTGCAATCCGGCGCCGGCGATGCGGCGAATTTCAGTGACGACACCTATCGCGCCGCCGGTGCTGAAATTGTCGATTCCGCGGACAAACTGTGGAGCGCAGCGGACATTGTTTTCAAGGTGCGCGGTCCCGGCACGGAAGAAGTCGGCCTAATGCGCGAAGGCTGCACGCTGGTGAGCTTCATCTGGCCGGCACAGAA
>CAKKQX010000251.1 GCA_919902235.1 Burkholderiales bacterium
AACGCCGCGGCGACCGCGCCGCCGGTGACGAGCGCGGCGGAATCGGCGTCCCAGTTGGCCGGCTTGATTTTCACCATCCAGCCCGCGCCGTAGGGATCGGCGTTGACCGTGGCCGGGCTCGTCGTCACCGCCTCGTTGATGGCGGCAACCTCACCCGACACCGGCGTCTTGACCGGCCCCACCCATTTGCCGGACTCGACCGTGGCGACCGACTTGTTCTGTTCCACGCTGCGGCCGACTTTTTTCGGCGTGCACGAAACGATCTGCCCGGCGAGCGCCGCGGCGTAGGCCGTCATGCCTATGGTGAGGGTGCCGTCCGCCTCGCGCCGCGCCCACACATTGTTGTCGACGTTGTAATAAAGATCGTCCGGAATGTTGCAGCCTTTTACCGTTGCCATTTTTTACCCCTTCTTAAGGGACAGGATTAACAGGATTTACAGGATTAAATACAAAAAAACGAACCTGAAAATCCGGTTTTCATCCTGTCAATCCTGTTAATCCTGTCTATTTGCCTTCAGAAAAACAGTGCCTTGTCGCAGCTTAATATGAGATCGGCGAGCGCGCCGCCGCTGGACAGCTCGTCGACTTCCTCGATCACATTCGATACCGTCATTTCATAGCCCGGCAGCGCCGGCTGGCACAGATGGAACTTCACGCCGGCCGACTTGGCGTCGCGCATGAACTCGATGATGGTCTTGCCGCCCGCCATGGCCGCCAGCTGCTCGGGCACGCCTTTCTGGCACAGCTTGACGCCTTCCATGGTGAAAAAAATCTTCACGTCAGCGTCCATCGAAGCGAGGATGGCGCCCATGTAGAACGGCGTCGCGCAGCGGTGCGGCGTGGAAGGCCCGCTGGTCATCACGATGACCACCGTCTTCGCCTCGTTGTCGAGATATTGCCGCTCAACCATGAATTCGGAAAACTATTGGACAGGATTTACAGGATTTTTCAGGATTAACAGAATTAAAGCTTAACAAAACCTGGACATCTGTTTGTCCGGAGATTGATTTTCGAATTAATCCTGTAAATCCTGTTTTCATCCTGTTAATCCTGTCCATTGCCCTGGATTTCAAATCCGCTTGCACTGGATATCGTCACGCTCGCAGCGCTCGCGGTAGCCGGCCCAGGCCGCGTCTCCCGTTACCAGCGCCGCCAGCGCCGCTGCGAGAGTGCCGGTCGGCCGCACGCGCGCGATCCAGGCCTCATACGGTTGCCGGTTGAGCAGTGCCGGATTGTCCAGCACCTGGTGATTGGCGCCGTCTATGGCGCAATCGAACAGATTGGGCACCGGCCCCGCCCATTTCGCGCTCTCGATGGTGGCCACCGGCCGGCCGGCGGGGCGCAGCGTGCCGGGCTTTCTCACCCGCACGTGCAGTATTTTTCCGGCGATAGCCTGTGAAATATCGGTCATGCCCACGCTCATTAAACCGTCCTCTTCCAGGCGCACCCAGATCTGGTACTCGTCGTCATAGTAGAGCTCGGGACGGAATTCGCAGCCGTTGCAGTCCATGAGGCATGAGCGGTAAGTGGTGAGCAGTGAGTGGTGAGCAGTATACCCCGCCGCCTTGACGCCTCCCGCCTCTCTCCTCTCGCCTCTCTAGATAACGCCTTTCTCATGCAGAAAATCCAATGAGTCGCTCACGTTTTCATGTATCGCCAGTTTGCGCGCCGACAGTCCCAGCGCCAGGCCCAGTAACTGGGTGAAATACAGAATCTTCACTTTGGTCTTGATGCCGAACTGGGTTTCGGCGCGGATCTGGTGCATTTCCAGGCCGGAGTGGCAGGTCGGGCATTCGGTGGCGATCACTTCGGCGCCGGATTCCTCCGCCGCCTGCAGCAGATTGAGCACGAGCTGGGTCGAGGTGTCGGAATCGGACAGCGTGTGCGCGCCGCCGCAGCACGCGGTCTTGAGCGGAAAATCGACGTTGACCGCGCCCGCCGCCGCCAGCAGGTCGTCCATGAAATGCGGCTTGTGGGTCGATTCCGAGCCCGGCCCCTTGTCCTTCTCGGGGAAAATCTGGCGCGGCCGGGTGTACATGCAGCCGTAGTAATTGGCGATCTTCATGCCGTTGAGGCTTTTGCTGATGCGTTGTTTGATGCCTTCGGTGCCCAGTTCTTCCATCAGCCACTCGAGCAGGTGCAGGGTGCGCACATCGCCCTTGAACACCGGGTCGTCGGCTTTTTGCGCAAGATCCTGCACGGTTTGCATGGTCTCGGCGGAAGTCGCGCACTCGTATTCGGCCTTCTTGAGGTTGTGGTAGCAGCCGTTGCACGGCGCCATCACCGTGTGGATGCCCATTTTCTCGGCGGCGATCGCCATGTTGCGCGCCGACATATAGGTCTGCAGCATGGGATGGACGTTCTTCACCTCCATCGCGCCGCAGCAGTTCCAGTCCTGCAGGTTTTCCATTTCGAGATCGAGCGCCTTGACCAGCGCCCGCGTCGAACGATCGTACGGCCCGCCGGAACCTTCCAGCGCGCAACCCGGGTAGTAAGCAACTTTAGTCATGATTTCCCAAAAGCAATTAGACAGGATTAACAGGATTTACAAGATTAAACCCGGAAACAATTCAGAATTGGCAGTAAGTCCTGTTAATCCTGTAAATCCTGTCCATTGGTTTTCAGCCTTTCGCGAGTCGTTTCTGTTCCTCGACGTACTGGCGCAGCACCACGCCGGTATTGCCCCAGGATTTCGTGCGCGGCTTGAATATCATCATTAATCCCATTTTCAGCGGGCCGGTGACCGGCATGCGCGCCAGGAATTTCCCGAACTTGCCTTCCCGCAGCAGCGGCCATTTGTTCATGCGCGCGACCATGATGCCGAGCCAGCCGGTCTTTACCAGCGCGACGATGTCCTGCCCGGTTTTCTTGAAAAAATTATGGATGACCTCGGTGTCCTCGATGCGGCCGCGCTCCAGGCATTGCCGGGTGAATTCCTCGTCGAACACGGTGGAGCTCGATTTCGGCGCGTGGCCTTCGTCCTCCATCCAGTGCTGCAGCGCTTTCATCACGCCTTCCGGTTTCACGTCCTTGGGGCAGATGTGGGTGCATTTGTTGCACGACACGCACTGCCAGATGATGTCCCTGTCCTTGAGCAGTTCGTCCTTCATGCCGAGGTTGACGAGGTAGATCCAGTAGCGCGGATTGAAATCGGGATTGATCGCGTACATGGTGCAGGAATTGGTGCACGAGCCGCACTGCCAGCAGCGGTGCACATTCTCGCCGCCGCCGTAGCTCTGGATGGTCTTGTAGAAGTCCGGATCATAGTCGCTGATATAGCGCGGCTTGATCATCGTGTTCCAGTGCCCGGAAACATCGACCCCGTCCACCA
Organism: Burkholderiales bacterium; assembly: GCA_919902235.1. Lineage (GTDB taxonomy): Bacteria > Pseudomonadota > Gammaproteobacteria > Burkholderiales > SG8-41 > CAKKQX01. Next base: position 3,332 of record CAKKQX010000251.1, read on the forward strand.
CCAGCTTGTCGCTGGTCATCAGGTCTTCGGGCGCGATCAGCGATTTTTCATGTATAGGCATGGCTAAAACCCGGGCTGGCCGCCAAGACGCCAAGACGCCAAGACGCCAAGGAACCCAAAAATACAAAATAAACGATAAATGATGCGCGCATCTTCGAATTAACCACGGCACCTTGGCACTCGTACCGTTCAAGATCTCGATCTTCTTGGCGTCTTGGCGCCTTGGCGGCTATTTTCATGTTGTTTACTTCTTGACGCGCGGGCTCACGCCAGGCGCGGCATCGATACCGAGCAGTTTTTTCAGCTGTTCGTTCGGGGTCACGCCGCGCGCGAAATCGGCGCCCAGACTGCCCTCGGTGAACGAGCGAAAATATGTGGTGTAGGCTTGTGCCTGCACCAGGTCTATCCACAGCGGCACGTCGCGGTAAATACCTTCTTCCGCGATACGCGCGGCCAGCCATACGCGCGCGCCTTCGAACGTCTCGGGACTGTTGTTAAAGGGGATATCGCGTATGGCGTCGTTGCCGCGCACGAACTCGCGCAGCGCGCCGCTTTGCGTGGCTTCGTCCCACACCCAGCGCGACATCAGCGGATACTTGACCGGGTCGCTGAAATGCAGCGCCTCGGCGGCAAAATCCCACGCCGCGCGCCGCACTTTTGCCGCCGCCTTGACGCTTTCCCGGTCCATGCCCGCGGCGCCCGGCATCGCATCGACGAAGGTCTGCAGGCGCTCCGCAGGCGGCAGTGCGCCCGAGGCCAGATCCTTGAGCAGCGCGGCGGCACGCGGTATGCCGATGCGCTCCAGTGCCGGATAGACGCGGCGGCGCGCGGTGAATACACAGCCGAGCAGGACCTCGATATCGGCCGCCGAAACAGCGTCGCGCGCCAGGGTTTCTGCGAATACATGCTGCTTGGCACGCAGCGCGGCGAGATAGCTTTCGATGCTGCCGTCCTGCGCCGCGATTTCCAGCAGTTTGCCGCAATGATGCCTGAACAGCGTGGCCTCGAGCGCCAACGGCAGTTCCGCCGGAATAATCTGGTCGGTAAGCGCGGGGACGGCGAGCGCGTGCTGTTTTTTACTGAACCACAGCATCAGGCGGCTTGTTGCGCGCTTACGTTGAATTCGCCCACCGCGCGCATGGCCATGGCCAGTCCGTGCGAGATGCAGGTGTCGATGTCCTCCGGGCCGAGCGCGGCGCCGCCGACGTAGATGCCGCGGCGCGCGCTGCCGAAGGTCGCAGTGTAATGTTCGCCGCGGTCGAGAAAGCCGTGTTTTTCGAGTCCGACGCCGAACACTCTGGCAATTTCTCGATTGTCGTGATTGGGATCCATGCCGATCGCGTGCACCACGAGGTCCATCGGAATCACGATCGGGCGCTTGACCAGGGTGTCCTCGCCTTTCACCAGCAGCCGCTTGTCCGGGCCCATGGTGACTTCGGCGATGCGCGCTTTCACATACTTGGTCCCGAATTCCTCCTGCGAACGCCAGTAGTACCTGTCCTCGTACAGTCCGTAGGTGCGGATGTCCATGTAGTAAATGAAAACATCCGTCTTGGGCGACAATTCCTTGATTTCCATCGCCAGGTTGGCGGAAACCGTGCAGCACACCTTGGAGCACCACTCGCGGCCGATCTGGCGATCGCGCGAACCCACGCACAGCAGGATGCACACGCGCTCGGGCACGCGTCCGTCGGAGGGGCAGGCGATCCTGCCCGCCGCCACCATCTGCTCCAGCTGCGTGGTGGTGACCACGTCTTCGAAGGTACCGAAACCCCATTCCGGCTTGTTGATGGAATCGAAATGGGTGAAACCGGTGCTGAGGATGACGGCGCCGGCATCGACGGTCTGGCCGTTGGACAGCGTCGCGGTGAAGTTGCCGAACTCGCCGTCGAGCTGCGCCACTTTTGCGCCCTTGTATATGGTGACGCGGGCGTCCTCCTCGACGCGCTTCACCATGCGGCCGATGGCGTCTTTCGCCCATTCGCCCGAAGGCACCAGCCTGGCGTAGCCCGACAATATGGGCGCGCCGCCGAGCTTGCTTTCCTTCTCGACCAGCACCACCTGCTTGCCGGCGAAAGCCGCGCCGTGCGCCGCGGAAAGTCCGGTGGGCCCGGCGCCTACAACTAAAATGGTATCGCTCATATCGATTTGGAGAGGCGAGAGACGAGAGGCGAGAGGTGAAAAACCGTGGTCAATTGACTACTCTCTCAAGCCTCACCCCTATCTCCTCTCGCCTTTCTCCTCTCTTTTCATTAACGGCTGATGGCGAGCGCGGGATCGTAGAGATACTCGATGTGCCCCGCTTCGACTTCCTTGAGATAGGCCTCGAAGTTCTTCTTCGACTGGTCCCAGGAGACGCCCATTTTCTCGACCACTTCCTCGCACGGACTGGCGTGCCACTGCAGTTGCGCGATCTTGAACGGGTCGGCGCCGCAGGCGAGCGCGGCGAACTGGATGTCGGCCATGATGGGCACCGAGAAATTCTTGCCGTGCGCCTTGCCTATCCACTGGTTCTTGTCCATGGTGGTGATGCAGCCGGTGTCTATGCCCAGCATCACATCGGCATTGGCTTCCTCGCGCGCAACCTTGATCTTGCGGTCCATGGTGAAGGAGCGCGTGAACTCGCGCTCGGAAATGATGTGACGGAAGCCGAAGCCGCAGCAGTCGTACCAGGTCGAATAGTCGATCACCTGCGCACCCAGCGCTTCCGCGATCGAGGTGCCGACCGCGGTGCGGTTGCCGCCCAGCACTTCCGGGTCATAGATCGCGTCCTCGTGCACCATCTTGTAGTAATGGCAGGCGGTGTGCACCGTCACGCGCATGTTGGAAACATCTATGGTCTGCAGTTCGGAGGCGATGCGCTTGCGCATCACATGCACCCATTCCGAGTAATGCACGATTTCCTCTGGAATCACCAGTTTGCCGTCGACCAGGCGCCCGAGCTTGGCGAGGATTTTTTTGACTTTGTCGCGCAGCGGCGCCGACTCGATCAGGTACTTGCGCACTTCCTTGTAATTGCCGTACGAGGTGCCGCAATGCACCAGCGGAAAGAAATGCCCCGCCTCGTGTCCGTGCTGCTTGCCCGAGACATAAGCCTGGTGAAAATTGCGCAGGAACACCGCGGCCAGCGATTCCAGGTTGCCTATGCCA
>CAKKQX010000252.1 GCA_919902235.1 Burkholderiales bacterium
GCCCTGCTCGCTGAATACGGCGTTCCGGTCTCCCCGGGTCGGCTGGCTTTTTCCGTGAGCGAGGCGCTGGAAGCGGCCGACGCACTGGGCGGCGACAACTGGGTGGTGAAGGCGCAGATACACGGCGGCGGACGCGGCAAGGCCGGCGGCGTGAAAATAGTCAGCGGACGTGACGCCCTGAAAAAAGCGGCGGGTGGCTTGCTCGGTACACGGTTGGTGACACACCAGACCGGTCCTGCCGGGCAACCGGTGCAACGACTGTTGATAGAGGCGCCCAGTAACGTGAAGCGCGAGTTGTACCTGGCCTGCTTGCTGGATCGTGCACTGGAACGCATCGTGTTCATCGCTTCCAGCGCCGGCGGCATGGACATCGAAGAGATCGCCACCAAGCATCCGGAAAAAATCATCAAGGCGGTCATCGATCCCGTGGCCGGTCTGCAGGGGTATCAATGCCGCGAGATCGGTTACGCCCTCGGGCTGAATGACACGCAGGTCACGGCGCTCACCCGGATGATGCTCAGTCTCTATCATCTCTACTGCGCGCGCGACCTGAATCTGGTGGAGGTCAACCCACTCGCCATCGGCGCCGATGGTGGACTGATCGCGCTCGACGCCAAGATTCAGGTGGACGACAGCGCCCTTTACCGTCAGAAGGCGCTCGAAGAGTTACGCGATCCCTCGCAGGACGATCTCAAGGAGCAGAAGGCGCGCGAGTTCGGCCTGAATTACATCGCGCTCGAGGGCAACATCGGTTGTATGGTCAACGGCGCCGGGCTGGCCATGGCGACCATGGACCTGATCAAGTTGCACGGTGGTCTGCCGGCGAACTTTCTCGACGTTGGCGGCGGCACCACGGCCGACAAGGTGGCCGAGGCCTTCAAGTTGATTCTCTCTGACAAGAACATCAAAGCGATCCTGGTCAATATTTTCGGCGGCATCGTGCGCTGCGATCTGATCGCCGAGGGTATTATCAAGGCTGTGCAGGAGGTCGGCATTGAGATTCCGGTGGTGGTGCGCCTGGAAGGCACGAATGTCGACAAGGGACGGGCGCTCCTCAAGAGCAGCGGACTGAAAATTCTCTCGGCTGACAGCCTGACCAGCGCCGCCAAGCAGGCAGTTGCGGCAGCAAAAAAATGAGCATACTGGTTAATAAGAATACGAAGGTGATTTGCCAGGGCTTTACCGGCAAACAAGGCACATTCCATTCCGAACAGGCGATCGCTTACGGCACCAAAATGGTCGGCGGCGTGACGCCGGGCAAGGGCGGACAGTCGCATCTCGGATTGCCGGTGTTTAACACCGTGCGCGAAGTGGTGCACGCCACCGGCGCCGATGCCACCATGGTTTACGTGCCGGCGCCGTTCGCCGCCGATTCCATCCTGGAGGCGGCTGCGGCGGGCATCAAGGTGATTGTATGCATTACCGAGGGCATCCCGGTGCGCGACATGCGCAAGGTCAAAGCCGCACTGCATCAGTATCCCGGTGTGTCGCTCATCGGGCCGAACTGCCCCGGCATCATCACGCCCGGTGAATGCAAGATCGGCATCATGCCGGGCGTCATTCACAAGCCGGGGGGGATTGGCATCATTTCGCGCTC
>CAKKQX010000253.1:0-2061 GCA_919902235.1 Burkholderiales bacterium
ATGCCGCGGCGTTTCTGCATTCCGACGGCGTTAATCGCACGCTGTTCCTGAAGGCTGCGAGGAGTCTGTTCCGATGATCGGGTCGGCGCGTTTTCCGTGATTACGATATAATGTAAGTATTTGTTTTTATTAACTGTTTTTCATCTGGCGTTGTTGCCGCTTCGCGGTTGGTCTTATTCGCGTTTATCTGCGGTCCGGCCCTCTCTCCCGGCCTCTCTCCCAAAAGGGAGAGAGGAGACAACATCTTTTCCTTTTCCTCGCGTAAGAGAAGACAACAGTTTTCTCATTCCATCGAGAGAGAGGAGGCATTACTTTTCCCTTTCGCTCGGAGAGGGGAGTGCCTGTTTTTCCTTTTCCCCAAGAGAGGGATCAAGAGTGAGGGCGGGCGGTTTCAACAGGCCCTGGTTATTTTCATTCAGCCCGCGAATTTTTTCTTCAGCCGTTCTATATATTTGTCGACGTCGATGACGAAGCGCTCGTGGGTCACTTCGCCGACCTGTTCGGTGTCGTCGTGAATGTTGATGTGGAAAGTGAGCTTGCGGCGGTCTATCGCGGTGAGTTCGACTTCCGCGCGCACCCGTCTGCCGATGGGTGTCGGCGCCAGGTGGCGGATGTTGACGGTGAGACCGACCTGGCCCTGCCCCGGCTTGAGGTGCGGCTCCACCAGCCTGTGCGCGGCCATTTCCGCGAGCAGGCACATCGAAGGCGTTGAAAACACCCGGTAGTCGCCGCGCGTGGTGGTGAGTTTTTCGGTGACATCCCATTCCAGGGTGTCTTTCATTCCGACCTTGAGCGTGTCCATTTTCTTCCCAGGTTATTCGATCACCATGCCGCTTCCAGCGTGGCGAGCAGCAGTTCGCGTTCGCGCACAAACTCTCGTTTGGGATCGGCGTTGAAGTTCTTGAGCGAGCGTTCGACGATGCGCGGCAGGCTGTCGCGCGGAATGTCGAGTTCGGACAGCCGCACCGGCATGCCGATGGACCTGAATATTTCCTCCAGCGCCGCTGCCGTGCGTTCGGGCGCTGCGGCGAGCGGGTCGCCGTCCTGCCACGCGCCGAGCCCGCGCGCGATGCGCGCCATCGCCTCGGGGTCGCGCGCGCCGAAGCGGCGCATCACGGTGCCGGTCAGCGCGCAATTGGCCTCGCCCTGTCCGACATGGGCATGCATGTTGAACAGTGCCGCGGCGAAAGCGTAAATCACGCGCCCGGTCCAGTGGCGTTCGAACATGGTGCCGCCGTCGTCGGCATCGCGGTTTTGCAGGAAGGCCGCCGCGCACATGGCGATGCGCGGTTCGGCGTCGCGCGCGTCCGCGATGCGTGGCAGCGCGTTGCGCGCGAGACGCAAAGCCTGCAGGCGGTCGCCTTCGACCAGCGGCGACATGCGCACGGCGCCCAGGTTCATGGCAGCGCGCCACAACACTGCCGCCGCCGTGCTGCGCGCAAGTCCGGGCGGCGCGGTGAGCAGCGCGCCGGCGTCCCAGAACAGCGCGACCGGCCGCGTCTTGGGATCGAAAAACTCCATGCGGTGATCGAGCTGATCGTTTTTCACCGCCGAGCCGGCGCGGTTCTGCGCCGAAGTTGCCGCGGTGAGCACGTTGATGATGGGCAGCTTGGGTTCCAGCAGCCGGGGGCTGATTGCAGGCCCGCTCTCGGGATACCGGGTGATCAATTGTTCCACCGGCTGTTTCTCGGCGAGCAGGATGGCGACCACGCGCGTGGCCTGGACCACGCTGCCGGCGCCCACCGCGATCAGCAGGTCGGCCTGCGCCGCGCGAGCGGCGTCGGCCGCGCGCTGCACCGCGGGCAGCGGCGATTCTTTTTCCATTTCGTCGAACACGCCGGCGCAGGCCTGGCCGAGGATGCGGCGCATGCGCGCAATCAGCCCGGTCTTGCGCGACACGCTGCGGCCGCACACGATGAAGGCGCGCTGCGCGCGATGGCGCTTGAGTTCCGCCGGCAGGTTTTCGAGCGCGTCCTTGCCGCTGTAGAGCCGCAGCGGGTAACCGATGGCGCGGAAATCGCAGTTATACATGTTGGTGGCTGCCAGAGATCAGGAAAAAGT
>CAKKQX010000253.1:2161-8385 GCA_919902235.1 Burkholderiales bacterium
ACGCCGAGCGCGACCGCCTTGGCGCGAAACTCGCGCTTGCGTTCTTCCAGCGACGGGTCGCCGTCGGAGCGCAGCACCAGCAGGAAATGCGCCAGTCCCGGGTAGTGCTCCTGCACGCGCAGCGCCGCCTGCACCAGGTTGTCGAGCACTTCCGGCTTGGTGCGGCCGACGAAAGCCGACATATTGAGATGCATCACCAGCGCCTCGGGCTTGCCGCTGGCGTAAATGATATCGAGGATTTTTTCGGCGACACGGCCCTCTTCCTGCTGCAAAGTGCCGACCGGGCAATCGACCGGATTGGTGATGCTGGTGCCCGGCGGCAGCTTCAGCGCCGCCAGCGCGTCGACCGTGGCTTTTTCGAACGGCGTCACGTTCAATCCCAGGCGCGCGAAATAATCGGTGGCGAGCACGCTGGTGCCGCCGCCATTGCCGAACAGCGCCACGCGTTGCGTCGGATGCTGCGGCTGCGGCGTCAGCGTCTGGAAAATGAGCAGCGTGTCGATGAACTGGTCGAGCGTGTCTACCAGGATGCAGCCGGTCTGGCGCGACAGCGCAACCCAGGCGCGGTCATCGCCGGCGAGCGAGCCGGTGTGCGAAACCGCCGCCGCAAGACCCTGGGTGGTACGGCCGCCCTTGAGAATCACCACCGGCTTGCGCGCTTTCGCTGCGCGCAGAATTTCGAACAGGCGCCGCCCGTCCTTGGCGGTCTCTATGTACATGCCGATGACTTTGGTCTGCGGATCGGCAAAATAGAATTCGAGCAGGTCGCTGGGCGTGATGTCGGCGCAGTTTCCCACGGTAACGAGGCCCGAGAATTTGAGGCCGCGCGACATGCCGCGGCGGATGATGTCGGTGCCCAGTCCGCCGCTTTGCGAGATGATGCCGGCGTTGCCGGTTTCCTGCGGGCCGATTTCGGTGAAAGTGACGCGGCCGCGCGGCGTGTAAATGCCCAGGCAGTTGGGACCGAGCAGGCGCATGCCGCCGGCGCGCGCGGCAGCGGCCAGCGCATCCTGCAGACCTTTGCCCTCCTCGACCTCACCGAAACCGCTTGAAATCACCTGCGCGAAACGCACCCGCCCGTTGGCGGCGGCCAGCATGCCGGCTATCTGCGCCGCGGAGATGGCGATATAGGCGTAGTCCACCGGCTTGGGCGTGTCGGCCAGGCTTTTGTACGCGGGCAGTCCGTCGATCTCGGCCGCCGAAGGATGTATGGGATAGATCTCGCCGCTGAAACCGAATTCGCGGATGCGGCGGATGAAAATATTGGGTAGTGCGCCGCCCTTGGTCGAAGCGCCGACGACGGCAACCGTCTTGGGCGCGAACAGCGGCGTGAACTGATCGATTACTTTGGTGCTCATCTCGTAATACCCCTGCAAATGCAATGGACAGGATTAACAGGATGAAGAGCATGATTCACAGGAATTTCTGTTGCTTCCGATTTAATCCTGTCAATCCTGATAAATCCCGTGAATCCTGTTCGATTGCTTTGGATCTTTATTAACATTCGCCGCCGGATGTCAGAATGAAGCGCGCGTCGACGGCGACGGCGCCGGACTCGGATACGATCAGCGGATTGATGTCGGCTTCCTTGATGTCATTGGCGTGCTGCATCAGCAGGCCTTGTTCGCCGCCGATCTTGAGCAGCACGTCGATGATCGCCTCCTGCGACACCGGTTTTCTGCCGCGCGCGCCCTTGAGAATGGCCGCGCCTTTCAGCTCGGCGAGCATGTCCTGTGCATCGAGGCGGGTGATCGGGCAGATGCGGAACGACACATCGGCCAGCACTTCGACAAAAATGCCGCCCAGGCCCACCATCACCATGGGGCCGAACTGCGGATCGCGCAGCCCGCCGATGACGATTTCCTGCCCGGGCGCGGCCATTTCCTCGACCAGATAACCGTCGATGCGCGCGCCCCGGATTTTTGGCGACGCGGCCATGGCGGCAATCGCGTCCTTCACTTCGTGCGCCGACTTGAGGTTGACCTTCACGCCGCCGGCATCGCTCTTGTGCAGGATGTCGGGCGACATGATCTTGACCACCACCGGCAGTTTCAGCGTTTTGAGCGCCTGCTCCACGCCGTCGACACCGCTCACGGTCGCCGTTTTCGGCACCGCCACGCCGTATTGCGCGAGCAGCGCCTTGCCGGCCTGCTCGTCGAGCGCCGCGCGGTTGTGTTTTCTTGCTTCTACTATTTCATTCATGTAAACCCCTTTTGCCGCCAAGGCGCCAAGACGCCAAGAAGGACAAATCAAGACAAACAAAATATCGATGCAGTTGGTGGGGCACCGTATTTCCCTTCTTCCATAACAAAAATTTTCTCAAGACGCGCTGACGCGGCATACAAGAAACGAAATAATCCTCTCTTCTTTTGCTTTTCCTTGGCGTCTTGGCGTCTTGGCGGCCAATTATTTGCTTTTCTTTCCCAGCACCTCGGGAATCAGGCCCGTGTGCACCCGCCCGGCGCGGAACGGCTCCGAGCGCAGGATGGCCGTCACCGCGGGAATGTTGTTTTTCACGCCCTGGATTTCGAACTGTTCGAGCGCGTAAACGAGGTTGTCGATCGCCTGCTCGCGCGTCGCGGCGTGCACGATGACCTTGGCGATCATCGGGTCGTAGTGCGGCGTCACGTCGCGCCCTTCCGCGTAGCCGGTTTCCACGCGCACCGCGGCATCCTGCGGCGGGCGGAATACGTTCAGCTTGCCGGGCGAGGGGAAAAAGTTTTTCGGGTCTTCGGCGTAAACCCGCGCCTGTATGGCATGTCCCTTGATTTCAATCTTCGCCGGCAGGATGGCGGCCAGCTTTTCGCCTGCGGCGGAGCGGATCTGCGCCTGCACCAGATCAACACCGGTGACCTCTTCGGTCACGCCGTGCTCAACCTGCAGCCGCGTGTTCATTTCGAGAAAGCTGAACGAACCGTCGGCGCCCATCAGCATTTCCACGGTGCCGATGTTGTCATAACCCATCTGGCGCATGATGCCGGCGATCTGCTCGGCTACCGCGACGGCCTTGTCGCGCGCAATCAACGGTCCCGGCGCCTCTTCTATCACCTTCTGGTTGCGGCGCTGGGTCGAGCAGTCGCGCTCGAACAGATGCACTGCGCCGCCGTGCGCGTCGCCCAGGATCTGGAACTCGACGTGGCGCGGCTTTTCGATCAGACGCTCCAGATACACTTCGGCGTTGGCGAAGCCGCGGCTCGCCATCGAGCGCGAGCGCTCGACCGCCGACAGCAGCTCGGTTTCGTCTTTTGCCGGCAGCATGCCAATGCCGCCGCCGCCGCCCGCCGGCTTCACCAGCACCGGAAAACCGATGGCGCGCGCGGCAGCGAGGATGGCCTCGTTGTCCATGGGCAGCACATCCGAGCCCTGCGACATCGGCATGCCGTACTGGGCGGCAAGTTCGCGCGCCCGCGTCTTGTGCCCCATCGCGTCTATCCACTTCGGCGATGGCCCGATGAAGCGCGCGCCGCCGTCGGTGACGCGCTGCGCGAATCCCGAATTCTCCGACAGGAACCCATAACCCGGGTGCAGTCCGTCGGCGCCGGATTTGCGCAGCACATCGAGGATCAGCTCCTGGTTCAGGTAGCTGTCGCGTGCCGGCGCCGGACCGATCGCATAGCACTGACCGGCCAGTTCCAGGTACGGCGCGCCGGCGTCGGCCTCGGAATACAGCGCGACCGATTTGATGCCCATTTCATTGAGGGCGCGCAGCACGCGCGCCGCGACGGCGCCCCGGTTTGCAACTACAACTTTGTTAAACATAAACTGTTCCTGTGCCTGGGCCGCTCATCGCAAACCCGCTTCGTTGAGTGAAAGGTGAACGGGTGAATAAGTGAACAGGTAGCTTCACTCCCTCTCCCCGGCACCGGGGAGAGGGTTGGGGTGAGGGGCTCACTCGTTCACGCTTTTATTTAGAGCGCCTAACAAAATAAATCCCCCTCTCCACCGCTTGCGGGGGAGAGGGTAGGGAGAGGGGGGCTTTAAGCGTCATTATGTTAGGCGCTCTTAGTAACTGGTAGGCCAGGTGCGCATCAGATGCTGGCCCACCCCTTTGCTCATGCGCAGCTGGTGAACGTCGAGCATGCGGATCAGGTAGTCGCGCGTGTCCTGCGGCCGGATCACCGCCTGCGCCGCGTACACCGAGGCCAGGCCCCACACGTCGCTGCCCTTGCGGATGTCGGCGAGTTTCTCTTCGAAGCCCGGCTCGCCCACACCCACGCCGTGCACGATCTTGGTGGCGAACTCGGGACTCATGAAGCTCACTTCCGCCGATGGCCACGCCGCGACTTCGTCGGAATGGCGGCCGCCGCCCATGCACACGTAGGCGCGGCCATAGCTCTTGCGCACGATCACCGAGATGTGGGGCACCGTGACCAGCGTCATGGCGTTCATGAAATTCATGATCTTGCCCGGCGCGCCGGCGCGCTCGGCTTCGGTGCCGATCTGGAATCCCGGCGTGTCGGCGAGGATGACGAGCGGGATGTTGAACGAGTCGCACAGCACCAGAAAATCCACGATCTTGCGGCAGGCGTCGGCATCGAGCGCGCCGCCGCGATGCAGCGGGTTGTTGGCGATCACGCCCACGCTTTTGCCGCCGAGGCGCGCCAGCGCCGTGACCGCGCTCTTGCCGAAGCGCGGCTTCAATTCGAACAGGGTGTCCTTGTCGACCATGCTCTTGAGCACGCGCTTCATGTCGTAAACCTGGGTGCGGCTCTCCGGCAGGATGTCGAACACCTTGTCCATGTCGGCACCCGAGCCCGCGGGGATGGGCGCGTCCGGTGGCGCTTCCCGGTGATGGCTGGGCAGGTACGACAGAAATTTCTTGATGGCGTCGAAGGCCTCTTCTTCCTTGTCCACGACGTGGTCGACGAGACCGGTGATTTCGGCGTGCAGGCGCCAGCCCCCCAGCGCCTCGGTATCGACTTTTTCACCCAGCGCCATCGACACCAGGCGCGGGCTGGACACCGCCACGGTCGCGCCTTTCTGCATCACCGCGAAATCAGCCTGGCACATGAGCCAGGTGGAAGAGCCGAACGAGGGGCCGAACGCCGCCGCCGCCATCGGAATCTCGCGCGTGCGGCGGAACTGGGTGTTGTCGTTGCCCAGCAGCAGGCCCATGCCGCGCGAGCCCATGGCGTCGGGCAGGCGCGCGCCGGTCGATTCGCCGATCAGCACCAGCGGCATGCCGCGTTCGGTTGCGGTGCGCTTCATGTGCGCGATTTTCTTGCCGTTGGTGGCGCTGGTCGAGGCGCCCTTGACCGTGAAATCATTGACCACCAGACAGATGTCGCGGCCGTTGATTTTGGCGTAGCCGGCGAGCTTGCCGTCGGTCTGGGTTTCGTCGGCCTGCTCCGGATAGACCCCGGACGAGCCGAACAGCCCCGATTCAATAAACGAACCCTGGTCCACCAGATAGGCGATGCGCTCACGCGCGTTCCATATGCCCGCCGCCTTGCGCTTGGCATACTTTTCCTCGCCGCCGCCGGCCAGCGCCTTGGCGCGCCGCGCTTCGTATTCCGCCATCAATGCTTCAAATGCCATGATCTTGACTCCGTCAAATGCGTCCAGCACAAAATGTGTTAGCGCTCACTAATGTAATAAATACAATAAAATCAATATGTTATGTTTTTATGGGGTAGCTCGCCGGATTTAGCGGTGGCCGGGTCCCTGCTCCCGTACCGCCGCGGCCAGGGCCGGCACCAGCCGCTGAAAATCGCCGATGACCCCGAACCTGGCCTCCCTGAAAATAGCCGCTTCCGGGTCGGTATTGATGGCGACGATGGTCTTGGCGCCGCCGCAACCCGCGAGATGGTGACTGGCGCCGGAAATGCCGACGGCGATGTATAAATCCGGCGTCACCGTACGCCCGGTCAGCCCGATCTGCATCGAATGCGGACACCAGCCCAGGTCGCACGGTACGCGGCTGGCGCCGACCACGCCGCCCAGCGCGCTTGCCAGCACTTCCAGCACCTGAAAGCCTTCCGGGCCGTTGAGCCCGCGGCCGCCGGCCACGATCACCCGCGCATCCTCGAGCCGGATCTGCTCCCCACTATCCCTGCGGCGCTCGAGCACGCGAATGCGCGAAGCCGGCGAAGCGCCGTCGAGCACGGTGATTTCGCCGCGGCGCGCCGCATCCGCCGGCAGCGCGTCGCAGACGCCGCCGCGCACCGTCGCCACCGCGGGCAGCGTCCGGAATGAAAGCGTTTCGCGCGCATTGCCGCCGTAGC
>CAKKQX010000254.1 GCA_919902235.1 Burkholderiales bacterium
GGAGCGCGCACATCTGCTAAGAGTGGTGATGCAGGTCGAAGCAGCGCTGCGCGATTTGCTCGAACCACAAAAGATCAATCTCGCGAGCCTCGGCAATTTGACGCCGCATTTGCACTGGCACGTGATTCCGCGCTTCGTTGACGACCCTCATTTTCCGTATCCGGTCTGGGGAGCGCGGCAGCGCGAGCCACGCAGAAAGAACGCGCACGATTTTCACACGGCCCTTGCCGCCAAGCTGGTCTCCGGCCTGGGATGAGCCGGCAGCGAGACTATTGTCACAACCGGAAATGTGCATTTATTCATATGTTTATATAATCTCCAGGGTCGTGACCCAGTTCACATACATTGTTGAATGCTTCGACTAACCTGCTGCGAGTTGGCATAATCGGCTCCGCAGCATCATAAATTATTCCAAATTACTGACAGGGGCCGATTGTTATGTCTAATTAATAGGGACTACAACATGAGCATCCTGCCGCTTACCGCCCCCCAGCAGCATTTGCAGTTTACCGACAGCGCCGGCTGCAGGCAGTGGATCGAAGCCTTGCCACTGACCAACGTACAGCAGGCGCAACTAGAACTCAGCACCCAGCTCACCTTGCTTTGCGCAGCGCCGCTACCGGCGCTCGAACGTCTTAAAATTCTTGAGGTGCTGAAAGAGCCGACGCTCTTCGTGCAGGAGGAATCGGCCAAACGCTACGCGGGCAAGCCGCTGCCGCTCGATCCCGGCCAGGCCGCCGTGTGGAGCAATGTGATCACCCTGTGGCTGGAAACAGGACGCAACTACCAGCAATGCCTGAGGGCATACCAGGAAGGCGATCTCGAGATTGCGCCTTACGCGGCATTGGTGTGCATGCGCTGCCTGCGCTACCTCGGCCAGACCATGCTGGATCACTATCGCGCATATCACCAGGTGCCGGCAACAATGTGGCGCACCCTGCATGAGCTTTATTTGTTCGCGGAACAGCATGGTTTCGCGCGCATACGCGTAGAAGACAGCTTTGCCAAACAGGATCCGGACTCGAGTTGCACCGAGAACTACGTCCAGGCACTGCTCGCGCAACTTGCCAACCCGTTCTCAATGTCGGCGCGTCAGTTGAGCTTCGTTCAGCGCTGGCTGGAGAAATGGTCAAGCCTGGTGGGTTTGGCTACCCAGCCGCTGCCTGCAAGCATGATCCCCTCGTTGGCTGTCGATCTGGACGGACCGAACGGTGTGATGTTCGCCGACGATATCGGGGCCGGGGCCAACTTGCGCTTTCTCGATCTCGAACAGCTGTCGAAGACGTTGCGGCAAAACATCAATTTACTCAAGCAGGGACAAACGCCGGGGCAACTCGGATTGGGCGATGACGCCCAGCAACCTGGCTGCGAAAACCTGCTGATGCTGCTCTATGTGCAGTGGTGCCGCGCCGGGACGGCACGCAGGGAAGAGCGGCAGGAAACCGAAGAATCCGCCAGCGTGTGCTTCGGTATTGCAGCAATCCACTTGAACGTGAGCGGCCGCGCATTTCGCCAGCCGGGCGAACTGACATCGCGCGAAAAACAGGACTTGGACACTTATGGCTACATCGCCCGCGTTGAGGGCACAAACCACGAGGATAAGTCTAAAAGCGCTGAAAACGGGCTGGAGACGTGGCAAATCACCAACCACAGCGTGTCCGGATTCATGTGCATGCTGCGCGATCCACGCGGCGAAGGTCGTGTCAGCCATAACCAGTTGCTTGCGGTGCGTCGCGCCGACGGCGCGCATTTCCGCCTGGGCATGGTGCAGTGGCTGAGAATCGAGGAAAACAACCAGTTGTGCTGCGGCGTGCGCCTGCTGCCCGGGGAGCCCCGCGCGGTCGCGGTGCGGCCCTCGAACTTCAACCCTGCGGGCAGCAATCGCTACGAGCGCGCTTTGCTGCTGCCTGAAGTGCCGACACCGCCGACTGCGGCATCGCTGATTTTGCCGGCCGGCTGGTTCCAAAGCGGGCGCTTTGTCGAAGTGGACCGCAAACAAACCGCAAAACTGCTGAATTTGCTCGAAAAAGGCGGCGATTTCGACCGCGGCACGATAACCATCGTTTAGGCAATCACGGCTTCAGGCCGTTTTTGCCAGCGCCACTTTCCCGGTTTCGGCGGCGAGCAGGCGCGCCTCCGGGAACAGCGCGCTGAACGTGCTGCCGCGCCCCGCTTCGCTCGCCACCTCAAGCTGCCCCTGGTGACGGTTCAACACGTGTTTCACGATGGCCAGCCCCAGACCGGTGCCTCCCGTTTCGCGCGAACGGCTGCGATCCACCCGGTAAAATCTTTCGGTCAACCGCGGAATATGCTCGGGATTGATGCCGATTCCGCTGTCGCGCACTGAAAATACCGCCTGATTACCTCTGCGCTGCCAGCTGATAGCCACCTCCCCGCCATCGGGGGTATAGCGTATGGCATTGCTGATGAGGTTGCTGAATGCGCTCCTCAGCTCGTCCTCGCTGCCAATGAGCCCGTCTTCGCACCCGATATCGAGTTTGATGCGGTGCCGGCCCGATGAAAGCGCCAGCGCGTCCTGATACAGCGCGCGCGCCAGATCAGGCGCGCTGACCCGCTCTTCGCGCGCCGGATTGTTGGCGCTCTCGAGGCGCGACAGCGTCAGCAAATCCTCCACCAGTCGCTGCATGCGCCGCGCCTGGTCCATCATCAGCGGCAATGAACGCCGCAGCAAATCGCCGTCTGCCGCATTCATGTCGGAAATCGTCTCGAGAAAACCGCCGACAACAGTGAGCGGCGTCCTGAGTTCATGCGATACGTTGGCGATGAAATCGCGGCGCATGGTTTCCACGCGCTCAAGCTCGGTCACGTCGCGGCTGATAACCAGCTTCTGGCGGTCGCCATAAGGAACCAGTTGCACGGAGAGAATCAGACTGGAACCGCGCGACTGCCTGAGCATCAACGGTTCGCTGTAATTCTGCATCCGCAGGGTTTCGGCGAACTGCGGATGGCGGACAAGGTAGGTAATCTGCTGCCCCGCATCACGGTTCCGGTCGATTCCCAGGTGCCGCTCGGCCACGGGATTGCACCATTCGATGCGATCGGCCTGATCCAGAATCACCAGCCCGTCGGGCATCGCTGCGCCAGCCTGCTGGAAATCCTCAAGGGTTGCCGATAATTGAGATTCGCTCTGCCGCTGCCGCCGCAGCATGCGATAGAACGCGGCAAAGACCTCATCCCAGATGCCGATACCCTGCGGCACGGCATCCGGCGTCGGATCGCGCAACCACCCGAGCAACACGGAAATATGGCGCAGATGCAGGAATATGCTGAAAAGCAGGCCGGCACTGAAGACAGCCCATGCCGCGACCGCGCCGAAAATGGGCCACAGCACAAGACAGCCCAGCGCGAACAAGACCAGCACAACCAACGATCGTCCCCACACGCTGTTCACCGGGAGATCCCTGCAGAAGAGACTGATTATTATCGCATGTCGCCGGCAATGACTGAAAATGGCGCTCAGTCCCCGGCGGAGAAGCGATAGCCGGCGCTGCGCACCGTCTGTATCAAATGATCGTGCCGGGTGGGTTCAAGCGCTTTGCGCAGCCTGCGGATGTGGACATCGACCGTGCGCTCCTCGACAAACACATGGTCGCCCCATACATGGTCGAGAAGCTGCGCACGCGAATAAACGCGTTCAGCGTGGGTCATCAGGAAGTGCAGCAGGCGAAATTCGGTCGGGCCCAGTGTCAATGGCGTCTGATTGCCCAGCACACGATGGCTCCCGGGGTCGAGCCTGAGACCGGCGATCTCGACCGCATCGTCGGTCGCCTGTGGCGCGCGGCGCCGCAGCACCGCCTTGATGCGCGCATTGAGCTCGCGCGGACTGAACGGCTTGGTCAGATAATCGTCCGCACCGGTTTCAAGGCCGGCCAGCTTGTCCTGCTCTTCCGCGCGGGCGGTCAACATGATGACCGGCACGGCCTGGGTACGTTTGTCGGCGCGCAGCCGCCGCGCGAATTCGATGCCGTTCATGCCGGGCAGCATCCAGTCGAGCACGACCAGATCGGGCAGTTCCGAGCGCACCATTTCGAGCGCCTGCTCCGCGCTTGCCGCACGCAGCACCCGATGCCCGGCAAGTTCCAGGTTATAAGAAATCAGTTCCTGGATCGCGGGTTCGTCTTCCACTACGAGTATGGTTGCTGCCATGCATGCTCCGCGCCTGATAAACAGGTGTCGATATTATGAAATAAAGATTGCAGTCTCGTGACAATCCCCGCACGAACCGGAAAACCCCTTTTAAATCAGAGTTTTCGTTTCAGTTTAACTCGGTTATGATGCCACTCTCCTGAATCTGCAACGAGCTCCCATGGCAGGACTGAACAAATCGATACCGCAGCCGACGGAAATCAAGCTGCACCAGAAGTCGCGCATTCTTGAAATCAG
>CAKKQX010000255.1 GCA_919902235.1 Burkholderiales bacterium
TTCCATCAACGGCATCGCCGGACGCAGGAAAATCACCACCGGCCAGACCTTATTGGTGCCGGTCAAAGCGGGCGCGGTGCCGAATCTGCCGGACCTGCCGGCTGCGCCTGTCGCCAAAATCAAAAATGTGCGCTACGTGCCACCTTCCAGACGCGGCACGATACGAAAAACGGCGCACAAGACCGTGCAGAAAAAACCGGCATCCGCCGCAAAAGCGGCTGCAGTCAAAACCAAGTCCGCAAATAACGTCCCCGCCAAGCGCGTCAAAACCACCATCCCGTCCAAACCGGCCTCAACCAGGAAAATCAATCTGGCTGTGGGCCAGCAGGATGCAAAACGCTGAATGCGCTGCCGCTAGCGCGGCGCATAAAGGTGGCAATGCGCCGAGTGGGTGGCGCTGAAAACGGTTTTTCCCGGATAATTCTGCAGGCACTGCGGCAGCGCCTGCGCGCAGCGCGGATGAAAATGGCATCCCTGCGGCGGATGGACCGGCGATGGCAGGTCGCCCTGCAGCCGGATCACTTCCCGTCGGGCACTCGCATCAATTGCCGGCACCGCTGACAACAAGGCGCGCGTATAGGGATGCTGCGGATTTTCGAGCACCTCCTCGACCGTGCCGTGCTCGACGATGCGCCCCAGGTACATCACGGCGACTTCATGCGCCAGAAACTCGATCACCGAAATATTGTGGCTGATGAACAGATACGACAGCCCTTTTTTCTCCTGCAGTTGCTTCAGCAAATTGAGAATCTGCGCCTGCACTGAAACGTCCAGGGCGCTGGTCGGCTCGTCGCAGATGATGAGCTGCGGATCGACCGCAAGCGCGCGCGCAATTGCGATGCGCTGGCGCTGCCCGCCGGAAAACTCGTGCGGATAGCGATATTTGACTTCCGGCGGCAGCCCGACCTCGCCCAGCAATGCATCGATACGCGCCTGGCGCTGCGCGTGGCCGGCGCCGATGCCGAGCGCGGTCATGCCTTCTTCAATGGTTTCCGCCACCCGCATGCGCGGATTTAGCGAAGCGTAAGGATCCTGAAAAATGATTTGCACATGCCGCCGGCGCGCGTGCAACTCGGCGCGGCTGAGCTGCGTGAGGTCCGCGCCCGAAAACACCACCGCACCCGCAGTCGGCTCGATCAGCTGCAGAATCGCCTTGCCCACTGTCGTTTTACCGCAGCCCGATTCGCCGACCAGACCCAGTGTTTTGCCGGGGTTGATAGTCAGCGATATCCCGTCCACCGCCCTGACCTGCCCCGCCACGCGCTTCAGCACCCCCTTGTGAATGGGGAAATGGACCTTGAGGTCTGCGACCTCAAGAAGAGAGGCGACAGGGGACAGGCGAGAGGCGGGCGCTTCTTCTGCCTTGGCACGCGTATGATTATACTGTCCCTCTCTCCTCTCTCCTCTCTCCTCTCCCGCCCGTTCGCCTGCGGCGAACAGATGGCATCTCGCGCCCTGTCCGTCGCCAATACCGTGCCACACCGGCACCGTGCTGCGGCACAGGTCCCAGGCATGATCGCAGCGCTCGACGAAACGGCAATTGGTGAATTCGCGCGACAGCGGCGGCACGCTGCCGCGTATAACCGCCAGCGCATCGCCGCGCTTGTGCCTTGCCGGCAGAGAATCGAACAGTTTGCGCGAATATGGATGCGCCGGGCGGTCGAAAAAAATCTCGCGCGGCGCAGTCTCGACGATCTCGCCGGCGTACATGACCGCCACGCGATGCGCCATTTCCGCCACCACCGCGAGATCGTGGGTGATCAGCAGAATGGCCATGCCGCGGCTTTGCTGCAGCTCGCGCAGCAGGTCCAGCACCTGCGCCTGTATGGTCACGTCGAGCGCGGTGGTCGGCTCGTCGGCGATCAGCAGTTCGGGGTCGCAGGCGAGCGCCATCGCGATCATCACCCGCTGCTTCATGCCGCCCGAGAGCTGAAACGGATATTCGTCGCGCCGTCGTGCGGCGTCGGGAATGCGCACCGCGTCCAGCAGTTCGATCACGCGCTT
This sequence comes from Burkholderiales bacterium, assembly GCA_919902235.1. Classification (GTDB taxonomy): domain Bacteria; phylum Pseudomonadota; class Gammaproteobacteria; order Burkholderiales; family SG8-41; genus CAKKQX01. The sequence goes on from CAKKQX010000255.1 coordinate 2,005, forward strand.
GTCCAGCATTGCGCCCTCGAGATCGGTATGACGGCCAAGCGTTTCCGCGATCTGGTCGCCAACGGTCATTACCGGATTGAGCGACAGCATGGGCTCCTGGAAAATCATCGCGATGCGGCGCCCGCGCACATTGCGCATCTCGGTTTCTGGCAGCGCCAGCAGGTCCTGGCCGTCGAGCTTCACACTGCCGCCGACAATCCGTCCGCTGTCCGGCAGCAGCCGCATCACCGACAGCGCGGTAATGGATTTGCCGCATCCCGATTCGCCCAGCAATGCAAAGGTTTCGCCGCGCGCGATCTCCAGCGACAGCCCGTCGACCGCGCGCACGGCTGCGCCGCCGCTGCCGATCCGCGTGCGCAGATTTTCTATGCTGAGCAGGAGGCTGTTCATGCGGTCCGCCCCATGGCCGGCTGCAATCCGGCGCAATCCGCGGCAGCCGGCTCGCGGCTCTGTATGCGCGGGTCGAAACCATCGCGCACCGCATCGGCAAACAGATTTGCCGACAACACCAGCAGCAGCATGAAACAGAACGCCGAGGCCAGCGACCACCACACCATGGGTTCGCGTGCCATTTCCAGGCGCGCGGTATTGATCATGGTGCCAAAACTGATCATCGATGGGTCGACGCCGACACCAACATAGGACAGCACGGCCTCCGCCAGCACCAGTCCGCTGAAATCCATCACCACCGCGATCAGCACGATGTGCATGACATTGGGCAGGATGTGGCGCGTAATGACGCGCCAGTGCGACACGCCAAACGCATGCGCCGCCTGTATGTATTCCATCTCGCGCAGCTTCAGTGCCTCGCCGCGCAGCAGCCGGCACAGGCCGGTCCAGCTGGTAATGCCCAAAATAATGCATAAAAACAATAGCCTGAGATCGGCGCGCGCCACCAGTGTCTCGAACAAATCGGGATGGGTCTCGATATAGACCTGCATCATCAGCACCGACGCGGCGATCAGCAGCACCCCGGGAATCGAGGACAACGTGGTGTAGACGTATTGGATCAGGTCATCGACCCAGCCGCGAAAATAGCCCGCCGCAATGCCCAGCAGCAGTGCGAACGGCAGCATGATCAGCGTCGTCAGCGTGCCGATTACCAGGCCCGTGCGTATGCTTTTCAGCGTCTGGTAGAGTACATCCTGCCCCACTTTGTCGGTACCGAAGACATGGTATTTCATGCTCAGCGCTGCAAGCGGTCCCGCAACCAGCAGCATCAGCCCGAGCGTGATCAGCACGGCATGCCACGGCACTCGCGTTTCGCCGCGCCATATCGCGCGCCACGCCGCATCGGTATTCATCGCGTGCCGGCGCGCGAGCACAGCGCACAGCAACGTCGTCAGCACCAGCCAGGCGACCGCTGCCGCGGCAATCCCCGACAACGTACGCCGGGCGACATCGGGTGCCCAATCCGCGCGCGGGTCCTCGAGATGCGCGCCGCCGTGAAGCAGCCGCGGATAATCGCGCGCCTGCCTGCCGCCCGCCAGCTCCACGGGTTCCTTGGCATAGAGATGAGTGGCGAGCGGCGCGGAATAAGTTTTTTCCTTGCGCGTGCGCAGGGGTTCTGCCACGGCGTCGAACACGCTCAGCACTTCGACGGCGTACACCTTTCTTCCGCCCATGTCGGACAGCGCCGGCCGGTAGTGAAACGAATCGAGCAGGCCGATCACGATAAAAAAGGACAGCACCGTCAATGCCGCCATGCCGCTGGCACTGTGCGCAACGCGCCGCCACGGCGCGAGCAAATGCTCGTGCCGGCGCACGTACCAGGCGAAGCATCCCAGCACGGCCACCAGCAACCAGACCAGAATGTCGGTGGCGAGGATTTCGGGTTTAATCGGCATAGTTGCGGATCTACTGCAGCCTTACTCTCGGATCGACGAGGGTGTACGAGATATCGGTCAGGATGAGACCGACGATGTAAAGCACCGAGCCCAGAAACACCATGGCGCGCACCACCGCGAAGTCCTGCGACTGGATCGCGTCTATGGTGTAGCTGCCGAGACCGGGAATGCCGAAAAAGGCCTCGGTAATCAGGCTGCCCATGAACAGCAGCGGGATCACCACCACGGCGCCGGTCAGTATCGGAATCATCGCGTTGGCGAGCACGTGGCGGAACAGCACGCGTATTTCAGAAAGCCCCTTGGCGCGCGCGGTGCGCACGTAATCCCTGTTGATCTCCTCCAGAAAAATGGTGCGATACCAGCGCGCATTGGAGCCGATGCCGCTAAAAACACCGATCAGCACCGGCAGCAGCAGAAACTTGAAGGCGTCCAGTCCGCCGTCGTAGCCCGAGATCGGCACCAGGTTCCACAGCTTGCCGACCAGGTATTGGCCGCCGATGATGTAGAACAGTCCCGAAATCGACATCATCAGCACGCACAGCACCACGCCCCAGAAATCGATATAGGTGGCGCGGAAAAACGCCATCAGCAGCGCAAACGTGATGTAGGCGGCCAGCCCCAGCACGAACACCGGCAGTGCGATCGCCAGGCTGGGCCACATGCGCGTTCTGATGTCGTAGCCGATATCGCGCCCCTGGTCCGAGCGGCCGAAATCAAAGACGAACAGCCGCACCGATTTATCGAAGAATATGGTTTCGGTGAATTTGCCAGAACCTGAAGATTTTTCATTTAATAACAATGGCTTATCATATCCACGCTCGAGCTTCCATTTTTCGATGGCCTCAGCCGTCACTCTTTTAACGCCCAGATGCACGCGCGCCATATCGTCCGGCGTATTGACCACGAAAAACAGCGCGAAGGTCAGCACGTTGACGCCGATCAGTATCGGAATCGCGTATGCAATGCGGCGGACGATGTAGGCGAGCATGCGAGGCTTATGCCGTTGCCTTGTGCGCCGGCGCGGCAGCGGTGCGTCGCTCCCGGCGCCGGAACACCAGCACCGCAGGCACGATGCTCAGCGCCAGCGCGATCAGCATCAGCACTGCCGGCCACAGCACCGGCCGGTTCCATTCGCGCCGCATCTTTTCCCGCAGCTGCGGATCAATGCGCTGGTACTTCAGGCTGTTATTGGCAAGCTGATTGGGTTTGCGGTTATGCACCCACGCGTGATGCAGGGTGTAATCCTTGGGGAACAGGCTCCACACCCAGGGCGCGTCGTAGCGCACGATCTCCACCATGCGATCGATGACCGCCTGGCGTTCGGGGCCGTTGTACATGCCTTTCATGCGTTCGAACAGGCGGTCGAATTCCGGGTTGGCGTAATTGGAGGCGTTCTCGCCCGTGTTCTTGACCTTGCTCTGCGCACCATGCAGCAGGAACAGGAAATTCTCGGGATCCGGATAATCGGCGTTCCAGCCCAGGAAATAAAGCTGCACATTGCCCTTGCGGATCTTGTCCTGGAAGCGGTTGTAATCGGTGGCGCGCACCACCAGCTGCACGCCGATTTTTTCAAACTGCTTGGTATACCAGTCGAGCCGCGATTTGCTGCCCACACCGGTCGCGGTGGTATCGAGGTTGACCAGCAGCGGCTGACCGGTTTTGGCATCGCGGCCGTCAGGATAACCGGCTTGCGCCAGCAGTTTTTTCGCATAATCGACCGATTTCCTGCGCGGTGCGCCGGCGATCCAGTCGTAAACGTAGGGATTGATGCCTTGCGCCCCCTCGCGATAGCCAAAAATGCCCGGCGGAATGGGTCCCTGCGCAGGGATACCGCGACCATTCTGGAAAATGGAAATCGATTCTTCCTGGTCGATGGCGATTGAAATCGCATGCCGCAATTTTCTGGCGCGCTCGCGACTTTTCTCGTCCGCGCCTCCGCCGACCACCGGGTCGAGCATGTTGAAGCCGAGATAGAACACGGAGGTGGCGACCGAAGTCTGCATCCGAATACCGCGTTCGCGCATCTCGTCGGACAATACGATATCGCCCTGACCGGTGAATTGCACCGCCTGGTCGAAAGTGTCGGAGCCAATTCCTGAAGCGTCATAGTAGCCCTGCAGAAACTTGTTCCAGTAGGGGATCTGCTCCTTTTCCAGACTGAACACGACCTTGTCGATGAAAGGCAGCGGCTTGCCGGCATCCTGCAGCAGCCCCGCTTCGGCGTCGCCCGGCTCGCCTTCGGCCGGATAGGTTTCGCCCTGATAGTTGGGATTGCGTTCGAGCACCATGCGGCGGTTGGGATTGTTGACCGTCAGCATGTAGGGGCCGGTGCCGATCGGGAACCAGTCGAGCGCAATGTTCTTTTCCGCCATGCCGGGCTGGGCGTAGAAACGTTCGGCCTCCGGCGGCACCGGGGAAAAAAACGGCATCGCCAGCCAATATACGAACTGCGGGTATTTGCCCTGCACGCGGATCACATAGCTATGGCGATCCAGCACCCGCGCGCCCTCGATTTCATACCGGGTCAGGTCGAGATAACCGTCTTTGGGCAGACTTTTGTCCGCCTTGCCCAGCGTTTCCGCCAGCGCCTTGAGGCCGACGATGTATTCACCCATCAAGCCCAGGATGGGTGAATGCAGGCGCGGATGCGCAAGCCGCTTGATCTGGTGCACATAGTCGGCGGCTACCAGTTCGCGTGTGCCCTGCCGCTGAAAATCGCCCAGCGTGTAAATACCGGCAAGATCGCTTTGCTTCAGGTCATGGTACAGAAAACGGCCCTTGTCATCCGTGGCGAGCGCCGGATGCGGCTGATACAGGGTGCCGGGTTTGATGCGGATCACATACTCACTGTAGGCGACCCTTGCGGCATCGGCATCATCCGGCAAGCGTTTGCCGCCAGCGTCAAAAAACGTCGCGCGCGGCACTTCGGTAGCGCCGAAGGGAACCAACTCGTAAGGCCGCTTGAAATAATGATATTGCAGCGGCGGCTGGTAAATCTGCGCGATAAAGACGAACTCGTTCTCGCTGTATGACTGAACCGGATCGAGATGCTTGGGTCGCTCCGAAAACGACGAGTAAAGAACGTTGCTACCC
>CAKKQX010000256.1:0-15022 GCA_919902235.1 Burkholderiales bacterium
AACGATCCACAGTGGGGCCGGCGTCCCGGCGCCAAGCAGGGGCCGCCCGACCTCGATGAGTTGTGGCGCAATTTCAACAAAAAGCTCGATGGCATGTTCGGCCGCAAAGGCAACGGCAATGGTGCCGGTCCGTCCGGGCCCGATGGCAGGAAAATCGGCGGCGGCGCCGGTCTGCTGCTCGGCCTCATCGTTGCGGCCTGGATTGCGAGCGGCTTCTACATTGTGAATGAAGGTCAGCGCGGCGTTGTGCTGCGCTTCGGCAAATTTGTCGAGACGACCATGCCGGGCCCGCGCTGGCACCTGCCGTACCCGGTGGAAGGTGCCGAGGTCGTCAATGTTTCCCAGGTACGCACGGTCGAAGTCGGTTATCGCAATACGGTAAAAAGCAAGGTACTCAAGGAAGCGCTGATGCTGACCGACGATGAAAATATCGTCGACGTCCAGTTTGCGGTGCAGTACGTGCTCAAAAGCCCCAATGACTATCTGTTCAACAGCCGCGCGCCGGACGACGCGGTGCTGCAGGCGGCGGAAACCTCGATTCGCGAAATCGTCGGCAAAAGCAGCATGGACTTCGTGATTTTCGAAGGGCGCGCCGAAGTGGCGGCGCGCGCCCATAAGCTGATGCAGGAAGTTCTCGACCGTTATGGCACCGGCATCAACATCCAGAAGGTAACGATGCAGAATGCCCAGCCCCCCGAGCAGGTGCAAGCGTCCTTTGATGATGCCGTGAAAGCCGGCCAGGACCGCGAGCGGCAGAAGAACGAGGGCCAGGCGTACGCCAACGACGTGATTCCCAAGGCGAGTGGCATGGCTGCGCGCCTGAAGGAAGAGGCCGAGGGCTACCGCCAGCGTGTCACAGAGCAGGCCGAGGGTGACGCCAGCCGCTTCCGCCTGGTCGTTGCCGAATACAACAAATCGCAGCAGGTGACGCGGGACCGTCTCTACATTGACGCCATGCAGCAGGTCATGAGCAATACCACGAAGGTGCTGATCGATCAGAAGGGCGGCAACAGCCTGATGTATCTCCCGCTCGACAAGATCATGCAAATGGCGGGTCCGTCTGCAGCGGAAACCGCCAAACAACCGGAAGCCGTGCCTGCGGCTCCGGATTCGACCGTGCGTTCGCGCGAAGCCTTCCGCAGCCGTGACCGGGAGGTCCGCTGATGAAAAATCATCTGGGCAGTATTCTGGTGGGCGTGATCGTGCTTTTAATCATTGGCTCTTTGTCGCTGTTCGTGGTGGATCAGCGGCAGAATGCGATCGTGTTTCGCCTGGGCGAGGTCATCGACGTCAGGAAAGAGCCCGGCCTGTATTTCAAGGTGCCGCTGCTCGACAACGTGCGCTTTTTCGACGTGCGCATTCTGACCACGGACACCGCCGAGCCCGAGCGCTTCCTCACCTCGGAAAAGAAGAACGTTCTGGTCGACTTGTTCGTGAAATGGAAAATCACCGACGTGCGGCAGTTTTATGTGAGCGTGCAGGGCAACGAATTGCTGGCCCAGACGCGGCTGCTGCAGACCATCAACGACGGTCTGCGCGCGGAGTTCGGTAACCGTACCGTGCACGACGTGGTTTCCGGCGAGCGTGACAAGATCATGGAACTCATGCGGGCGCGGGCCAACGAAGATGCGATCAAGATCGGCGTCGAGGTCCTGGACGTGCGCCTGAAGCGCGTTGATCTGCCGCAGGAAGTGAGCGCGTCGGTTTACAGCCGGATGGAGGCGGAGCGCAAGCGTGTTGCCAACGAACTGCGTTCCACGGGCTTTGCCGAATCGGAGAAAATCCGCGCTGATGCCGACCGGCAGAAAGAAGTTATCCTGGCCCAGGCCTACCGCGATGCGCAGCGCGTCAAGGGCGAGGGTGATGCCAAGGCGACGTCGACCTACTCCCGGGCCTACGAGATCAACCCCGAGTTCTACGCGTTTTACCGCAGCCTGGAAGCCTACAAACAGAGCTTCAAGAATAAAAGCGACGTGCTGGTGCTGGAGCCCAATTCCGAGTTCTTCAAATATCTCAAGTCCAGCGGCAAAACGGGTAAATAGCAAACCGGCGGCGCGCTTATCCGTGTTGTCCGGAAATCGCGGCAGACGAGTAAATGAGTAACACCCTGCTTACCGCGTTTGCCCTGATGCTGGTTATTGAGGGCATACTGCCTTTTCTGGTGCCGGGTCTGTGGCGCGAGACTTTCCGCCGGCTTATCGAAATGAGCGATGGACAGATACGCTTCATTGGATTGACCTCCATGCTGGCCGGCCTGCTCGTGCTTTATCTGGTGCGGCACTGAGGCCGGGGATCGGGTAGCCAGGATTGAGCAATGTCCTGATTTTTAATCTGATTTTCTCTATAATTGACCCCAATTCTCAATCCTGATCGCGCTATCCCGAATGCGTACCTGGCTGCTGCCTGAATATATCGAGGATATTCTGCCTCTCGAGGCAAGCCGCATCGAACGCCTGCGGCGGGATGCGCTCGACTTGTTTTTGACTCACGGCTATCAGTTGGTGATGCCGCCGCTGCTGGAATATGTCGAATCGCTGCTGACCGGCACCGGCTACGATCTCGATCTGCGGACATTCAAGCTCGTCGACCAGCTTTCCGGGCGCACGCTGGGGGTGCGTGCCGACATTACTCCCCAGGTTGCGCGCATCGATGCGCACCTGCTTAACCGCAGCGGAGTGACGCGCCTGTGTTATGCCGGCAGCGTGCTGCACACGCTGCCCTCGGGCATGAACCGCACCCGCGAGCCGCTGCAGATCGGCGCTGAAATCTACGGCCATCGCGGCATCGAGAGCGATGTCGAGATCCAGAGCCTGATGATGAAGGTGCTGGAAATCGCGCGCATCGACAAGGTATATCTCGATATCGGCCATGTCGCGGTATTCCGCAGCCTGGTCAAGCGGGCGAAGGTCGCGCCCGGGCTGGAAGTTGAATTATTCCGCGCCATGCAGGTGAAGGACGTGCCGGTGCTGCGTGAACTGACGAAAAAGCTCGATCGCCGCACCCGCGAGGCGCTGATTGTGCTGCCCGAATTGTATGGCGGACCGGAAGTGCTGGAACAGGCGCGACGCAGACTGCCGGACCATGCCGAAATCAGGGCGGCATTGCGCAGCCTGAAAGCGCTGTCTGAGCGGCTGCGCGACGTTGCCCATGTGCGCTGTTTTGACCTGGCGGAATTGCGCGGCTATCACTATCACAGCGGCGTGGTGTTCGCCGCGTACGCCGCCGGCTGGGCGAATGCGCTGGCGCTCGGCGGACGCTATGACGAGGTGGGCAAGGCCTTCGGCCGCGCACGCCCGGCAACAGGATTCAGCATGGATTTGCGCGAACTGGCGTCGGCCAGCCCCAATGGCGGTGCCAGGCCGGGGATACTGGCGCCGTATTTGCCGAAAGATGCCGGGCTGCAGCGCCGCATAGCAGCGTTGCGTGCGCGCGGTGAAGTGGTGATCGTGGATCTGCCGGGCCATGCCGCTGCGCGCGCCGAGCTCGGCTGCGACCGCAAACTCGTGCGCCGTGGCGGAAAATGGCTTATTGAAAAGCCGAAATCAGCCGCCAAGACGCCAAGGCCGCCAAGAAGTGCGGCATAAGAACCCGGTATCGTTTTCTTTGCATCCGCGAATGCCATCTTTTATTTTTTATTCCCCCTTGGCGCTTCTGGCGTCTTGGCGGCTAACCAGAACTGTCGGAATATATGTCTAAGAATGTTGTGGTAATCGGCACCCAGTGGGGTGATGAAGGCAAAGGCAAGATCGTCGACTGGCTGACCGACCATGCCCAGGGTGTGGTGCGTTTCCAGGGCGGGCACAACGCCGGGCATACCCTGGTGATCGCCGGCAAGAAAACCGTGCTGCACCTGATTCCGTCCGGAATCCTGCGCGACAAGGTGGCATGCTACATCGGCAACGGCGTTGTGCTCTCGCCGCAGGCCCTGCTTGAAGAGGTCGCAACCCTGGAGGCGGCTGGCGTCGACGTCCAGTCGCGGCTCAAGATCAGCGAGGCCTGTCCGCTGATTCTGCCGCATCATGTCGCGCTCGATCAAGCACGCGAAGCAGCCAAGGGCGCCGGCAAGATCGGCACCACCGGCCGCGGCATCGGTCCCGCCTACGAGGATAAAGTTGCGCGGCGCGCGATCAGGTTGCAGGACCTGTTTCACCGCGAGCGTTTTGCCGCCAAGCTGGGCGAGGTGCTCGATTTCCACAATTTCGTGCTCAAGAATTATTTTCACGCGGCGATCGTCGATTTTCACCAGACGCTCGACGAAACGCTGGCGCTCGCCGAACGCATCCGGCCCCTGGTGGCCGATGTGCCGCGCATCCTCTACGATGCACACAAGGCCGGCAACAATCTGCTGTTCGAGGGTGCGCAGGGCACGCTGCTCGATGTCGACCACGGCACTTATCCGTTCGTGACCTCGAGCAATTGCGTGGCCGGCGCCGCCGCCGCCGGCGCCGGTATCGGGCCGCAGCTGCTGCATTACGTGCTCGGCATCACCAAGGCGTATACCACCCGCGTGGGCTCCGGGCCGTTCCCGACCGAACTGGAGGATGATATCGGCAGGCAGCTGGCGAGCCGCGGCAACGAGGTTGGTTCAACCACCGGCCGGCCGCGGCGCTGCGGCTGGTTCGACGCCGCCGCGCTCAAGCGTTCGATACAGATCAACGGCGTGTCCGGTCTGTGCGTGACCAAACTCGACGTGATGGACGGCATGGAAACCGTGCGCCTCGGCATCGGCTACCGCATGAACGGCGTGCAGCGCGACATTCTGCCGTTCGGCGCGGAATTGATTGCCGAATGCGAGCCGGTTTACGAGGACTGGCCGGGCTGGAGCGAGAGCACGATCGGCCTTACGCGCTTTGAGCAGCTGCCGGTTGCGGCGCAGAATTATTTGAAGCGCATCGAAGCGGTGTGCGGCGTGCCGATCGACATGATTTCAACCGGCGCCGATCGCGAGCAGACCATCGTGCGGCGGCACCCGTTCAAATGAAAATGACGGATGACTGAAGCGGTTGCATTCCGCGTCAATCATCCATCATTGAAAGATGGTGCCCAGGAGAGGACTCGAACCTCCACGGTGTTACCCGCCAGTACCTGAAACTGGTGCGTCTACCAATTCCGCCACCTGGGCAAGAGCGCGCGATTCTAACCGATGGCGCCTGATTGATCAAATGAAACAACATGAAACACGAAAATGAAGCAAGCTAAAACACAAAAATCCACGACACCCCGCCCGCCCGGCAAAGGCCGCAGCAAGGCTGCGCGCACTGCACAGGCGCCGAAAGCGAAATCTCGGACCAAGCCCGGCGGCGCGCAGGAGCGTGTGGCCGATCCGTTTCTGAATCGCGAACGCGAACGTTATGCCGAGCCGGTGCCAAGCCGCGAATATATTCTGCAAATCCTGACCAGCCAGGGCGTGCCGGTGGAGGAAAACGAACTCGAACGCCTGCTCAACATCAGTGCGGAAGAACGCGAGGGATTTTCCCGCCGGCTGGGAGCGATGCAGCGCGACGGTGAAATCATGCGCAATCGGCGCGGCGCCATTTGCGTTCTCGACAAGCTTGATCTTGTCCGCGGACGGGTGCAGGGACATCAGGACGGCTTCGGCTTTCTGATTCGCGACGACAGCGGACCCGACATGTTTCTCGGGTCCAAGGAGATGGACAAGGTCCTGCACGGCGACCGCGTGGTCGTGCGCCAGTCGGGTACTGACCGGCGCGGCCGGCCCGAGGGCAAGATTGTCGAGGTTCTCGAGCGCGCGCAACAACGTCTGGTCGGGCGGCTGTACAGCGAACACGGGGTATTTTTCGTCGCTGCCGAGGACAAACGCATCAGCCAGGATTTACTGGTGTCGCCGGCGGAAACGCACGGCGCGCAACCGGGGCAGGTGGTGATGGTGGAAATCGTGGCGCAGCCGGCAAAGCACAGCCAGCCGGTGGCACGCGTGGTTGAAGTGCTTGGCAACTACGCCGATTCCGGCATGGAAATCGAGATCGCGCTGAGGAAACACGATCTGCCGCACGCGTTTTCGCCGGAAACCGAGCGCCTCGCCGCAGAGTTTCCTGACGGCGTGACCGACGCCGACCGGCGCGGACGCGAAGATCTTGGCAAACTGCCGCTGGTCACCATCGATGGCGAAACGGCGAAGGATTTCGACGATGCCGTGTATTGCGAAATGCAGACCGGCGGCGGTTTCCGCCTGATCGTGGCGATTGCCGACGTCAGTCATTACGTGCGCCACGGCGACGCACTGGACCGCGAAGCGCTGGACCGCGGCAACTCGGTTTACTTCCCGCGCCGCGTGATTCCGATGCTGCCGGAGCGGCTGTCCAACGGTCTGTGTTCGATCAACCCCGAGGTGCAACGTCTGTGCGTGGCGTGCGACATGAAAATCGACGCCCACGGCGAGATCACGTCCTATCGTTTCTATCCGGCGGTGATGCGCTCGCACGCGCGGCTCACCTACACGCTGGTGGCCGCGATGCTGGGAGGAGGCGACGATGAGGCGGCACGCACGCACCGTCGGCTGCTGCCGCAACTCGAGAGCCTGTACAAGCTCTACAGGCTACTGGCCAAATCGCGTCAGCGGCGCGGTGCCATCGATTTCGAAACCATCGAAACCCAGATGCTGTTCAACGAGCACGGCAAGATCGAACGCATCGTGCCGGTCAAGCGCAACGACGCGCACCGCCTGATCGAGGAGTGCATGCTGGCGGCCAACGTTTGCGCTTCGGATTTCCTGCGCGAAAGCGGGCATCCCATGCTCTATCGCATTCACGAGGGGCCGACGCCGGAAAAGCTCACTGCGCTGCGCGAATTTCTCAAGGGTTTCGGCTATGACCTGACCGGCGGCGACGATCCGCACGCGCTCGATTACGCGAAACTGCTCGCAAGAATCAAGGACCGGCCGGACGCGCAGTTGCTGCAAACCGCGATGCTGCGCTCGCTGCGGCAGGCAGTCTACAGTCCCGACAATCTCGGGCATTTCGGGCTTGCCTACGAGTCGTATACGCATTTCACCTCGCCGATCCGGCGTTATCCCGATCTGCTGGTGCATCGTTCGATCAAGGCTGCGCTGGCCGGCAAGCGTTACCAACCTGGTGACTGGCACGAACTGGGCGCGCGCTGTTCGATGACCGAACGCCGCGCCGACGATGCCACGCGCGATGTCGAAGCCTGGCTCAAGTGCTACTACATGCAGGACAAGGTCGGCGAGAGCTTCGAGTGCAGCATCAGCGGCGTCACCGCGTTCGGCGTGTTTGTCGCGCTCGACGGCGTTTACGTCGAGGGACTGGTGCATATCTCCGAACTGGGCAGCGATTACTACCATTTCGATGCCGCCAAGCATCATTTGCTGGGCGAGCGCACCGGCCGCCGCTTCCGGCTCGGCGACCGTCTGCGAGTGCAGCTTGCGCGCGTCGATCTCGAGACCAGCAAGATCGATTTTGTGCTGGATGAAAAATGACGAGCGGTAAGCGGCGAGCGGTAAGCGGTGAAAAGCAAAAAGGGCATGGGACGTCGCGTATTTTCCGCTCACCGCTTACTGTTCACCATTCACGCCTTTCAAATGCCTGACACCCGCATCATCCACGGTTTTCATGCCGTCATCAGCCGCCTGCGCCAGAACGCGGCGGGCGTGAAGGAAATCTATCTCGACAGCGGCCGCACCGACCGCCGCGCGCAGGACCTGGTGAAACTCGCGGCCGGCCACGGCATCCGCATCATGCAGGTCGACGCCAAGCGGCTCGCCGGCATGACCGGCAATGCGCGCCACCAGGGCGTTGCGGCGCGCGCCGAAATGGCGCGGCTGCCGACGCACATCGACGATGTGCTGGACAATCTGGCGGAACCGGCTTTGCTGCTGATACTCGACGGCGTGACCGATCCGCACAATCTGGGGGCCTGCCTGCGCGTGGCCGATGGCATGGGCGTGCATGCCGTGATCGCACCCAAGGATCGTGCCGTCGGCCTCAATGCCACGGTGGCAAAAGTCGCCAGCGGCGCAGCCGAGACCGTGCCGTACATCGCCGTCACCAATCTTGCGCGCAGCATGCGTGAGTTGAAGGAACGCGGCATCTGGCTGATCGGCGCCGATGAAAAAGCCGAGCGCGATCTGTATGCGGTCAAGCTCGGCGGCGCGCTGGCCTGGGTGCTGGGCGCGGAAGGCGAGGGCATGCGGCGGCTCACCCGCGAGCACTGCGATGAACTGGCGCGCATCCCCATGCTGGGCGCGGTCGAGAGCCTCAATGTGTCGGTATCCGCCGGTATCTGTCTGGCGGAAGCGCGCCGCCAGCGGCAGGCTGCCTGACGTCCCAAGTTCCGACCTGGCTGTCAGCGTGGAAAAGCTTAAATATCTTGTTGATAAATAAAGAGAAAATAATTTTCTGGCCGTGCATCCCGGCTGCTGATTCAGGCGGGTCGGACCACATGCCGGACCTGGATGATCGAGGCTCAAGGTCCCGGCGCGACAGCCGGTAACCAGCGGGTAGCTGTTGGTTCAACCGCCAGCGGGTGCGCCCGATCTCATCAACCGTGGCATAATCGCCAAATTTCGCGACATGGTGCCCTCGGCGATGGGCTGCCGCCAGCGGTGTGCCATTGATATCAGGCAGTTGAAGTTGTGCCCAGCGGACGTTGGGCGGCAGTTCGGTGGGGATTGGCGAGACACCTGGAATTTATTTGTGGAATCAAGGTGCTTACAGTATAGTTCTCGCGAATCTTTGCAGCACTGCGGCGGGGGACGGGAGCGGTGAGAGGACAGCAAAAACAAGCAATTAGCCGATCGCTGGGAGCGAGCCTGCTGCTATGGGCCTTGCTCGATCCGGGCGCTTTGGCCTGGGCGCAGGAAGTCGTGCCTTCTCCGCGCTTTGACATTCAGCGGTTTGAAATCACCGGCAATACCCTGCTCAGCAGCGATGAAATCGAGCGCATCGTCGCGCCGTTCACCGGTAGCCAGAAGGGACTCGCCGACGTGCAGGGCGCGGTAAAAGCGCTGGATCAGGGCTATCGCGAGCGCGGCTTTGGCGTGGTGCAGGTGCTGCTTCCCGAGCAAACCGTCAATCGGAGCGTAATTCAGATCCGGGTCACCGAACCCAGGGTGAGCCGCGTTCTGATCGGCGGCAACAAGCATTTCGACAACGACAATGTGCGCTACAGCTTGCCGACGGTGAAGGAGGGCGAGACGCCCAACTCGCATCGCATCGCGCGCAACCTGCAGATGCTGGGCGAACACCCGCTCAAGCAAACCCAGGTGCTGCTGCGTTCGGGCGCAGCGGAGGGGCAAGTCGACGTCAACGTCAAAGTCGATGACAACAAGCCGTGGCGAATTGCCTTCACGCTCGACGACACCGGCACCTCGGATACCGGGTATCTGCGCTCCGGCATCGGCTATCAGCACACCAATCTGTTCAACCGCGACCATACGCTGACCGCCCAGTACATTACTTCGCCCACGTATCCGAGCCGGGTGAGCATATACGGCCTGGGTTACCGCATTCCGTTTTATCACCTGAACGGCACGCTGGACCTCATCGCCGGTTATTCGGACGTTGCTTCCGGCACGGTGCAGGGGTTGTTCAGCGTCAGCGGCAGCGGCACCATTTTTGGCGCACGCTGGGGCTACTTCCTGCCCAAGTGGGGCGAGCTCGAGCAAAAAGCGACGCTGGGCATCGACTACCGCGCGTTCAAGAACGATGTGACCCTGGCGGGCGTGGGACTGGTGCCGGATATCACGATTCACCCGGTGAGTCTGGTATACAGCGGCATATTGCGCCAGGCGGCGTCGCAGTTGAATTTTCATGCCGGCGTATCGACCAATATTCCGGGCGGCGACGACGGCAGAAGCGCCGATTTTCAGGCTGCGCGCACCGGGGCCACTGCAAACTACACGATTTTCCGTTACGGCCTGCACTACGCCCATGCTTTCCAGAAGGACTGGCAGATGCGCGCCGCGTACAACGGGCAGTACACCAGCGATTCCCTGGTGCCCGGCGAGCAGCTGGGCCTCGGCGGTCCCGATTCGGTGCGCGGCTATTTGCTGCGCGAGGTCAGTGGCGATCGCGGCTATGCGGCGCAGCTTGAACTGCAGACGCCCGATCTTGCGCGCCTGATGGGGGCCCCCGACGATTATCGCGCGCGCCTCATCGCGTTTTATGACTTTGGCTCGGTTCAGCGCAATAACGCATTTCCCAGCGAGCAACAAAGCAAGTTTATTGCCAGCACCGGGGTCGGCGTCAGGTTTAATTACAGCAAAAGCGTGAATCTGCGCTTCGATGTGGCGCAGATCCTCAAGGATGCGGGGACGCGCCAAAGCAGCAACCAGCGCATTAGCGCGGGTCTCGCGCTGATCTTCTAAACCGTGAGGTTGTAAGAGATGAAAACTCGCCACCCGCCTTGTCACAAAATTCTCAGGCGCAAGCTGATTTCGCTCGCGGTGGCCTCCTGTTTTGCGTCCGGCGTGGCGCAGGCGAACCCGACGAACCCGGTGGTGGTGAGCGGCAGCGCGGCGATACAGCAGTCGGGCAATCTGCTGTCGATCACCAACAGCCCCAGCGCGATCATCAACTGGGGCAGTTTTTCGATAGGCGCGGGCGAGATCACGCGCTTCATCCAGCAGTCGCAGGCCTCGGCGGTGCTCAACCGGGTGGTGGGCCAGGATCCGTCGGCGATTCTCGGCGCGCTGCAAAGCAACGGGCGGGTGTTCCTGATCAATCCCAACGGCATTTTGTTCGGCGCCGGCTCGCAGATCGACGTGGCGGGCCTGGTGGCTTCCACGCTGAGCCTGTCGGACGCGGATTTCTTGGCGGGGCGCATGCGTTTCAGCGAGACGCCCAACGCGGGCAGCCTGGTCAACCAGGGCAGCATCAATACGGCAAGCGGCGGCAGCGTCTATCTGGTTGCGCCCGACATCACCAACAGCGGCATTATCACCAGTCCCCGGGGTGAAGTGATCCTGGCGGCAGGCAAGAGCGTGGAACTGGTCAATCCGGGCACGCCCAACCTGAGAGTCGAAATCAACGCACCGGACAATCGGGCGATCAATCTTGGCCAGATTGTGGCCGACAGCGGGCGGGTCGGTATTTATGCGGGGCTGATCAATCAGGCGGGAGTGGTCCAGGCGAACAGCGCGGTGGTGGGCGAGTACGGCGAGATCGTGCTCAAGGCGACGCAGGACATCACGCTGGACGCGGGAAGTGTGACGACTGCGAACGGGCCAGGCGGCGGCAGCATTACGCTGCAGTCGGGCGATACCACGCTGGTATCCGGGGTGATCGAAGCCAAAGGCACGCAAAGCCAGGGTGGTACGGTAGAGATATTGGGCAACCTTGTCGGACTCACCGGCAGCGCCAGCGTCGATGTGAGCGGCGAGACGGGGGGCGGCACGGTGCTGGTGGGCGGGGATTACCAGGGCAAGAATCCGGACATTCAGAACGCCTATCGCACTTACTTTGGACCCGACGCGACTATCAGGGCGGACGCGATTACCGCCGGCGACGGCGGCAAGGTGATCGTGTGGTCGGATGACGCGACGCGCGCTTACGGCAGCATCAGCGCGCGCGGCGGCAGCACCTCGGGCAACGGCGGGTTCGTCGAGGTCTCGGGCAAGAACTGGCTGGACTTCGCTGCCAGCGTCGATACCCGGGCGCCAAACGGCCTTGCTGGAACTCTGTTGCTCGATCCGAGCGATGTCACGATCAGCAATTCCGCGGACGCTTTGTCAAGCGGAACCTTCTCAGGTGGAATGTTTTCAGGTGCGACGTCAAGCACGACCAATATTTCGTGGTCTACGATTGACACCCAGCTCGCGGGCAACAGCGTGATCATCACCACCACGGGCAGTGGTGGCAGCGGCAACATCGCAGTGACGGACAGCCACACCTACAACACTGCGAACAGCTTCTCGTTGCTGGCGAACAATAATATTACGAGCAACGGCGCAATCATCAACACCGGCAGCGGCTCGATTTCAATGTATGCCGGCTGGGACGGGATCAGTACCAGCACGCCGGCGGTGAGCAGCGGCACGGGCGATATCAACATCACCCGCAGCATTCAGACCGGCGGCAACATCACGCTCGTCGCGGGCAGCGACATCACCATACAGCCGCCCAACAACATCCCTTTGAATATCGTTGCGGGCGGTGCTTTCACTGCTACTGCCGTTGCGGGTAATTTCCTGCTGCAGGGCGGCCCTGCCAGCGTGAGCAGCAATACTCCAGAGGACTCATCAGCGTCGGTGACCGCAAATGCCATCACGATAACTGCGGGCGGAGACATAACAATTGCCGGCGGTGATGGCGTATTTGCCCAGGCAAGTGGCAGCACGGGAGGTGTCACCGCAACTGCGAGTTCGAACGCGTCTCTGTCGGCGGTCACCTCCATCAGTTTGACAGGAAACAACATCACCATAAGAGGTGGAGATAATGCAGATGTAAGCGCCAGCGGTTCCGCCGCAAACACGGCAACAGTCAATGCCAGTGCCCTGGTTTCAGCGGGTACAACGATTGCGGTAAATTCAAACAGCCTAACCGTACGCGGCGGCAATAACGCGGATGTAAACCTGAATTACGATGGGATTCTTAACGGCACGGTAAACGCGAATGCGCAAGTACTGGCCAACGACATCGTTTTGACAGTGGCCGGGCCGCTCACGATACAAGGCGGGTCGAACGCCGACCTTGGTAGTGTGTTTGGTCTTCCTGGGGGACAGCTGTTAGCGACTATCAATGCCAAGGCCAGGGTGCATGCGAACAGCAGCCTCTCGGTAACGGTCAATGGCGGTTCCCTGACTGTCGCCGGCGGCGATGCAGCCAGAGCGTCCGCAACTGCCTCAGGCGATACGATGCAGGCAAGAGTGAATGTGGACGGTGAGCTTTCGGCGGGCGGAAATGCGTCGGTGACGGTCAGCGGCGGAAATCTCACGGTACGCGGCGGTAATGGCGCAATTACGTCGGCTTCCGCAGAGGCAGCGGGCGGCATCGCGGTTGCGGAGGTCAGCGCGCTCGGCAAGATCAGCGCGGGGGGGAATCTCGGAATTTCCGTTTCGGGCGCATTGGCGGTCCAGGGGGGCGGGGCAGGCATCGCGCCGGATGCTTTTGCGACAGGATTGTCGACAACGACGGCGGACTCATCGATTGTCGTGGATGCAAGCGTTGAGGCGGGGGGCAATCTGACCATCAGCGCGGGCAGCCTGACGGTGCGCGGCGCAAACGCCGGGGCAGCGGCATCCGCCAATGGTCCCGGCGGGAATACAGCCACAGTCGCTGCCAACGCCACCCTGCGCGCGATCGGCGGCGCCGCCAATCTTGTGGTGTCCGGCGCGGCAATCCTGGGCAACGGCGGCGGGGCGACTGCCATTGCAAACGCTTCAGACGACAACAATTCTGCAGCGATCAATGCCAACTCGACGATATCCGCGGGTACCACAATGACGTTCACCGCAGGCAGCCTGACACTGCGCGGCATGAACGATGCGCTTGCTTCCGCCAACGGCATTGCCGCGGGCGCCAACACCGCCACAGTGACCGGCAATGCTGTGCTGTCGGCGGGCACAGATATGAACCTGAACATCCCGGGCGGTTTCACGGTCCGGGGCGGCGACCAGGACAGCATTGAAGGGGCATTTACGTCAGATTCGATTAACAACGTTGCCACTACAGATACCAGCGCCCGCGTTTCCAGCGGCGGCAACTTTGTTTACACCGGCGGACCCGTGACGCTGCAAGGAGGCTCGAGTGCGATCGCAAATGCTACCCCAGGAGGCGGGGCGGCCACAGCGAGGTCGGACGCCGCGATTTTGATCGCGGCCAACAAAACCATGAACATTACCGGCGATCTCAATATCCTAGGCGGTGCAATTGACGCGACGGGGGCCAATGCCAGCGCGTTTTCCAATGCTATGCTTGATCCGGGCGTGGCAAACATCACCACTACGGGCGACGTATTCATTATTGGCGGCTTCATCACCAGCGTCAGCGGCGGTGGAGGCACGGCCGACGCATCCTTGACGACAACCGGCCCGTTGAATTTGACGATAGGCGGGGCGACGGGATTGACCATGACGGGCGACCCGGCGGGAATTCTAGGCAATGCATTGTTCCCCGCTAATATTGTTTTCACCGGCGGCGGTACGACGATAATCAATACGATACCCGGGCGGGGGAGCGCTACAACCATGGGCTTTGGCAATGCGCCCGAGAGCCAGATTCTGGTCAGCAATGAATGCGATGTGACGAACCCTTATAGTGTTTGTAGTTATCGGGTGCCCACAACGGGCACACCCGAAGTGGAGAGCCAGCCGCCTCCCATTTGCCGTTAAATACAACGGTATCCTGATAGTCCGGCGCCGGACGGGCGCTTATCATTTCGAGTCAAACCTAAGTGCTCCGCGCAGCGGAGAGAAGATGTCATGGGCGTTGAAATCAAACTGACCGACAAGGAATTTCCGGTTTCGCCGGTTTTTATCGAATTCCTGCACCGTCATATCGAAAACAGGGCATTCGAGACTTCCTGGCACGACCAGTTGTCGGAGGCACTGATTCCGGCCCAGATCGATGAAAAGCAGCAGGCCGCGGTCGCGGTCGCCGAACACGTGCTGCAGCATCCCATCGGGCAAAAAGCGATTTACCGCAGTTATGAACTGCTGACCGCGCTGCTGGTGGGACAGCCCGATAAGCTGCGAATTTTCCATGAGCGCTACCGCTTCATCTGCGTGGTGGGTTGCCCGCGCCACGGCGGTTCGTACCTGACCAAGCAGCTTTTTGTTGCGCTCGGCATGGCGCCCGACGCGGTGCCCAATGTGATTGCCCACGACGGCTTTCCCGATGCCGCGCCGTTCCAGTTCAAGGAGAATTTCAACTCTCTGACGACGATGCAGCAGAATATGGCCGAATACCTGGCGATGGTCGCGCGGGCGACTGCCCGCGAACGCTCCGCCGCCGCCCGCGACAAGGCGCGCGAAGCGCCGGTCGCCGAGGTGGTCCAAGAGCGGATCGCCGTGCGCCTCGACGAAAAAGCGGCGGCGATCGCCGAC
>CAKKQX010000256.1:15032-33320 GCA_919902235.1 Burkholderiales bacterium
CCCGCGTATTCGACAATTGCATCGTAGTCCCGAAAAAGGCCACCAAAGCCGCCTACCACGGGGCATTTTTCCATACTGCGTTCGGCCCCGGCACCGAGTACATCGTTACGTTGCGCCACCCGCTCGCCGCCTGCATTTCCACTTATGAGAAGTCAACCGGCCTGCCTGAAGACGGCAAGTTCAAGGTGCGCGGCAATATCGAGGAATGGGCGCGCCGCGACGCGGCGTTTACCGGCGCCGATCCGGACAAGATGCTGGAACAGGACTATTTCGATGTCTACCTGCGCTACTGGGAGCAGTATCACTGCAATCTGGCGCTGACCGGGCTTTCCGCCAGCCACAACTGGAAAATCGTGGTTTACGGCCGCGAGCGCATGATGGGATTGGCGCAGGAGTGGTTTTCCCGTTTCCGTTACCGGGGCCAGGTTGAGGATTTCAAGATATTCGACAAGCGTGGGCGGCATGAGGCATGGAACCGCAGGGCGGAAGCGGGGGTACGGCGCGTCGCCGGGATGTGGCGGAGCGTGGGGCTGGCCTTCCCCGTCGACGAAATAATGGAAGGCTGGTGATGGCGGCCAGTCCTTGGCTAACAGTTTGATTTTTATTAAAACTCGCGTATAATTCCGCCCCTTCGGCTGGGGTGCTAATGTCCCGGCCTGAATCCTTGCCTCACCGTCTTCGCATAACGGGAGGCCAACGTTACGTAACCAAGCCCATAAGGAGACTATACGCATGCGACATTATGAAGTTGTTTTTATTGTGCATCCCGACCAGAGCGAGCAGGTGCCCGCGATGGTGGAGCGCTACCGCCAGATGGTCAGCGCCAAGAACGGTAAAATTCATCGCCTTGAAGACTGGGGCCGCCGACAGTTGGCCTATCCCATCGAGAAAATGCACAAGGCGCATTACGTGCTCATGAACATCGAGTGCGACAACGAAACCCTCAACGAACTCGAGCACGCCTTCAAATTCAATGATGCGGTGCTGCGCCACCTCACCGTCAAGGTGAGCGGTCCGGTGAGCGCGCCTTCGGCAATGATGCGGGAAGAGAAATCCAGATCGCTGAGCCCTGCGCCGGCGACGACGGAAGACGCGAAGCCCGCGCCGGTTGCTATCGCGCCTGCTGCGGATGCGCCGGCTGCTCCGGCTCCGGCCGCAGCGGCGTAAGGGGAAGGTAGTTCGTGGAAAGCAATTCGGTAGCGTTGAGCGGATCGCTTGTCGCCATCGAACCATTGCGCCGCACGCCTGCCGGAGTCCCGTTGCTCAATTTCAAACTCTCTCACAAGTCACAGCAGGTCGAAGCCGGCTATAAACGCCAGGTGGAATGCGAGATGAATGCGGTGGCCGTGGGCGATGCAGCGGTGGAAATGTCGCGGCTGCAGGCAGGACAGGCGGTAAGCGTGAGCGGATTCCTCAATCGCAAGAATCGCATGAGCGCGCAACTGATATTGCACGTGACCAGGCACAATTGTTAAAGGCTAAAGGATAAAGCTATGCCAAGACCAACATACAAGGGTAAAGGTAAGGGTAAGGACAAGGACAAGAACAAGAAGGGCCGCGGCGCATTGTTCCGCCGCCGCAAGTTCTGCAGATTCACTGCCGAGAAGATTGCGGAAGTCGATTACAAGGACCTGAACATCCTCAAGGATTTCATCAACGAAAACGGCAAAATCATTCCGGCGCGCATCACCGGAACCAAGGCGCGCTTTCAGCGCCAGCTGTCGGTTGCGATCAACCGCGCCCGCTTCCTGGCGCTGATGCCGTATACCGACTTGCATTAAAGGAAACAGAACATGCAAATTATTCTGCTTGAAAAAGTCGTAAACCTTGGGCAGCTTGGCGACGTGGTCAAGGTGAAGGACGGTTTTGCGCGCAATTTTCTCATTCCGCACGGCAAGGCCAAGCGCGCCACTGCGCTGAATCTTGCCGAGTTCGAAAAGCGCCGCGTTGATCTTGAGAAAGCCCAGGCCGGGCAACTGGTGCAGGCACAGGAACGCGCCGCCAAACTTGACGGCATGATGGTTCAGATTAGCCAGAAGGCCGGCGTGGACGGCAAGCTGTTCGGATCGGTGACCAATATCGATATCGCCGAAGCGCTCACCAAACAGGGTTTCGAAGTGACAAGAGCGTCGATTCGCATGCCGGAGGGGCCGCTCAAAGCGGTGGGCGATCATCCGCTCAAAATCGCATTGCACGCCGATGTTGTGGTCACCATAACCGTGTCGGTGCTGGGCGAGCAAGCTTAGACGTTCATTTCAAACAGTTTTTCGGAGTCGGGAAAAAAGGGCTGGCGACAGCCCTTTTTTTTCGGTAAATTGAACTGGCTGGCAGCTTCAATTGCTGTCCGCAGATTAAAAAATACTTTTTAAAAACAAATAGTTATATACCATCCCCCCGGCAACATGATTCAAGTCGTCACCCCGTTCGTCAAGGACGCGCAGATTGAGGCAACCCGCGTTCCGCCGCAGTCGCTTGAGGCCGAGCAATCCGTTCTGGGCGGTCTGCTGCTCGACAACAGTGCCTGGGACAGGATGGGCGATGTCGTCGGCACCGATGATTTTTACCGCGCGGATCATCGCGCTATTTTTCAGCAGATCGCGCAGCTCATTGAGAACAACCGGCCTGCCGACGCGCTGACCGTGGCCGAAAGCCTGGAACGCAACGCCAGGCTGGCCGAGGTCGGCGGCCAGGCCTATATCAATTCGCTTGCGCTCAATACGCCGAGCGCCGCCAACATCCGACGCTACGCCGAGATCGTGCACGAGCGCGCGGTGATGCGCCGGCTTGCCGTCATCGGCACCGAGATCGCCGACTCTGCCTACAATCCGGTTGGCAAGGACGCGAGCGTTCTGATCGACGAGGCCGAGGCCCGGGTGTTCCAGATTGCGGAGGCGGGCGCCAAATCGCGCCAGGGCTTCGTCAAGATCGATCCGCTGCTGACCGAAACGGTAGAGCGCCTGGACATGCTCTACAGCCGTGAGAACAAGGACGAGGTGATCGGGCTGGCGACGGGGTTCATCGATCTCGACAAGATGACATCGGGTCTGCAACAGGGGGAGCTCATCGTTATTGCGGCGCGGCCCTCGATGGGCAAGACCGCACTGGCGATGAACATCGTGGAGCATGCCGCGCTCCATCTCAAGCAGGCCGTGGCGGTGTTCAGCATGGAAATGTCGGGCGCCCAGCTCACCATGCGCATGATCGGCTCGGTCGGGCGTTTCGATCAGCACAAGCTGCGCACCGGCACTTTCGAGGAAAACGAATGGCCGCAGGTGGTGGACGCGGTGGGCAAGCTCAACGAAGCGCACATATACATTGACGACACAGCCGGCCTCAATGCGCTGGAGGTGCGCTCGCGCGCGCGACGGCTGCACCGCCAGTGCGCCGACGTTGGCGGCCTGAGCCTGATCGTCGTCGATTACCTGCAGCTGATGTCCGCCAACCGTGGCGGCAGGGAGGAGAATCGCGCCACCGAGATTGCGGAGATTTCACGCTCCCTCAAAGGGCTCGCCAAGGAACTCAAGGTGCCAGTGGTCGCGTTATCGCAGCTCAACCGCAGTGTCGAGTCGCGCACCGACAAACGGCCGATGATGTCGGATCTGCGGGAATCCGGCGCCATCGAGCAGGATGCCGACGTGATTCTTTTTATTTACCGCGACGAGGTTTATAACCCGGGGGCGCCTGACAACAAGGGGGTCGCCGAAATCATCGTCGGCAAACAGCGTAACGGGCCCACCGGGCCCTTCAAACTGACGTTTGCCGGCAGGTTTACCCGCTTCGAGAATTACGCTGATTCCAACCGCTTCTAATCCGTAATTCAGAGCGCTTCGGCGGCATAATCCGCCAGCCGCGAGCGTTCGCCGCGCTGCAGCGTCACATGGCCGCTGTGCGTCCAGCCTTTCATGCGGTCGACGACATAGGTTAATCCCGAGCTGCCTTCGGTCAGATAGGGCGTGTCGATCTGGGCGATGTTGCCCAGGCACACCACCTTGGTGCCGGGGCCGGCGCGCGTAATCAGCGTTTTCATCTGCTTGGGCGTGAGATTCTGCGCTTCGTCGATGATCAGGAATTTATTGATGAAGGTGCGGCCGCGCATGAAATTGAGCGACTTCACCTTGATGCGGGAGCGGATCAGGTCGCGGGTGGCCGCCCGTCCCCATTCGCCGGCTTCTTCGTCGGTCTTGTTAAGCACGTCCAGATTGTCTTCGAGCGCGCCCATCCAGGGATTCATTTTTTCTTCTTCAGTGCCGGGCAG
Organism: Burkholderiales bacterium; assembly: GCA_919902235.1. Lineage (GTDB taxonomy): Bacteria > Pseudomonadota > Gammaproteobacteria > Burkholderiales > SG8-41 > CAKKQX01. The sequence continues at coordinate 19,288 of CAKKQX010000256.1, forward strand.
GAAACCGATGTCCTCGCCGACAGGCACTGTGACGCGGGTCATGATGATTTCCGAATAAGTCTTGTGTTCCAGTGTCTGCATCAGTCCTGCCGCCAGCGTCAGCAGGGTTTTGCCGGTGCCGGCCTGCCCGAGCAGGGTGATGAAATCGATATCGGGATTCATCAGTACATTGAGCGCGAAGTTCTGCTCGCGGTTACGGGCAGTGATGCCCCACACACTGTGGCGCTGATGCGTGAAATCGCGAATCGTCTGCAGGATGGCCGTCTTGCCGCTGACTTCCTTGACCTGGGCATAAAAAGGCTTGTCGTCCTCCAGATAGACGAATTCGTTGACCAGCAGGCTGGTGCAAAGCGGGCCGCGCACGCGGTAAAAGGTAAGTCCGGATTGCTGCCATGACTCCATTTCCTTGCCGTGCTTGTCCCAGAAATCCTGCGGCAGCCGGCGCGTCCCGCTGTACAGGAGGTCGGTGTCCTCCAGCACCTTGTCGTTGAAATAGTCCTCTGCGGCGAGACCCAGCGCACGCGCCTTGATGCGCATATTGATGTCCTTCGACACCAAAATGACGTCGCGCTTGGAATAAAGCTCCTGCAGATGCTTGACCACGCCGATGATCTGGTTGTCGGATTTGCCGGTCGGCAGACGGGCAGGCAGATCGCCGTTGATCGCCTCGGTCTGCAGAAAAAGGCGGCCGGTCGCGCTCTTGTCGCCGTGAACTTCGAGCGCGATGCCGTCGGCGATATCGGCCTCGAACGGAGTGATCAGCTCGTCAAGATAGCGGCTTGCCTGGCGCGCGTTGCGCGAGACTTCCGAGACGCCCTTTTTGTTGTTGTCGAGCTCTTCGAGCGTCGCCATCGGGATGTAGAGATCATGTTCTTCGAAGCGGAACAGGCTGGTAGGGTCGTGCATCAATACGTTGGTATCGAGCACGAAGAGCTTGGTGTTGGCGGGGAAACGGGTTACGACAGACGCGGGTTTGCGATGAATCATGGATCTCCCTGGGTCATGGTGAGCGGTAAGCGGTAAGCGGGGCAGACGTTTCCCTGCTCACTGCTCACGGTCTGTTGTTCATTTCAATGTTTTGACGAATTCCAGCACCTCCTGCGCATGTCCCGGCACCTTGACGCCGCGCCATTCCCTGCGCACGACGCCGCGGGCATCGATCACGAATGTGCTGCGCTCAATGCCGCGCACTTTTTTGCCGTACATATTTTTCATTTTGATGACATCGAAGAGCTTGCACGCAATTTCCCCGGTGTCGGACAGGAGCTCGAACGGAAAGCGCATCCTGGCCTTGAAATTTTCATGCGATTTAAGACTGTCGCGCGATATTCCGTAGATCTCGCAGCCGCGCTTGGCAAACTGCGCATGCAGATCGCGAAACTGCTGCCCCTCGCTGGTGCAACCAGGCGTGTTGTCTTTGGGGTAGAAGTACAGAACGAGGAGCTTGTCGTTGCTGCTGGAGCGGCGGAAAGTCTTGCCTCCTGTTGCGGGAAGCTCGAAATCCGGTGCGGGCTGATTCGGCATTCGGGTGCTGCTGTCCCCAGTGGTCCGCATTGTCTGGCATGCGGGCTGTGCTAATCTTGACCGAAATACCGGCGCCGCGCAAGCGCACGTACGCTATTGAGCGTTTCATAATGGATGACCGTCGGAACGTTCAATCCCTCTGCCCGACCCTCTCCCGGAAGGAGAGGGTGAGAATGGCACTGATTCGCTGTCGCGAATTAGCGAAAGATCAAGATCAATAAGTCAGAAATTCACCGCCTTGCAACGCAACTGTGCCGGTGCGGCCCGCAACATGTCCTTGCACCACGTTATGGTACGGAAGTGTAGCCCTGTTCAACTCCCCGCCATAATCGCCCAGCGCGACAAGCTGGTAGCCGAGCGCGCGCCAGCCGTCCAGCAACTGCGCGAACACCGATTTGAATTTCAGTCCCTCGTTTTCGGCGCATAGCGTATAGACGTGGCCGGTAGGCGGCGGGTTTGAACTGAGCTGCAGCAGATGTGCCGCAACATTGTCGGTTGTGATGCCGGGTGAGGCCAGCAGCTCGTCCAGCGTGGGTAGCGTCGTGGGCAGCTGCGGGCAAGCCACGATTTCAGCGTTATGCACCGGCAGGAATGGATGACTGCCGCGGGTATCCGAGCAATAGAGAAATCCCAGCCGCTGCGTCAGCCGCAAGGCGTGCAGGTTCATTTGCCATCCCGCCGCGCCATGAATCCGGGCAGCTTCGCCGAAGATGCCCAGGTAGCGGCTTTGTGCAGATTCCATTTCACGGCGTGTCCATGCAGCGTCCTGGTGCGTTGCTTTACGCAGCCATTTGGCAGGGTCAAATGCATGAATGCCTGTTTCAAAACCGGCGGCGTGTATCGAGCGCATGACCCCGGCAAAACGCCTGCCAAGGTCCGTTCCCGGCAGCCAGCTGCGTCCCAGAAAGTGGTGCAGTCCCAGCGTGAAGAGGAAGGTGGCGCGAGCGCCATGGCGCTCCAGCAGGGCAGCGAGCTGCGGCATGCCCTCCCGCGTGCCGCGGTCGGTGGCGATATCTATTTTCAGCGCAAGTTTCATGAAGCGGGGCGAGGATGAAAGGCGGGAGGCAAAAAGCAAGGCCAGTGTGTCGGATGAAGTGTAACGTTTATTGTGTTCGTACAGTTTCGTGTCCGGCAAGGCAATTCCCGGCCAACGCATCGAACGCCGCGTCGCCGGTATCCCCGAGTTCCAGCTTGTGCGCCCGCGGCAGATTGGGGTAATGCTTGAGCGTGGAGCGGGTATACGCCGGGTCATAGTGGCGCAGGAGCAGATCCTCCGTCAGCGCATCCCATTGCCCGGCAAGCGTGAAGCGTTTCCATTTGTTGATGGTTTCGTGTCCGTACAGCCCGGTCAGGCATTCGAGCTTGGCGATCAGCGTTTGCGGACGGTCGATATAATGCGCGTATTCCTCTTTGAGCAGTTTCACGCGCAGCGCCAGTTGCGCATCCAGCTGAACGCATTCGCCAGACCACATGGCGGCGATCAACGTTTCGGGCACGCGCAGATTGCCGATTTTCTTGCTTTCGGCTTCAACGTATACACAGCGTGCAGCAGAAAAATTCCGCAACTCGTTCCAGATCAGGCTCTCGAACATTTTTTGCGCCGGTTGCGGCTCGTCCGGCAGGTTGCCGAGTACCGAGCCGCGGTGCGCAGCAAGTGCTTCCAGATCAAGCACCTGGCCGCCGCGCGCCTTGAGCGCCCGCAACAGGCGGCTTTTGCCTGAACCGGTGAGTCCGCAGATGACACGCCAACCGAAGCGGGACGGCAAGTGATCGAGATCGGCGATTACCGCCCTGCGGTAGGCTTTGTAGCCGCCGTCGAGTCGGCCGACACGCCAGCCTATCTGGTACAGCACATGCGCAAGCGCGCCACTGCGCCCGCCGCCGCGCCAGCAATAAACCAGCGGCCGCCAGTCGGGGGGGCACTCTCTGAACTGTTCCTGCAGATGACGTGCTATGTTGGCGCTGACCAGGGCGGCGCCGGTTTTTTTGGCATCGAAGGATGAGATTGTTTTGTATATCGTGCCGACCTGTGCGCGCTGCGCGTTATCGAGCACCGGGCAGTTGATTGCGCCGGGAATGTGATCTTGCGCGAATTCATCTTCCGAGCGGACGTCGATTATCTCGTCAAAGTCAGTGAGTTGTGATACGTTGATCAGTATGGGGCCCTTAGTCGAGCCTTTAATTGCGGCGCGTTGCTGCTGTCGGGAATCTGCGTTTGAAGCGGGCATTTTTGCGGGAATCCGTTTTGATCGCCAGTTCGCATAGTTTACGGGAAAACATGAACAAACCTTTGCAATCTGATCCGGTCAGACTGACGCAGCTCTCCCACGGTGGTGGATGAGGCTGCAAACTTACGCCAGCGTTGCTGAGCGAAGTTTTGTCCAAGTCGCCGATCGCGAAAATCTTCCCTGACCTGCTGGTCGGCACGGAATCGAGCGACGATGCTGCGGTATACCGCATCAACGACGCACAGGCGATAGTCGCGACCACCGACTTTTTCATGCCGATTGTCGACGATCCGTATGATTTTGGGCGGATTGCGGCGACCAACGCCATTTCCGACGTGTACGCCATGGGCGGCAGGCCTTTCCTGGCGCTGGCGCTGCTCGGCGTGCCGGTCGGCAAATTGTCGGTTGAAACTATACAGCGCATCATCGCCGGCGGCCAGTCGGTATGCGATGCCGTGGGCATTCCCATCGCGGGAGGGCATTCGATCGATTCGCCGGAGCCGATTTACGGCCTGGTTGCACTGGGACTGGTTCATCCCGACAAGGTCAAGCGCAACGACCGCGCGCAGGCAGGAGATGTGCTGATACTGGGCAAAGGGCTGGGCGTGGGCATCATGAGTGCCGCGCTCAAAAAAGGCGAACTGCGGGAAAAAGCCTATCAGCAGATGCTGGAAAGCACGACCCAGCTCAACACCCCCGGCATACCGCTCGCCGATATTCCCGGCGTGCATGCGCTGACCGATGTCACGGGCTTCGGCTTGCTGGGCCATCTGATCGAAATTTGCCGCGGCTCGGCGCTGCGCGCTGAAATCAGTTTCGGGCAATTGCCGATTCTGACCGCCGCGCGCCACCTGCTGGCGCAGGGATTTGCCACCGGAGCCTCCGACCGCAATTGGGAGAGTTACCGGAATCAGGTCACTTTGCCTGCGGACGCCCCGCAATGGCATAAAACAATTCTCACCGATCCGCAAACCAGCGGGGGCTTGCTGGCCGCATGCGATCCCGCATCCGTGCCCGCGGTGCTGGAAGTGTTCAGGCAGCAGGGGTTCAAGTACGCCTGCCGCATCGGCGAGCTGACCAGCGGCGAGCCCCATATCCTGGTAACACAGTAAGCAGTAAGCGGCGCGCGCTGCGCGCCTGTCACCGCCCGATCATTGGCGTTTCAGCAGCGGGCGCAGGATTTTCCACACGTTCTCCAATATCAGGGGCTGTGCCTGTGCCGTCGGATGAATGCCGTCGGCCTGGAACAGTGCGGCGTTGTCGGCAAACCCGTCCAGCAGGAACGGCACCAGCGGCAGTTGGCGGCGCTGCGCCAGCGTGCGGAAAATACCATGGAACTTTTCCGTGTATGCGGCGCCGTAGTTAGGGGGCAGCCGCATTCCCACCAGCAGCACCCGGGCGTTGCGTTTGCTGCAGGCCTGGATGATGGCATCGAGATTGGCGCGCACGGTCTCCAGGTTGTGGCCGCGCAACCCGTCGTTGGCGCCCAGCGCAAGAATGACTATTGCGGGCTGGTGTGCGGACAGCGCCTGGGCAATGCGGTTTTTGCCGCCCAGGGTGGTTTCGCCGCTGATGCTGGCGTTGACTACCTTATAATCGAAGCTGTCGTCGTGCAGCCGTTGCGGCAGCAGATTCGTCCAGCCGGCCTGCTGCGGCAATCCGTAGCCCGCCGACAGGCTGTCGCCGTAGACCATGATGGTCGCGGCAAATCCCGCCGCCGGCAGCATCAGCATCAACACGCAAAGGATGCGCTGTATCATGAGTGAGGTTTCAAACGCAATAATCGTACGTGTCAATGGACTGGGCAAGCAGGTTACCACCGGCAGCTCGGAATTGACCATCCTGCGCGACGTAAGTTTCGAAGTAAACGCAGGGGAAGCGGTTGCCATCATCGGTGTTTCCGGTTCCGGCAAGTCGACGCTGCTGGGCCTGCTGGCCGGGCTTGATACGCCGACCGCGGGCAGTGTGCGGATCAACGGCCACGATCTTTTCGCGCTGGACGAGGACGGCCGTGCCGCGCTACGCGGCCGCATGCTGGGATTCGTATTTCAGTCATTCCAGCTGCTGCCGGCGATGACGGCCATCGAGAATGTCATGCTGCCGCTGGAGCTGGCCGGCGATGCGCGGGCACGCGAAACCGCGCGTGCCATGCTCGAGCGGGTCGGACTCGGCGCGCGGCTGCACCACTACCCGAAACAGCTATCGGGGGGCGAGCAGCAACGCGTTGCGATCGCCCGCGCTTTCGTGACCCGGCCGGCGCTGTTGCTGGCCGACGAGCCCACCGGCAATCTCGACGCCGCGACCGGCGAGACCATCATCGATCTCATGTTCGAGCTTAACCGGGAGTGCGGTACGACCTTGCTGCTGGTGACGCATGACGAACTGCTGTCGCAGCGCTGCAGCCGCGTGCTGCGGCTGGCGGGTGGCATGCTGCAGAATCCAGCGAGCGCCGGCGGGCCGGGCGCGCAAGCCGCATGCGGCTGATACGGGAATTGGGGTTTGCATGGCGCCTGCTGCTGCGTGACGGCCGCGCCGGGGAACTGTATCTGATCGCCGTCGCAGTGGTGATCGCAGTGGCCAGCATGACCAGCGTCGGATTTTTTGCCGACCGCGTGCACCAGGCGCTCAGCCGCCAGGCCAACCAGCTGCTCGGCGCCGATTTGGTGGTGGTGGGCGATCGGCCGCTGCCGCGCGAATTCGAGGCCGAGGCATTCCGGCGTGTGCTGGCAGCGACGCGCGTCATGCGCTTTCCGAGCATGGTGGTGCGCGGCGATAAAAACGAGTTGTCCCGCATCAGCGTGGTCAGCGCCGGATATCCGCTGCGCGGCGAACTGCGCATCGCCGACCAGTTGTACGGCGCCGACCGCCGTGCCGACGCGGTTCCAGCACCGGGAACGACCTGGATAGACGAGAAGCTCTACACGCAGCTCGGTCTTGGCATGGGCGACAGCATCGACGTTGGCGCAAGCCGGTTCAGGGTGACGGCGATCATCACCCAGGAACCCGACGCCGCCATCGGATTCATCAATTCCGGCCCGCGTGTGTTTCTGAACGAAGCCGATATTGCGGCGACCGGACTGGTGCAGCCGGGCAGCCGTATCCGTTACCGCCTGCAGATTGCGGGGGCGGCTGAGCGGGTGGAATCCTACCGCAGCTGGGCGCTGGCGCGTTTGCAACCCGGACAACGCATCGAGGACATCCACGATGCGCGGCCGGAAATCCGCGCCGCGCTCGATCGTGCGGAAAAATTTCTGAGTCTGGCGGCGCTGGTGAGCGTGGTATTGGCCGCGGTGGCCATCGCGCTGGCGGCGCGCCGTTTTCTGCAGCGCCATCTCGACAATTGCGCCATGATGCGCTGCCTGGGCGCCACCCAGGGCCGGGTGGTGCGGTCATACCTTGTACATTTCATCCTGCTCGGAACGTTTGCCAGCGCGGCCGGCTGCGCGCTGGGCGTGCTGGCACAGCAGGCGCTCGCCTCCTGGCTAGGCAGCCTGGTCGCGGTCGAATTGCCGCCGCCCGGATGGCTGCCGGCGCTGCATGGACTGGTCGCGGGGCTTGCGCTGCTGCTGGGGTTTTCGCTGCCGCCGCTGATTGCGCTGGGCAAGGTGCCGACGCTGCGCGTGCTGCGGCGCGATCTGGGCATGCCGCGCGGGGCGGGACTTGCCGGTTACGTGCTGGGTTTTATGGTGATAGGCACGATGATCATGTGGAAGGCCAGCGACATCTGGCTCGGCGCACTGGTGTTTGGCGGTTTTGCCGCTGCCATGCTGGCGGCGGGGCTGCTGGTATGGCTGCTGTTGCAACTGCTGTCAGGGCTGAAAAACAGCGGCGTGAGCTGGCGCTTCGGCGTGGCCAATCTGCGGCGGCGCGCACTGGGCAGCATCATTCAGATCGTGGCGCTGGGCATCGGCATCATGGCGCTGCTGACGCTGACCCTGATCCGCAGCGATCTGATGCAGGTGTGGCAGGCGAGCCTGCCGCCCGACGCGCCAAACCGTTTCGTCATCAATATCCAGCAGGATCAGCTCAAAGCGTTGTCTGAATTTTTCGCAGCGCGCGGCGTGCCACAACCGGCAGTGCTGCCGATGGTGCGCGCAAGACTGATAAAAATAAATGATCGCAGCGTGTCGGCGACCGACTATACGGATGAGCGCGCGCGGCGCCTGATCGAGCGCGAGTTCAATCTGTCGTGGGCCGCAACCATGCAGCGCGATAACCAGCTCGTGGCCGGTCGCTGGTGGGACGGCGCGGCTGCGCGAAAGGACCAGTTTTCCATGGAAAACGGGATCGCCGCGACCCTGGGCATACGCCTGGGCGACGTGCTGACGTACGATGTGGCGGGCAGCACGGTCGCGGCCACCGTCACCAGCCTGCGCAAGGTGGACTGGGACACGTTCAACGTCAATTTCTTCGTCGTCGCGCCGCCCGGGCTGCTCGACGGCTATCCGGCAAGTTATGTCACCAGCTTTTATCTGCCGCCGGGAAACATCGCACCGCTCAATGCCATGGTGAAGGCTTTCCCGAATTTTCTGCTGATCGACGTTGCGCAGGTCATGACGCAAGTGAAAAAAATGATGGATCAGGTCGCGCGTGCGGTGCAGTTTGTGTTTTTATTCACGCTGCTGGCCGGATTGATGGTGCTGTATGCGGCAATCGCCAGCACGCAGGACGAACGCCTTTATCAGGCAACCATCATGCGTACCTTGGGCGCCAGCCGCCGCCAGCTGGCGCGCGCCAATCTGGCCGAATTCGCGGTAATCGGCGGTCTGGCAGGATTGATCGCGGCGCTCGGCGCAAATACCTTGGGCTACGCGGTCTCGCTCAAGGTGCTGAACCTCGCCTACAGCTTCAACTACCAGGTGTGGTTGAGCGGCATTGTGTGCGGCACGCTGGGGGTGGCTGCTGCGGGCCACCTGGGAACGCGCTGGGTGCTCAATGTTGCCCCGCTGAGGGTGTTGCGCGCCATCGGCTGACCTTAAGCCGGGCGACCGTGGGGTATACTGTGCCAACTCTCTTTCAAGAACATGTCTGAAATTCTATACACGGCCCTCGCTCTGTTCGTCCTGATCGCGATGGCGGTGCTGATACTCCACTTATTAGCACTGGCGAAAGCGCTCAAACAACTGCCCGAGCAATTCGGCGTCGCGCTCGAGCAGAAGCACCGGGCAGTGTTGGTCGATTTGCACGACGGCTTGTCGAGACAAACAGAACGCATCAGCGCAGCGCTAAACGACAGCTCGGACCGGGTGCGCGGCGTGGTTACCGAAGAACTCAAGCAGACGCGGGCGGACCTGCACAAGCTGCAACTGGGCATGACGCAAAACCTGGCCGAGAACCGCGAGGCCATGCTCGGCAAACTCACTGAAACCACGCAAGCGCTCACCGGAAAAATAGACGAACGGCTGAACGAGATCAGCGGGCGCGTCAGCGAGCGGCTGGACGAGGGCTTCAAGAAAACCAATGAAACCTTTGTCAATGTGATGACCCGCCTTGCGACGATTGACGAGGCGCAAAAGAAGATAGACGGGCTCACCAGCAACGTGATCAGCCTGCAGGAGCTGCTTGGAGACAAGCGTGCGCGCGGCGCTTTCGGCGAAGTGCAGCTCGAGGCGCTGGTGCGCAATGTAATGCCACAGAGCAGCTACAGCATGCAGCATGTGCTGCCTAACGATACGCGCGTGGACTGCCTGCTTAAACTGCCGGAGCCGACCGGCTCGGTGTGCATCGATTCCAAGTTTCCGCTGGAGAACTATCATCGCATGCTGGACAACGCGCTGACGGAAAGCGAACGCATCGCAGCTAAGCGGCAGTTCAAATCCGATCTCAAGAAACACATCGATGACATAAGCAGCAAATACATCATTCCCAATGTCACTTCCGACGGCGCGGTGATGTTTGTGCCGGCGGAGGCGGTGTTCGCGGAAATTCACGCTTATCATGCCGACATCGTCAACTACGCGCTGCAGCGGCGGGTGTGGATCGTCTCGCCGACCACGCTGATGGCGGTATTGAATACCGCGCGCGCGGTACTCAAGGACGTCGAAACGCGCCAGCAGATCCATATCATCAAGGACGAACTGGGCAAACTCGGCAAGGATTTCGCGCGTTTTGACGAACGCATGCGCAAGCTTGCCGACCATGTGCGCCAGGCGCATGAAGACGCCCAGCAGGTTCAGGTCAGCAGCCGCAAGATTTCCGACCGTTTTGCGAGCATAGAGCGCGTCGAGCTCGATGCTCCCGGGGATGCCGAGATGGCCCGGTTCAGGGTGGTTGAGTCCAATGATGAAGGCAACAGCGTTGGTTGAGCCCCGCCATCACGGAAAACCTGCGATGTATGCAAAGCAAAAGTTGATGGTTTGACGCATGGGATGGTTTTCGGACTGGCGTCGCGCGCGCATCCTGCGACGCTCCAGACTTGACGAGATGGTATGGCGGTCAGCCGTCGGCCACTACTCGTTTACCCAATTGCTTTCGGATGCCGAACGCTCCCGACTGAAGGAAATGGTGATTTTGTTCTTGCACGACAAAGCAATTCACGCTGCGGGCGGCCTGATTATCCGTGACGAAATTCGCATGGCGATTGCAATACAGGCGTGTATGCTGATTTTGAACCTGGATCCGGATTATTTTCGCGGCTGGTCGGAAGTGATTGTTTACCCGGATGAATTCGTTGTGGACTACGAATATGCGGACGAGGACGGCGTGGTGCACCGGGTGCGGGAGCCGATGGCGGGAGAGTCCTGGCTGCAGGGGCCGGTGATCCTGTCGTGGGCCGATACCGCGGCAGCGGATCAGGGCGTGGGGTACAACGTGGTGATTCATGAATTCGCGCACAAGATCGATATGCTGAACGGCGAAGCCAACGGTTTCCCGCCGCTGCATCCGGAGATGAGCCGCGAGGCGTGGTCCCGAACATTCAATGCCGCCTACGCCGACTTTTGCCTGCGCGCCGACCGCGCGGAAAAAATGCCATTTGATCCTTACGCCGCTGAAGATCCTGCTGAATTTTTTGCGGTGGCGAGCGAAGTGTTTTTTGAAGTGCCGCAGGCAGTGCAATCCGGCTACCCGGAAGTCTACCGTCAGCTTGCCTTGTTTTACCGGCAGGACCCGGCCCGGCGTTTGGGGCGGCCGGGAGATGCTCACGCAGGCGCGGCAAATGCGGGATACGCCGGAGCACGGGGATAGCGCGGATGCCGAAACTGCTGCCGATCATCAGCTCCCGTTACGTGCTGCCGGTGGGTTTCGGCGTGGTGCTGGCCCTGCTGGTGCTGATTACCGCGGCGGGGCTGTCGCGCATGGACACCATCAACCAGCGCATGCAGGGCATTATTCACGATCAGCACGTCAAGACCGGGTTGATATCCGCGATGCTGCGCATCACGCGCGAGCGTTCACAGATCATCGACAGCCTGTTCGATATCGAAGATTCCGCGGCGCGCGGCGAAGCGCAGCGCCGCCATGAAGCGCTGGCCGGTGATTTTTCGCGTGCGGTAGGACAGTTGCGCGCGCTGACACTTTCGCCGGATGAGCAGTCGGCGCTCGACCGCTCGCTCGCCGCGGCGGACAGAACCGCGGCGGTACGCGACCGGATCGTGTCCCTGCTGCTGGACGAAGAGTGGTTTGCGGCGAGGCAGTTGCTCGTTGCCGAGGGCGTTACTTCGCAGAACGAATTCCAGGAATCGCTGTACCTGCTGCTGGAATCCAAACGGGCGGCGCTTACTGCCGAGGCGGACAGGGCAAGCGAGTCGGTGCGTAATGCCATTTTGTTCATTGTCGGCGTGGGCGTGCTGGTATTGCTGTCGGGCGGGTTTATCGCATTGCTGGTGACGCGCCAGGTGGCGCGCACGGAAAACGCCCTGCAGATCGAGAAGGAACTGGCCCAGGTCACCCTGCATTCCATCGGCGATGGCGTGATTACCGCCGATGCGCAGGAGCGCGTTGAATATCTTAATCCGATCGCCGAACGCTATACCGGCTGGAGCAGTGAAGAGGCGCGCGGCAAGCCGCTGGAGGAAGTGTTTCGTGTGACTGACGAGCGTGCAGCAAGGCTGGCTGATCCGCAGTCGCCGGCGTCCGGCAGCACGGAGCAGGACGCCCCGGAAGCGGTATCCGTGCTGTTGCTCGACCGCAACGGCCACGAGTGCCCGATCCGCTATTCGCGGGCGCCGATCCGCAGCCGCGACGGCAGCGTGGTCGGCACCATCGTGGTATTCCACGACATCAGCCAGATCCGCGCCATGGCGCAGCAACTGCTCTGGCAGGCAAGCCATGACGCGCTTACCGGGTTGGTCAACCGGCGCGAGTTCGAGCGCCGGCTCTCCGATCTGATCGACACCGCCCGCAGCAACGACCGGGAACACGCGCTGATGTTCATGGATCTCGACAATTTCAAGGCCGTGAACGACACCTGCGGACACGCCGCCGGCGACGAACTGCTGCGCCAGCTCACCGCGGTCATGATGACGCGCATGCGCGGCAGCGACACCCTGGCGCGGCTGGGCGGAGACGAGTTCGGCGCGCTGCTGGAGTCGTGCCCCCCCGAGCAGGCGGTGCGCATTGCCAACGCCATGCGCGAGACCATACGCGAGTTCCGTTTCGTGTGGGAGAACAAAACCTTCAGCGTCGGCGTCAGCATCGGCCTGGTGCCGATCGCCGGCGACAGCGACGAACTCAACCAGGTGAACGACGTGCTCAGCGCGGCCGACGCCTGCTGCTACGAAGCGAAAAACAAGGGGCGCGATCGCGTGCAGGTGTATCGGCCACAGGACCGCGACCCTTCGGACAAGCACAGCGAACTGCAACTGGTGTCGCAGATCAACCGCGCGTTCGAACTCGGCCAGTTCCGGCTCTATCGCCAGCGCATCGCGCCGCTCGCCGCGGGCGCGGCACACGAGCCGCAATATGAAGTGCTGGTGCGCATGCTCGACAAATCGGGCACGCTGGTGCCGCCCACCGCGTTCATGCCGGCCGCGGAGCGCTACAACCTGCTGACTTCCATCGAGCGCTGGGTCATCAGTTCGCTGGTGGAATTTCTGCATCGCCAGTGGAAGGCGGAGGCTATTTCGCACGCGCCCGGCGCCGGCGGTTATTACGCGGTCAATCTGTCGGGCGCCAGCATCAACGACAAGAGTTTCCCGGATTTTCTGCGCAATCTGCTGACGCGCTATCAACTGCCGCCCGGATTGCTGTGTTTCGAGATCACCGAAACCACCGCGATTTCCAACCTCAACAAGGCGGCGGAGCTCATGCACGAAATGAAAGGCATGGGATGCCGCCTGTCTCTGGATGATTTCGGCACCGGCATGTCATCGTTCGCTTACCTGAAATATCTGCCGGTCGATTACCTCAAAATCGCCGGCATGTTCGTCAAGGACATGGCGGGCGACCCGATGGACTACGCCATCGTCGATTCGATCAACCGCATCAGCCATATCCTGGGGATGAAGACCGTGGCCGAATCGGTGGAGGATGCAGCGACACTGGAACAAATCACCGCGCTCGGCATCGACTACGCCCAGGGTTATTTCATCGCCGAACCGGAAGAACTCGCGGAACAGGGCGGGACTGAAAAAGCGCTGTCGCAGCCGGCTTGAGCGATTCGGGCCGGCTGACGCCTCAGTTGCAATACTGGGGTGAAATACAAAAAATGCTTTAAAAACAATTAGTTATAAATAATTGTTCAATTGACCGGCCCATTTCCCGCCGTGGCGAAAAAGGGCTGGAAATCATGGTATTGCACCGCTATTCTTGAGGGGCGATGCAGTGAAATCCACACGAAATTAACAACAAAGGCACGTAAATGCATTGGGTTGCACCTTCCGAGAAAGACACCTCCAGCGATACGCTGGAAAAACGCCTGTGGGACGCGGCCGACCAGTTCCGCGCCAATTCCGGGCTCACGGCAGCGCAGTATTCCGCGCCCGTCCTCGGGCTGATCTTCCTCCGGTTTGCCGAGGCGCGGTTCGCCAAGCGCCGGGCCGAGCTTGAGAAAGCTGGAGCCACAGCGCGGCGCGGCACGTCGCGCGTGGACGACCCGACGGCCTACCATGCCGAGGGCGTGATTTTCCTGACGCCCAACGCGCACTTCGATCATCTGTTGCAGTTGCCCGAGGGCGGCAACATTGGGCAGGCGATCAACGAGGCGATGGCCGATATCGAAAAGCACAACCCGCAGCTTGCGGGCGTGCTGCCGCGCACCTACCAGATTTTCACCAGCACGCTGCTGAAGGAATTGCTGAAAAAAGTCTCCGAAGTGCCAGTCAGCCTCGACTACGACGCCTT
>CAKKQX010000257.1:0-8280 GCA_919902235.1 Burkholderiales bacterium
TGTCGTAGTGAAGCGGTAACGCCCCACAGCTGCCATGACTGCTGCCTTGCACGATTAGACCATGCTGCAGTGCCCAAAGTTTGGGCCATAAACGCTGCTCCGGGTGCTAAAATCACAGTCGAAGCTGGCCAGACAGTCGCTGCGCGTCTTCGGATGCGGAGAGGAAAGTCCGGGCTCCACAGGGTAGGGTGACGGCTAACCACCGTCCGCCGTGAGGCGAGGAACAGGGCCACAGAGACGAGTCTCGTCGGGCTCGTGCTTCGGACTTTGCTGCCGTAAGGCGGCAAAGTCCCGAAAAAATGGGGTGGGTGCGGTGACGCTCCCGGCCCAGAGCGCGGGACTGATGAGGGTGAAACGCGGTAACCTCCACCCGGAGCAACACCAAATAGGCAGGCGATGACGCGACCCGTCGAGCTTGCGGGTAGGTGGCTTGAGCGCACGGGCAACCGGGCGCCTAGAGGAATGACTGTCCACGACAGAACCCGGCTTATCGGCCAGCTTCTTTTTCTTTTTGCGTATCATTGATGTTGCGGTACCGCAACATCGATTCCTCCTCTGTAATTTCCTGATTTGTAAGCGTAAAAATACTTAAAGCGCTACTTTTAGTTGTTCTTATATCACCCTGTTTTTTTGTATAATTACGGCTTTTGGCAAAGCTCAAACCCCTTCTGAATTATCCTCGGTAAGTCATTGTCATATAAAAAGAAAACACGTGTCAGTCCCTTGACCCTGTAACCCATTTTCAATATAGTGGGGCGAAGTGGTAGAAAGTGGGAAATAGGTTACTTTCCATGGGGTAAAGCCGTTTCCCGCGGTTCCAAGGGGGGCTCGTGTTTCGCGGTATCGCGCAACTTAATCTGGACAGCAAAGGCAGACTCGCCGTGCCGGCGCGGCATCGCGATGCGCTGCTCGAGCGCTGCGGCGGGCATCTGGTTATCACCGCGGATGCCGACCACTGCCTGCTGATCTATCCGCTTCCAGATTGGGAACTCATCCAGCAAAAACTCGAAGGGCTGTCGAATCTTGATGTGCGCGTGCGCGAACTGCAACGGCGTTTGATCGGTTTTGCGGTGGATGTGGATATCGACAGCGCCGGACGCGTACTGATATCGCCGGCGCTGCGGCAATTCGCGCAGCTCGACAAAAACGTGGTGCTGGTTGGGCAGGGCAAGAAGTTCGAGTTGTGGAACCAGGATAACTGGGAGCAGTTGATAAACCGCGCAGGCAGTTTCGGCGCGGGTGGTCTGCCGCCGGAACTGGAGGACTTTTCCTTGTGAGCGGGGGCTCACATGCAACGGTGCTTCTGGAGCAGGCGGTTGACGGATTGAATGTGCGTGAGGACGGTGTCTATATCGACTGCACATTCGGCCGCGGCGGGCACAGCAGACTGATACTGATGCGACTGGGGAAGGCGGGGCGCCTGATAGCGCTTGATCGTGATCCGGACGCGGTGCGGGCGGGGGCAACGATCGGTGACGGGCGTTTTTCAATCGTGCATGGCGCGTTCGGGCAACTGCGGGAACTTATGGCGCGTGCGGGAGTTTCAAGAGCGGACGGCATTATTCTCGACCTCGGCGTGTCATCGCCGCAGTTCGATGATGCCGCGCGAGGTTTCAGCTTTCGTTTTGATGCGGCGCTCGATATGCGCATGGATACGAGTCGCGGCATCACAGCCGGTCAATGGCTGGCGCAGGCGACCGAATCGGAGATCCGGGGGGTTATAAAAAATTATGGCGAAGAACGGTTTGCTAAACAGATTGCAGCAGAGATTGTTGCGGCTCGAACACGGGGGTCTCTTGCGACCACACGACAACTTGCCGCGCTCGTGGCAAAAGCCGTTCCCACGCGCGAACTACGCCAGGATCCGGCGACGCGCACGTTTCAAGCTATACGGATTCACATTAATCAGGAGCTTGAGGAGTTGTCGCTAGTCCTGCCGCAATGTGTCGAATTGCTGGCGCCGGCGGGACGCCTGGTGGTAATCAGCTTTCATTCCCTCGAAGACCGCATCGTCAAGCGCTTCCTGCGTGACTACGCGCAAGCCGACCGCCTGCCGGCGCGCCTGCCGGTCAGGGCAAGAGACATTGCGCCGCCCCGGCTCAGGCTGATTGGCAAGGCGCAGCGGCCGGGCGCCGGGGAAATTGTCGTTAACCCGCGCGCGCGCAGCGCCATGATGCGCATTGCGGAGCGCACAACTGGGGCGGCGGCATGATGGCACGGCTCAATCTGCTGTTGCTGGCGATTCTGGTGGTTTGCGCGCTGTCGCTGGTCAGCTCCCAGCACAAGGCGCGCAAGCTATTTGTCGAACTGCAGAAACAGCAGGAGTTCGCCAAGCAGCTCGATGTCGAATGGGGCCAGTTGCAGCTCGAGCAAAGCACGTGGGCAATGCACGGCCGCATCGAGAAAATCGCGATCCAGAAGCTCAACATGCGCGTGCCGCAGTCCGCGCGCATTCAGGTGGTGCCGCTGGTTGTGCAGGAAACCGGGCCGTGAACCACGCCGCCAGATCACAGCTCGACCTCAAGCTGCCGGCATGGCGCTCGCGCCTGCTGCTCGCGGGATTGCTGCTGTGGTTCGTGGCGCTTGCCGCGCGTGCGTTTTATCTGCAGGGGCTCAACAACGACTTCCTGCGAAAAAAAGGCGAGTCGCGCTATTCGCGGGTCATTGAAATCAGCGCCACCCGCGGCATGATTGTCGATCGCAACAACGAACCGCTGGCGATTTCCACGCCTGTCGAATCAGTGGCGGCCAGCCCGGCCGATATCGAAATCACGCCGGAGCAGATACGGAAACTCGCCGCGCTGCTGGAAACGGATGTTGGTGAGATCAGAACAAAGCTCGCCGACTCCCAACGCGAGTTCGTCTATCTCAAGCGCCAGCTGCCGCCGGAGCAGGCGGCCAAGGTGGTCGAACTAGGCGTGCCGGGTGTGTTCTTGCAGCGCGAGCATCGCCGCTATTACCCGGCGGGCGAGGTCATGGCGCATCTGATCGGTTTTACCAGCGTCGACAACAGCGGGCAGGAGGCGCTTGAGCTGGCATTCGAAAAGCAACTCGCAGGCAAGCCCGGCAGCCGACGGGTGATCAAAGACCGGCTCGGTCAAATCATCGAGGATGTTGAAAGCATAGGCAGGCCGCAGCAGGGGCAGAAGCTGACGCTTTCGATTGATACCAAAATCCAGTATCTCGCATTCCGCGAACTGAAAGCGACGATCGCGGAGCATCGCGCCAGTGCCGGTGGCATCGTGGTGATCGATATTGCCAGCGGTGAAGTGCTGGCAATGGCCAATCTTCCGACGTACAACCCCAACAATCGCGGCAAATTCGATCCCAGGCGCACGCGCAACCGCGCAGTGACCGATTTGTTCGAACCGGGCTCAACGCTGAAACCGTTTACCATCGCTGCCGCGCTTGAGGCAGAGCTGGTGAAGCCCGATTCGGTAATCCAGACTGCCCCGGGGCAGATGAAGGTTGGAAACCGCACCATCCAAGATGCGCATCCCCAGGGTGCGCTGACGGTAGCCCAGGTGCTCCAGAAATCCTCGAACGTCGGTGCGGCGAAAATGGGCCTCGCGTTGCCTTCGGAAACGCTGTGGAAACTGTTCAGCGGTGTCGGGTTTGGTACGCCGCCGCGTTCGGGTTTCCCAGGCGAGGTTTCCGGAAGACTGCGCGCCCATAAGAGCTGGCTGCCGATCGAGCAGGCGACGATGTCTTATGGCTACGGCATTTCAGTGTCTTTGCTGCAGCTGGCGCGCGCATACACCATCTTTGCCGGTGACGGCGAATTGAAGCCGGTTACCCTGCTCAAGCGGGATGGCGCGGTTGAAGGCGCGCCGCTGATTTCCCCTGCGACTGCGCGCGAACTGCGCCGCATGCTCGAAATGGCCGTCGGGCCCGGAGGCACTGCGCCACGCGCGCAGATCACCGGTTATCGCGTCGCCGGCAAGACCGGCACTGCACGCAAGCTCGAAGGCGCGGGGTACGCGCATAACAAGTATGTCTCGTCATTCGTGGGATTTGCTCCGGCATCGGCCCCGCGCCTGATCGTGGCGGTGATGATAGACGAACCCACAGCCGGCCAGTATTACGGCGGTGCTGTGGCGGCTCCCACATTCAGCCGGGTGATGGCGGGTGCCTTGAGGCTGCTGAGCGTAACCCCCGACGCGCCTGTGAACAATGTCGCTTTGCCGCCACCGAACGCACCCGAAATCAAGGAAGAAGTCTGATGCCGGCAACGCACATGGAACGGTGGCGGCATCCCGATCTGGCGGGGCTCGACAGGCTCGGCATAAAAAGACTTGCCACCGACAGCCGGAGAATCAGGCGCGGCGATACTTTTGTTGCGTATCCGGGAGAGCTGCGCGATGGGCGGGATTATATTCCGCAGGCGCTCGCCAAAGGCGCCGCTTCGGTCCTATGGGAAAGCCGGGATTATTCCTGGAACCCCGCCTGGCACGCGGTGAATGTCGGTGTTCGCAATTTGCGCCAGCACGCCGGCGAGATTGCGAGCCGTGTCTATGCGAGGCCCAGCGACAAATTGTGGATGATAGGTGTCACGGGAACCAATGGCAAGACCTCCTGCAGCCAGTGGATTGCGCAATCGCTGACACGCGTCGGGCGCAAGTGCGCAATAGTCGGAACGCTTGGGAGCGGATTTCCCGGGTCTCTCAGACCTTCGGTCAATACGACGCCGGATGCGGTGTGGCTGCATGCCGAGCTTGGCCGCTTTCTGAAGCAGGGGGCGCGTGGCGTGAGCATGGAAGTTTCGTCTCATGGCCTGGCGCAGCATCGGCTGTCCGGAGCCCTGTTCGACGTTGCCCTGCTTACCAACCTGACGCGCGATCATCTCGATTATCACGGCACGATGCGCAGCTATCGCGCGGCGAAAACGAAACTTTTCAAATGGCCCTCGCTCAAGTGCGCGGTGCTCAATCTCGACGACAAGTTCGGCGCCGAACTCGCAGTAAAAATTCCGCGCCGTAATCTGAATGTAATAGGTTACGGTTTCGGCTGCGCGGTCGCGGCACGTTACCGCAAACTGCCGCGAGTGCAGGGCGGCAACCTGCATGTTGGAAGCGACGGCTTGTCGTTCGACGTTTTAACGCCATGGGGCGAGGCCTCGCTGGAAAGCCGGCTGATAGGCCGCTTTAACGCCGCCAATCTGCTGGGCACGCTCGCCGCGCTGCTTGCGAGTGAGGTGAGTATCGAGGATGCAGTGAACGCGTTGCGGCGCGTGAAAGCGGTTCCGGGGCGTGTCGAACGCTACGGCGGGGGACGGCGGCCGCTGGTCGTGATCGACTACGCCCATACCCCAGACGCGCTGGAGAAAATTCTGTGCGCGCTGCGCGAATTGATTGCCGGTCGCGAATCGCGGGACAAGAGCCGCGGTTCGCGCCTGATCTGCGTATTCGGTTGCGGTGGCGATCGCGACCGGGGAAAACGGCCGCTGATGGGCGGCATCGCAACGCGGTTCGCCGACAGCGTGATCATTACCAGCGATAACCCGCGGAGCGAGGATGCGATGGCGATCATTGCCGACATCCTGGAAGGCGTTGAAGCGGAATACGCGATCGTGCCCGACCGCGCGCAGGCGATAAAGCAGGCAGTCGCCATGGCGCGCCGCGGCGACATCGTGCTGGTCGCGGGAAAAGGTCACGAACGTTACCAGGAGATCGGCGGCGTCAAACATCCGTTCAGCGATGCCGCCAAAGCACGGGCTGCATTGAGGAGCATATGGCGATGATGGGCATTGCCGAGGCGGCACGCGCAATCGATGGCGGTATCCGCGGCGGCGATGCGGTGTTCGATGCGGTAAACACCGACAGCCGGTCGATCAGGCGCGGCGATTTGTTTGTCGCTCTGAAAGGTGAACGTTTCGACGGTCATCGTTTCATCGCACAGGCGGCAGCGGCAGGGGCGGTGGCGGCGATGGTGGAGGAGGGGCAGGCGGCGACCGGGTTGCCGTTGCTGATCGTCAAAAATACGCGTCATGCGCTCGGCCGTCTGGCGGCGTACTGGCGCGGCAAGTTCACGCTGCCGCTGGTGGCTTTGACGGGAAGCAGCGGCAAGACGACGGTCAAGGAAATGCTGGCGGGGATCCTGCGCGAGGCTGTGCGGGCCGAATCCCGGATCGCGGATTCCGGGTCCGGCGTGCTGGCCACGCGCGGCAACCTCAATAACGACATCGGCGTGCCGCTGATGCTGCTTGAACTGCGTCCCGAGCACCGCTACGCGGTGATCGAGATGGGCATGAATCACGCGGGTGAGATTCGCCACCTCACACAGCTTGCGGCGCCGGATGTCGCGCTGGTCAACAACGCCGGCCATGCGCATATCGAATTCCTCGGGTCGGAAGAAGCTATTGCACGTGCCAAGGGCGAGATATTCGAGGGGTTGAAGGCCGATGGCACGGCGGTGATCAACGCGGACGAGCAGTTCTCGGCGCTGTGGCGCAGCCTCGCCAGCGGGAAAAAACAAATCGAGTTCGGGATTGAGCAGCCGGCAGCCGTTACCGCGACCTACCGGCTGCGCTATCTGGAAAGCGAAATTGTCGTAAAGACTCCGCGCGGCAAGGTGAGCGCAACGCTCAGGGCGGCGGGTTTGCACAACGTCAGGAATGCGCTGGCGGCGAGTGCCGCCGCAGCGGCGCTCGACGTCGCGCCGAACGCGATTGGCGCCGGATTGTCGCGTTTTTCCGGCGTCAAGGGGCGATTGCAGAAAACGGCGTGCATGCACGGCGCAACGCTCATCGATGACACCTACAACGCCAATCCGGAATCCGTGCGCGCGGCAATTGCAGTGCTGGCGCAGGCCCCCGGCAGGACGCTGCTGGTGCTGGGGGATATGGGCGAACTGGGTCCGGGCGCTTCTGCGTTGCATGCCGAGATCGGCGTTTGCGCACGCGAGGCCGGCATTGGGCGTCTGTTCGCGTTTGGCGAGCTTGCGGCGCATGCCGTGCGGGCTTTCGGCAAGGGGGCAAGCCATTTTCCGCGCATTGAGGAACTGCTGGCCGAGGTCGAGAACACGCTGGCTCCCGATGTCACCTTGCTGGTCAAAGGCTCTCGTTTCATGCAAATGGAACGCATCGTCAAGGCGTTTGCCCTGGAGGGAGAAGCGAGAAGTGAAAGACGAGCGGAGGAAACGCCGTGAACCGCCTGCTTTCCCGTCCCGGCAGCCTTTCTTTTCTCTCCCCGGGCGCAAACCGGAGTGAACGATGCTGCTAGAACTCGCCCAGTGGTTGTCCAAGGACATTCGTGCATTCAACGTGTTCAATTACATCACGTTGCGTGCGGTGCTGGCCTGCCTTACTGCGCTGGTCATCACTTTCGTCGTCGGGCCGGGCATGATCAGAAGGCTGACCTCGTACAAGATCGGGCAGGCGGTGCGCGATGACGGCCCCCAATCGCATCTGTCCAAGGCCGGCACGCCGACCATGGGCGGCGCGCTGATTCTGGTCGCGATAATCTTCACCACCCTGCTGTGGGCGGATCTGCAAAACCGCCTGATATGGATCGTGCTTTGGGTGACCCTGGGTTTCGGCGCGATCGGCTGGGTGGACGACTACCGAAAAGTCGTCGATCGTAATCCCAAGGGACTGTCGGCGCGCTCCAAGTTCTTCTGGCAGTCGGTGATCGGGGTTTCGGCCGCCTGCTATATCGCGTTTTCCACCAATCTGCCGGCCCAGACCGAATTCATTGTGCCGTTTTTCAAGAATGTGACGTACCCGCTCGGCGCGATCGGCTTCGTCGTCATGACCTATCTCGTGATTGTCGGCACCAGCAATGCGGTCAATTTGACCGACGGACTGGACGGGCTGGCAATCATGCCGACCGTGATGATCGGCAGCGCCCTTGGAATATTCGCCTACGTTGCCGGCAATGCGGTGTTTTCGAAATATCTCGGTTTCCCTTACATCCCCGGCGCCGGCGAACTCACCGTGTTCTGTGGCGCGATCGCGGGCGCGGGCCTGGCTTTTTTGTGGTTCAACGCTTATCCGGCGGAAGTGTTTATGGGCGATGTCGGGGCACTCGCGCTGGGCGCCGCACTCGGCACCATTGCCGTCATCGTGCGGCAGGAGATCGTGCTGTTCATCATGGGCGGCGTGTTTGTGGTCGAGACGCTGTCGGTGATGCTGCAAGTGGCGTCTTTCAAGCTTACCGGGAAGCGGATTTTCCGCATGGCGCCGCTGCATCACCACTATGAACTGAAAGGCTGGAAGGAAAATCAGGTGGTAGTCCGCTTCTGGATCATCACGATGATGCTGGTGCTGGTCGGATTATCCAC
>CAKKQX010000257.1:8380-19418 GCA_919902235.1 Burkholderiales bacterium
TGGTAGTCCGCTTCTGGATCATCACGATGATGCTGGTGCTGGTCGGATTATCCACATTGAAATTGCGTTGAACGGCTTGGATCTGAAGGGAAGCAAGATTTTGGTGCTCGGTCTCGGTGACACAGGACTGTCGCTGACGCGCTGGCTGGTGCGCCAGGGTGCAGTTGTGCATGTCGCCGACAGCCGCGGCAAGCCGCCGCACGCGGCTGTGCTGGCGAATGAATTGCCGCAAGTTGCTGTGACAACCGGCGGATTTGACGAGAATGATTTTTGTGATGCCGACATGATTGCGATCAGCCCGGGAGTCGATCGCCGCGAACCTCTGGTGACGGACGCCGTCGGTCGCGGCGTGCCGGTTGTAGGCGATATCGAGTTGTTCGCGCAGAGACTCCATGCGATAGGCAGGCCCAAGGTGGTCGCAATTACCGGATCCAACGGCAAAAGCACGGTTACCACAATGGCTGGCGATATGTGCCGCGCCGCAGGGTTGCGAACCGTGGTTGCCGGGAACATAGGACTTCCGGTCCTCGATGCATTGACTGCGATTGAGGATGGGAAAACCGCGCCGCAGGTTTTTGTGCTCGAACTTTCGAGCTTTCAGCTGGAAAGCACGCAGAGCCTGGAGCCCGACGCGGCCGCGATGCTCAATCTGACTGAAGATCACCTGGACCGCTACGACAGTCTCACCGACTATGCCGCGGCGAAAGAGCGGGTTTTTGCCGGCGGCGGGGTGCAGGTGCTCAATCGGGATGATCCCCGCAGCATGGCCATGGCGCAGCCCGGCCGCGCGACCGCAACGTTCGGCCTTGGCAGCCCGGCGAATGATGCCGAATGGGGGCTTAGCCGCACGCGCGGCCGGCAATCCCTGGCGCAAGGAACACGCTTGCTGCTGCCGGTGGAAGAATTGCCGGTGGCGGGTTTGCATAACGCCGCCAACGCGCTTGCGGCATTGGCGCTTGTGCGCTCGCTCGATCTGCCCGTGGCGCCGCTGCTCGACGCGTTGCGCCAATTCAAAGGCCTGCCGCATCGCATGCAACGGGTCATGGATGTCAGCGGCGTCACGTTTTACGACGATTCCAAGGGTACCAATGTCGGCGCCACGGTGGCGGCATTGAATGGCATGGCGCAGAAAGTGGTACTGATCGCGGGCGGTGACGGGAAGGGCCAGGATTTTTCACCGCTCGCGCCGGCGGTTGCGGCACATGCGCGCGCAGTGGTGCTGATCGGACGCGACAGCGATGCGATCTCACTGGCGCTGGGCAGCTGCGGCGTGCCTTTGACGCGCGCGGGCAACATGCGGGAAGCCGTGGAAAAAGCATTTCATGCGAGCCGGCCGGGAGATGCCGTGCTGCTGTCTCCGGCCTGCGCGAGCTACGACATGTTTCGCAATTACGTGCACCGCGCCGAGGTGTTCGTGCATGCCGTGCAGCAGTTTGCGGAAGGCCGGAACTAGCGATGCGGTACAACGATATCAAGCAGCGCGCGCCACTCCCGGATTACGACCAGACGCTGGTGTGGCTCAGTGTCCTGCTGCTGGGGTTGGGACTGGTGATGGTCTATTCGGCCTCGATAGCAATTGCCGAGGGCAGCAGGGCAACCGGGCAGCAGCCGATGTACTACCTGCTGCGCCATGGCGCATTCATCGTCATTGGCATCGTGCTGGCCGTGATTACTTTCCAGGTGCCGATGCGGGCGTGGCAGCAGTCGGCGCCGTACCTCTTCATGTTCGGTTTGATCCTTCTGGCGCTGGTGCTGATTCCCGGCATCGGGCGCGAAGTCAACGGCAGCCAGCGCTGGTTGTCACTGCACTTCATCAATCTGCAGCCGTCGGAACTGATGAAGCTGTTTGTGGTGATCTACGCCGCTGATTACACGGCGCGCAAGGCCGCTTACATGCACAGTCTGCGCAAAGGCTTCCTCCCCATGCTCGCGGTGATGCTGCTGACCGGGGGGCTGCTGCTGCGCGAGCCGGATTTCGGCGCGTTTGCGGTAATTACCGTGATTGCGATGGGCATTCTGTTCCTGGGGGGGATGAACTGGCGCTTGTTTGCAGGGCTGATCGTGATGCTGGTGATCGGTTTTCTGCTCCTGATCTGGTTTTCTCCCTACCGCATGCAGCGCGTGATCGGCTTCATGGATCCTTGGGCCGATCCCTATGGCAAGGGCTATCAGTTGTCACATGCACTGATCGCCTTCGGCCGCGGCGAATGGCTGGGCGTGGGATTGGGCGGCAGTGTTGAAAAGCTGTTTTATCTGCCGGAGGCACACACCGATTTTCTACTGGCGGTGATCGCGGAGGAACTCGGGTTCGCCGGTGTCATCGCGATCGTTCTGCTGTTTGCGTGGATCGTGATGCGGGCATTTGCCATTGGCCGCCGCGCAGCCTCCCTGGAAAGGTATTTCCCGGCGCTGGTGGCGCACGGCATCGGGCTATGGATAGGGGTGCAGGCAATTATCAACATGGGCGTGAACATGGGCGTGTTGCCGACCAAGGGGCTTACCCTGCCGCTGCTTTCCTTCGGCGGCAGCGCGATCGCGGCAACCTGCTGCGCGATTGCGGTGTTGCTGCGAATCGACTGGGAAAACAGGCAATTGATGCGCGGGTTCACGGTATGAAGAAAAGCATGGGCCACAGAACGATCATGATCATGGCAGGCGGCACCGGCGGCCACATCTTTCCGGCGCTGTCGGTTGCCGAGTACTTGCGCGCACAGGGCTGGAATATCGTATGGCTGGGTGCGAAGACCGGCATGGAGGCGCAGGTAGTGCCGCCCAAGGGCTATGCCATGGCGTGGGTGCGCTTTTCCGGCGTGCGCGGCAAAGGATTACTGCGCATGGCATTGCTGCCGCTCAACCTGCTGATTGCTTTCTGGCAAAGCGCGCGGGCGATTTTCCTGCACCGCCCGGATGTGGTGCTCGGCATGGGGGGCTATATCGCATTTCCCGGCGGCTTGATGGCTTCCCTTCTCAACCGTCCGCTGGCGATACACGAGCAAAATGCAATTGCCGGGCTGGCCAATCGCGTGCTGGCCAGACTTGCCGACACCGTGCTGGTGGCTTTCCCCGATGCTTTCAGGGCATCGGCTGCCGCGATCTGGACCGGCAATCCGGTGCGCGCTGATATCACCGCGCTGGGTGCGCCGGAAGCGCGTTACGCCGCGCGCTCGGGACGGCTCAACCTGCTGGTCATCGGCGGCAGTCTGGGCGCGCGCGTGCTCAACGACATCGTGCCACTGGCGCTGGCACAATTGCCCGAGCGCGAGCGTCCGGCGGTGACGCATCAATCCGGCGCTGCGCACATCGAAGCGCTGCGTGAAAATTACCGCCGTGCCGGCGTTGCGGCGGAACTGCTGCCGTTCATCGATGACATGGCTGCGCGCTACGCCGCTGCCGATCTTGTGATATGCCGCGCCGGCGCTTCCACCATTGCAGAGATTGCCGCCGCCGGCGTTGCCAGCGTGCTGGTGCCGCTACCGCATGCGGTCGACGATCATCAGACGTACAACGCGCGTTTTTTATCCGAGCGCGGGGCGGCGGTGCTGATTCCGCAGTCCGAATTTTCAGCGGAGAGACTGGCGCGGCTGCTCGGCGAGTTCACGCGCGACAAACTGCTGGCCATGAGCAGCAGGGCGCGTGCGGCGGGCAAATCCGATGCAACACAGGCGGTGGCGAAAATATGCATGGAACTCGCGGTGTGATGAGAAACATCGGCCGCGGAGGGCATGTGGCACGCGGGGAAGGCATGACTCAAACGTCGGCTGGAGTATTTTTCTCTATGCGCTGCATGGCAAAGGTTTTTGGGTGATGAGACACAAGGTCAAACATGTGCATTTCGTCGGCATCGGCGGCTCGGGCATGAGCGGCATCGCCGAAGTGCTGCTCAACCTCGGTTATGAGGTGAGCGGCTCGGATATTGCCGATAACGCTGCAACGCGCCGCATGACGGCGCTCGGCGCGAAAGTGTTCATAGGCCATGCAGCGGAGCAGATTGCAGCCGCTGATGCGGTAGTGATATCCAGCGCTGTAGGCGAAGCTAATCCGGAGGTGGCCGCGGCGCGCGCAAAGCATATTCCTGTCGTTCCGCGCGCGCTGATGCTGGCCGAACTGATGCGGCTCAGGCAGGGCATTGCGGTTGCCGGCACCCACGGCAAGACCACCACCACCAGCCTTGCCGCAAGCGTGCTGGCCGAAGGCGGCTTGGACCCGACCTTTGTGATCGGCGGCCGGCTGACAAGTGCCGGTTCGCACGCCAAGTTGGGCAGCGGCGAATTCATCGTGGCCGAAGCCGACGAATCCGACGCTTCCTTCCTGTACCTGCAGCCGGTATTAGCCGTGGTCACCAATATCGATATGGACCACATGGAGACCTACGACCACTCGCTAGACAAGCTCAGGCAGGCATTCGTCGATTTTGTGCAGCGGCTGCCGTTCTACGGCATGGCGGTGCTGTGCATAGATGATGCCAACGTGTGCGAGATCATGCCCCGGTTGACCAAGCCCATCACCACCTACGGCTTGTCGCCTGAAGCGCAGATCCGGGCAGTCGACATCCGGCACGACGGCGGGCAGATGAATTTCCGCGTCGTGCGCCAGGCCAACGGCAAAGCGCCCGCTGACCTTGCAATCACGCTCAATCTGCCGGGATTGCATAACGTGCGCAACGCGCTGGCTGCCATTGCCGTCGGGATGGAAGTGGGTGTCGCGGACACAAAAATCGTCAAGGCGCTTGCCGAGTTCAAGGGCGTCGGCCGGCGTTTTCAGCATTACGGCGAGGTCGGCCTTGCCGCAGGCGGCAGTTTCACCCTGGTGGACGATTACGGCCATCATCCCACGGAGATGAGCGCGACGCTGGAAGCGGCGCGCGGCGCATTCCCGGGGCGGCGACTGGTGCTGGCATTCCAGCCGCACCGCTATACCCGCACACGCGACTGCTTTGAGGACTTTGTAAAAGTGTTGTCGACTGCCGACGCTCTGGTATTGAGCGAAGTTTACGCGGCGGGCGAACAACCCATTGTCGCCGCAGATGGCCGGGCGCTGGCGCGCGCGGTACGCGTGCAGGGCAAAGTCGAGCCGGTTTTTGCCGAGGGCATTGCAGAACTGCCGGCGGCAATCCACGCCATCGCGCGCAATGGAGATGTGGTGCTGACGATGGGCGCCGGCTCCATCGGCAATGTGCCGGCGGTATTGGCAATGATGAAGGATGAAGGATGAAGGATGAAGGTAGAGACGCAAATGCGGAGTACACAGCCGTCGCGCAGAAGAAGTTTTTATTCTTCCGCCCGCGTTGCTTCGCCTTTGCCGACGGGCATGAAAATCGTGAGTAAAGCGATGCAGACCGAGTCCCGTTTGCGCGGAGAAATGAGATTTAAGGAGCCGATGGCCCGCCACGTGAGCTGGCGTGCGGGCGGCATCGCCGACCGCGCCTACCTGCCCGCGGACCTGGCCGATTTACAGGCGTTTCTGGGCGCGTTGCCCGACAGCGAGCCGGTGCACTTTGTCGGCTTGGGCAGCAACCTGCTGGTACGCGACGGCGGTTTACGCGGCACGGTGGTATTCACGCACCGGGCACTGCGTGAAATCCGTCTGGAACGGGAAAGCGCGGAGCACGGCGAAATTTATGCCGAAGCCGGCGTGGCCAGCCCCAGGGTGGCGCGGTTCGCTGCCATGCACGGTCTGGCGGGAGCGGAGTTTCTGGCTGGCGTACCGGGCACGGTCGGAGGCGCGCTGGCGATGAACGCCGGTTGCTACGGCGGCGAAACCTGGGAGTTTGTGGTCGGGGTAAATACGGTAGACCGAAGCGGTGCGCTGCATCAGTTCACGCCGCAGCACTACAGGATAGGTTATCGCTCGGTGGCAAAACGCTGCCGCCAGATACCCACGGTTGCGCCTGCAGATATCGTCGATAAGCACGGCGGTAGCGAAGAGTGGTTCGTGGCGGCGATATTCCGTGTTGGGCGTGGCGACAGGAATAAATCTCTGATTAAAATCAGAGAGTTAATATCAAAGCGCATCGCCAGCCAGCCATTGCAACAGCCCAATGCCGGCTCAGTTTTCCGCAACCCGCCGGACGATCACGCGGCGCGGCTGATCGAAGCCTGTGGTCTTAAGGGGCACGCCATCGGGGGCGCCGGAATTTCGCGCAGACATGCCAACTTCATTGTCAATCTCGGTGGCGCGCGCGCAGCGGATATCGAAGCGCTGATCGATCTCGCGCAACACACCGTGGCACAGGAGTTCGGCATCGTGCTGGAGCGGGAAGTGAGAATCATTGGAGAGCGCACATGAGCATGCTTTCCGCTTTCGGCAGGGTCGCTGTTCTGATGGGCGGTCGCAGCGCGGAACGCGAGATTTCTCTGAAGAGCGGCCACATGATACTTGGCGCGCTCAGGAAAAAAGGCGTCGATGCGCATGCCTTTGATCCGCGCGAACAGGGCCTGGAGCAGTTGCTCGCGCAGAAATTCGATCGCGCTTTCATCGCGCTGCACGGACGCTTCGGCGAGGACGGCACGGTGCAGGGCGCCCTTGAGTATCTGGGCATCCCCTATACCGGCAGCGGTGTGATGGCGAGTGCGCTGGCAATGGACAAATGGCGCACCAAGCTCATCTGGCTTGCCAGCGGCATACCTACGCCGCGTTATGCGCTGCTTGATGCGGCAACAGACCACACGGCACTGGCGGCCGCGCTGGGGTTGCCGCTGATCGTCAAGCCGTCGCGTGAAGGATCGAGCATAGGCGTATCCAAGGTAACTTCAGTCGAGAAGATCGATGCGGCGTTCGAACTCGCTCGCGAGTGCGACGATGTCGTAGTAGCCGAGCAGTTCATCGAAGGCATGGAACTTACCGCGGGCATATTCGGCGACGAGCCGCTGCCGCTGGTGCGGATCGAGGCGCCGCAGGGTAACTACGACTACCAGAACAAGTACTTCGGCAATGCAACCAAATATCACTGCCCGTGCGGACTGCCGCGCGCGCAGGAGCAGGCAATCCAGCAACAGGCGCTGGCGGCGTTCAGGCTGCTGGGCTGTAGCGGCTGGGGGCGGCTTGACCTGATGCTCGACGGCGGCGCCAAGCCGTGGTTTCTGGAAGTCAATACGATACCCGGCATGACGGATCACAGTCTGGTGCCGATGGCGGCGCGCGCCCGGGGCATGGCTTTCGAGGATCTGGTGCTGGGCATTCTGGAGTCGGCGCATGTGGGATAAACCGCACACCCTGAATGCGGCAGCCAATCTGCTGTTTGCAGCGGCGGCATTGCTGGTGCTGTGTGGCGCTTTCTTTTATGTGATCCGGTTGCCGGTATTCCCGCTGCGGGAAGTGCGGATAAGCAGTCCGCTTGCGCAGGTAACGCAGGAACAGATTGAAAGCGTCGTCAAACGCGAGCTCAAAGGTAATTTCTTCACGCTCGATCTCAATGCAGCCAGGGTTGTTTTTGAAAAGCTGCCATGGGTCAGAAAAGCCCATGTCCGCCGTCAGTGGCCGGACCGGCTGGAGGTTGTGCTTGAAGAGCAGGTGCCGCTGGCGCGCTGGAGCAGCCTCGCGCTCGTCAATATTTATGGCGAAGTGTTTGAGGCTGCATATGACGCCCGGCTGCCGGTCTTCGTCGGTCCTGCCGGAACGGCGAAAGAGATCACGATCCAGTACGAATATTTCCGGCGCAGCCTGGCGGCGATCGACAAGGTGCCGGCGCAGGTGCAGGTGTCGCCGCGCCGGGCATGGCAGATCCGGCTCGAGGACGGGCCAACGATTGAACTTGGTCGCGAGCAGATAGAAGCGCGGCTGTCAAAATTCGTCGCGTCATATGAACGCACCCTGGGCCAGTTGCAACGTCGCATTGAATACGTCGATCTTCGGTATGGCAACGGATTCGCGGTGCGCATTCCGGAATTACAGCGCGAAAAAATAGAACCCAGGGGAAAAAGAGGGGCAGCATGAGCAAGGCCAGGGAAAATAAGAAACTGATCGTTGGGCTGGACATAGGCACTTCGAAGATCGCGGCCATCGTCGCCGAGATCAAGCCGGAAGGCGGGTTCGAAATCATCGGCATGGGCAGCCATCCCTCGCGCGGGTTGAAGAAGGGCGTGGTGGTCAACATCGAAACCACGGTGAACGCGATTCAGCGCGCGCTTGAAGAAGCGGAACTGATGGCCGACTGCAAAATTCGCGAGGTCTACACGGGAATTGCCGGCAGTCATATCAAGAGCTTCAACTCCCAGGGCATGGTCGCGATCAAGGACAAGGAAGTCGCGCAGATGGACATCGATCGCGTGATCGAGACCGCCAAGGCGGTGCAGATCCCGAACGACCAGCAGATTCTGCACATTCTCAATCAGGAATTCATCATCGACGGCCAGGAAGACGTGCGCGAACCGCTCGGAATGAGCGGCGTGCGGCTCGAGGTCAAGGTGCATATCGTAACCGGGGCGGTATCGGCCGCCCAGAACATCATCAAGTGCGTGCGTCGCTGCGGTCTGGAAGTGCGCGATCTTGTCCTGCAGCCGCTCGCCTCGGCCATGGCCGTGGTATCCGACGACGAAAGGGATCTTGGCGTGTGTCTGGTCGACATTGGCGGCGGCACCACTGATATCGCGGTGTTTACCCACGGTGCGATCCGGCATACCGCGGTAATTCCGATCGCGGGTGATCAGATTACCAACGATATTGCAATGGCGCTGAGAACGCCGACCAAGGATGCCGACGATATCAAGATCAAGCGCGGCTGCGCGCTGTCCCAGCTCGCCGATCCGCAAGAGATGATCGAAGTGCCGGGCGTGGGCGACAGGGGATCGCGCGAGCTATCGCGCAAAACGCTGGCGGAGGTGATCGAGCCGCGCGTCGAGGAACTGTACTCGCTGGTGCAGGCGGAGTTGCGGCGCAGCGGCTACGAAGAACTGCTCTCTTCCGGAATAGTGCTGACCGGCGGCTCAAGCGCCATGCAGGGGATGGTCGAGCTTGGCGAGGAAATTTTTCATATGCCGGTGCGCATCGGCCAGCCCAATTACAGCGGCGGACTCGCCGAGGTGGTGCGCAACCCGCGCTATTCGACCGGGGTTGGCCTGCTGCTGTCCGGCATGCAGGAGCAGCGCCAGCAGCAGCTGGCGCGGATGCAGATCAACTCGTTCCAGCAGTTGCTGGAACGGATGAGAAACTGGTTTACGGGGAATTTCTAGGGCGGCTTTGAGGAAGCGGGGCATGAATACAAACGGGTCGATTTTGTTTTTCCACTTTTTGATTGTAATAACAGGAGGTCAATATGATTGAGCTTATCGATGCGCAAACCCAGGAAGCGGTAATCAAGGTAGTTGGTGTCGGCGGCTGCGGCGGCAACGCAGTAGACCATATGATCACGCAGGGCGTGCAAGGCGTGGAATTCATCTGCGCCAACACCGATGCGCAGGCGCTGAAGCGCAACCAGGCCAAAATTCAGCTGCAGCTCGGTGCGGGCGTTACCAAGGGACTGGGCGCCGGCGCCGACCCCGAGATCGGCCGCCAGGCGGCGCTCGAGGACCGCGAACGCATCGCGGAGATGATCGGCGGCGCGGACATGCTGTTCCTGACAGCCGGCATGGGCGGCGGCACCGGCACTGGCGCTGCCCCGGTGGTGGCGGAGGTGGCGAAGGAGATGGGCATTCTGACGGTGGCGGTGGTGACCAAGCCGTTTGCGTTCGAGGGCAAGCGCCAGCGCATCGCGCAGGAGGGCCTGGATGCGCTCGCGCCGTACGTCGATTCGCTGATTGTGATTCCGAACGACAAGCTGATGCAGGTGCTGGGCGCCCAGGTTACCCTGGATGAAGCTTTCAGGGCCGCCAACGATGTGCTGCACGGCGCGGTTGCCGGCATTGCGGAAATCATCAGCTGCCCGGGCATGATCAACGTCGACTTCGCCGACGTGCGCACGGTGATGGCGGAGATGGGCATGGCGATGATGGGGTCTGCCAAATCGGCCGGTCCCGATCGCGCCCGCGCGGCGGCCGAGCAGGCGATCGCCTGCCCGCTGCTCGAGGATGTCAATATTTCCGATGCGCGCGGCGTGTTGATCAATATCTCTGCCAGCAAGGCCACGTTCCAATTGCAGGAGATGTACGACGTGATGGAGACCATCAAGGCCTTCGCCGCCGAGTCGGCCACCGTGATTGTTGGCACCGTGTACGACGAAAGCCTGGAAGACAGTATCCGGGTGACCATAGTGGCAACCGGTCTGGGCAAGCCGATCCGCCAGCAGTCGAAACCGCTCTCGGTGGTGCAGCGCACGGGTACCGACAATGCGCCGGTGGATGTCGACTACGATGCGCTCGAGCAACCGGCGGTAATACGGCGGCGCAACCGCGACGCAACCATAGAAGCGATGCGGCAGCAGGGTGTGGAGATGCTCGACATCCCGGCTTTTTTGCGCAAGCAGGCAGACTAGCGAACTGCGATTATTGTTTGTGGCGCCCCGGAGCGTTGCTGGCATTGCGGCTGCGGCATGTCGCCGCCGCCGCACATGCCGACGGGCAACGATTCGTTACAATTTTTTTGCACGGCAACAGCGCCACATGTTAAAATTGCCCGGTTAATTTTTTAAAAATCAGCAAGTTACCCGATGATTACCCGTGATTAAGCAGCGTTCGCTCAAGAACATGATTCGCGCCACGGGGGTCGGCCTGCATACGGGTCAGAAGGTTTATCTGACCCTGCGTCCGGCTGCTCCCGACACCGGCATCGTGTTTCGTCGCGTGGATCTGCCGCAGCCGGTCGAAATCCCGGCCGAACCCTATGCGGTAGGAGACACCCGCCTGTCTTCTTGTCTGGAAAAGGGCGGAGTGCGCGTGTCCACGGTCGAGCACCTGATGTCGGCGCTGGCGGGGCTGGGGGTCGACAACGCTTATGTCGATGTCACCGCGCCGGAAGTGCCCATCATGGACGGCAGCGCCGGCCCTTTCGTATTCCTGCTGCAATCCGCCGGAATTGAGGAACAGAACGCGCCGAAAAAATTTATCCGCATCTTACGGCCGGTTGAAGTCAAGGACGGCGACAAATGGGTGCGTTTCGAGCCGCACAA
>CAKKQX010000258.1 GCA_919902235.1 Burkholderiales bacterium
GCACGATCATGGTGATGGTCTGGTTGCCGGAGTTGCCGCCGATGCCGGCCACGATGGGCATCAGCGCCGCCAGCGCCACCAGCTTGGCGATCGACTCTTCGAACACGCCGATCACGCGCGAGGCAATGAAGGCGGTCACCAGATTGATCGCCAGCCACGTCCAGCGGTTCTTCACGCTCTTCCACACCGAGGCGAACAGATCCTCCTCCTGCTTCAGCCCGCCCGCCGACAGCATCTCGCTGTCCTGGGACTCGCGGATATAGTCGACCACCGCGTTCACCGTCATCCGTCCTACCAGCCTGCCCTCGCCATCCACCACCGGCGCCGACACCAGGTCGTAGCGCTCGAACGCCGCCGCCGCCTCCTGCGCCTCGTCCGCCGGATGAAACTTGACCACGTCTTTCTCCATGACCCCGGCCACCAGGGCCTCCGGGTCGGTCACCAGCAGCCGGTTGATCGGCAGCAGCCCCTTCAGGTAGTCCTCGCGATCAACTACGAACAACTGGTCGGTGTGATCTGGCATCTCGTCCAGGCGCCGCAAATAACGCAGCACCACTTCCAGCGTCACATCATCCCGGATCTCGACCATGTCGAAATCCATCAGCGCGCCCACCGAGTCCTCGGGGTAGGACATCGCCGCCCGCAACTGCTCGCGCTCCTCCGCCGACAGCGATTTGAAAACGTCTTGGATGACCTCGCGCGGCAGATCCGGCGCCAGATCGGCGATCTCGTCGGTATCGAGCTGCCCGGTCGCCGCCAGCAGCTCGTGCTCGTCCATGTGCGCGATCAGCGTCTCGCGCACCGCGTCCGAGACTTCCAGCAGGATTTCCCCGTCGCGGTCGGCCTTGACCAGATCCCACACGATCAGCCGCTCCTGCAGCGGCAGCGCTTCGAGAATATAGGCGACGTCCGCCGGGTGCAGCGGATCGAGCAGTTTCTGCAGTTCGACCAGGTGCAGCTTGTGCACCAGTGTCTCCACCAGATCCTGCCGCGGCCCCTCCTGGCGGTGGACCAGATTCTCCACCAGCTCGTGCTTGTGCAGCAGCTCGGTTACCCGCTCAAGGCTGTCTTGCACATTCGGACGGTTTTCTTCGAGCTCAACCATGATCAACGAATCGCCAGCGACAAGGCGGGCGCAGGAGGCGCGCGCCGGTGCGCCATTTTATGAAGATCGCAGTGGACTGTCTAAGTCTTTTTGCCCGCCCGTGCCGGCGTTCACGTTGCCGCCATGGCTTCAAGCCGCCTGGCGGATTCGGCCAGACCATGCAAGATGCTGTCGAGCACATGCTGCGGAAACCCCTTGGGCAGTTTCTGCTGTACCGAGGCGATGACAGCGGGAGTTGCCGACAGAATCTCGATTATCAAGGGCTCGGCCGACTCGCCAAAGCCACAGCGGATCGCGGCCTGATTGAAATGCCTGCGCTGGATATCCTTCAGCAGGTAGTGCTTGTTCCTGCCGCGCACCGACATGGCGAGTTTCGCGTCTTGCCACGGGAACTTCTTTGCACCGCGACCGATGATCGGCCAGACCGAGATGACATCGTAGAGCGGCGTAAGCTGATAGCGCCCTTGGTTCAGGATGCGGATGCTGAAATTTTTTGCGTGCCCATCGGTTGCGGCAAGCATCCAGAACAGAAGCTGGGCCTTGAGCAGGCATGCCAGGTCGCCATCCCGGTTGACCGACCCCCTTAATATCCTGGCGATATCGAGCATGTCCGGCCCCCCGTCACGCTCGTATTTACCCGAGGAAGGTGTCGCCGTGGCCTGACAGAAGTCTTCCTGCACCAGGCGCAACCAGTATTTCCCGCTCGAGTGCAACTGCCTGTCAAATCGCTCGACCACCAGCACTTTCTGGGAACCGAAGCGGCCAAGCTCGCAACGTGCCACGGGCAGCCCGTAGCCCGCCAGTATTCTCGCGCAAAGCCATTCGTTCTCCACCGAATCGGTCATATCGGCCCGTATGTTGCCCACCAGGCCCAGCGGCAGCTTGAAAATATGCGTAGTGGGCGTGGCGCCCAGAGGGCGACACCAGCGGCCGTTGTGACGCAGAAACGCGGTTTTTTCCTGAGCACCCGCAATCGAGATGCGAAAGTCATCTTCAGAAAAATGCGATGACAGGCCCGGACGCGACACCGTGTGGACCAGTGCCGCCTCGATCCCGGCCTCGGTCAGCGGTTTCGCGCTGGTCGTGTTCGCGCCCTTCGGCTGCCCGCCGGGCGCAAGCAACTGAACCGCGCCCACGCAATCGCGTCCGATTGCCGCAAGAAGTTCGAATGCACTGCGCGAAGCTGTACGAAAGCGGCCTTGCAGGCGTTTTCGAATGGACTCGCTGTCGGGGAGCAGGTTGTCGAAGTAGCAGTCGACCGGCCGGCCCTTGATCGGCGCGTTGTCAAGACTGAAGGGCAGGGACAGCGACAGCGGGCGCCCTGCTTCTGATTCAACCCAGGCCGGGTCGTACTGGAATTCCATATCGCCCCGCGCCGGAAGCCGCCACTCGCCGGCAAGCCTGCCATTGATCCATACCGATAGTGCGCGCGCACGGGATTTGCGGCCCATTGCCTACCATTCCGTTTTTTGTGCGCGGCCGGGAGCCGGCCTGTCCTGGATGACCAATTCCAGCCCAAGTATGTTGGCCAGTTCCACAAACCGCCCAACCGTGAGCGCGCCGGGGTCGGCTTCAATTTCGGACAGTCGGTTCTGGCTGATCGCCAGTTTTGCGGCGAGCGCACGCTGCGAGAGTTTGACGGCCCGTCTTCGGCTTTTGAGAATCTGCCCAAGCTGGGCAGCGTGGGTCAGGACATGGCGCATGATTTCCGGATATCGGTGATGTCGATAAACGCAATATATCGTCATTACCGATATATGTCAAATATCGCTTATGCCGATACCCGCTTCAGCGCGTAGGGTGCGTTTCACGCACCACCCTGAATGGTGCGCGGAGCGCACCCTGCTTGCTGCTGCTTTCCAAAGTAGTGGCACACGGCGGTGGAAATTCTCACCGTTGGCAAAAACGGCACAAAATCGGTTGCCGTGATTTGTGCGTTCTGCCGGTACGACGATGCTGCTCGATGGTAGAATCAGCTTTATTGATCAAAACTGAGGAGCTAGCCGCATGCGGTCTTTGGCACTTTCCACAACGCAGCAGCGCCGCCTTGAAAAACTCGCCCGTGATGCCAAGCGCACTCCGCAAGTCATGCTGCGCTTTGTGCTCCGGGATGGCTTCGATTTGTGCGAACTGGAAGTAAACGAAAGCATAGCCGCGGAGCGCGATGCGGAGCGGCATGGGTATGTACCGCATGACGAGGTGCGGCGCCAAACACGTGCCGTGATCGACGCTGCCCATGCCCGCAAGCGCCGCCAGGCGGCTTGAGTGGGCGCCGCGGGCGCTACAAGCCTATATTGATTCCCTTGCTCACATCGCTGACGAAGATCAGCGCAGCGCTCAGCTTGTCCGAGCGCGCGTAGAACACGCGCTCGATCTGATCCTCGAACACCCTGGAATTGGCGTGCCCACGGCCCGGCGCGGTGAGCGCCGCCACCCGATTGCAAACACTGGGCATGTAATCGTCTATCGCGTTACGCCAGCAGCCGTGCGGGTTCATGTCTGGTACCGCGCGCGGCAAAACGTACGCCGCCAGCCTTAGTCATGCTCGGCCACAATCCATTCCATACAGATGTCATTCCGGTTTGGCGAGCTCAAGACGAAGCTGTTGTTTAACATGATCGACAAGCTGCAGCCATTCTTTGCAGCGCGTAGGGTGCGTTTCACGCACCGCCTTGATCAAGCCGTGTTTCCTCAGCAATTCAATTTCCACATACACCTCGTCTGTGATCACGGCCGCTTCCAAAATGCGGCCATCTTCTCAAAACGGTGTATCAGTTTTCAATCGCCGCACTGTGTCAATTTACATCCGCTGGTGATAAGCCAGCCAGTCAACAATGTTCAGCCCCTTGATACGCGAAAACTCCTTCGTGTTATTGGTGGCGAGCGTTACGCCCAGGGCCAGGGCATGCGCCCCGATCATCATGTCCAATGAGCCAATGGGTGTCCCCTTTTTTTCCAGCGTTGCCCGAACCCGCCCGTAAATTCTGGCGGCTTCGCGATCGAAGTTTGCAATCTCCAATGGCAAAACGAACTCGTCGAGGGCTGCCTGGTTTTTCTCGAGGTGCTGGCTCTTGGCAACACCGAATTCCAATTCAGCGCGCGTTACCCATGAAATGCCGATTT
>CAKKQX010000259.1 GCA_919902235.1 Burkholderiales bacterium
TTTTCAGTGAAAGTCCTGTTGCAGGGCTACGCCGCCGGCCTGTTCCTCGCGGCGCTTCTTACTGCGTTTGCCATCACCTCGCGCGTCGGCAACGATCTGCTGGAAACGCTGACCTCCATGTTCAATCCGCTACCGGCGATCGCGCTGCTGCCGCTGGCATTACTCTGGTTCGGTCTCGGCAATGCGAGCCTGATCTTTGTACTGGTGCATTCGGTATTGTGGGCAGTTTCCCTCAACACTCACTCCGGTTTCTTGTCAGTGTCGCAAACCCTGCGCATGGTGGGGCGCAACTACGGGCTTTCCGGGCCCCGCTACGTGATGAAAATCCTGATCCCCGCCGCCTTTCCTTCGATCCTGACCGGCATGAAAATCGGCTGGGCATTCGCCTGGCGTACGCTGATCGCGGCCGAACTCGTGTTCGGCGTATCCTCCGGATCGGGCGGGCTGGGCTGGTTCATCTATGAAAACAAGAACCAACTCGAGATCGCCAACGTGTTTGCAGGCCTGTTCTCGGTGATCATCATCGGCCTGGTGGTCGAAAATTTCATTTTCCGCAACATTGAGCTGAAAACCGTGCGCAGATGGGGCATGCAGAGTTGATAAACTACCGGGTTGCGGCGGCTCGTTTCCGTCAAGCCGGTTTGCGCCTGCCTGGCAACACACAACACAAACGCGGAAAGAGCCCATGACAAACACACTGGATCATTTGCGCGGCTGGATAGGCAAAACCGAAAACAAATCGGATGTGGCGACGGCGTGGCCGGTCATCGCCCTTACCGCAACCCTGGACCGCCGCGATCCCGATCCTGCGCCAGGCGACGCTATCCCGCCCGGCTGGCACTGGCTGTATTTCCTGGAAGCGAAACCCGCCGCAGAACTCGGACCGGACGGTCATCCCAAACGCGGCGGATTCTTACCGCCGGTGCCGCTGCCGCGCCGCATGTGGGCCGGCGGCCGCATCGAATTCAGGCGCGCGCTCAGAGTCGGCGAAACCCTGCGGCGTGATTCCGAAATCATCAGCGTTCAGTCCAAGCAGGGCAAAAGCGGCAATCTGGTGTTTGTCACGGTGCGCCACTCCGTTTTCGCCGGCGGCGCAATCGCGGTGGTCGAGGAGCATGACATCGTCTATCGCGAGGCGGCCGCGCCGGACGATCCGAAACCGTCAGCCAAAGCGGCACCGCAACAGGCGGCCTGGCGCCGCGAAATCACGCCGGATGCCGTAGTGCTGTTTCGTTTCTCCGCGCTGATCTTCAACGCGCACCGCATCCATTTCGATCTCGATTTCTGCCACGAGGAAGGCTACCCGGGACTGGTTGTGCACGGACCGCTGCAGACCATCCTGCTGCTCGACCTGTGCCGCAGGCAGGAAACGCGCCCGGTAAAAAAACTCGAATATCGCGCGCTGCATCCGGTGTTCCACGACGAGCGCATCACCATCAATGGCGAGCCCGCCGCGGATGGTTCGACTGCCGAAGTATGGACCGGCAATGCCGCCGGCAATATGGCGATGGCCGGCACCGCTTATTTTTGAAAAAGCAGCACTCGGCCGAGCGCAATTATTTTCTGAGGCGGATTGCCAGGGCGTAGCAAAAAACGTTTTCTTTCCGCAACCACCAGCCCTGGTCAGGCACGCAAACCACATTGATCAGTCCGTCGGCGCCCAGGCTTGCAGCCGCGGTTTTCAATTCCGCGACTGCTGCGTCGGCGCTCGCATGGCGCGGCACGCCGAATGCGCTGCGCCAGGACTCGACCCACAGGCGCCTGAGAATTTCGTAGCGGCCCAGGTTCAGATCGGCCGGATCGTAAATCCTCACGCTGTCCGCACTGCGCGCGGCCTCCGGCGCCGCGACCGCCGGTGCGGAACACAGGATTGCCACAAGCAGAATGCTGCCTGTCAATTTTGCGGATAAGCGCATGGGGTCCACTCCATCAGGCTATGAAACTCCCGTGCATTCTAGCGCAATAGCGCGCGCCATCGCCGCGCGCTATTGCATCACCACGCCTCACGCTCCGAGGTCGAGGGGATTTTGTGTATGCTCAGATCCGAGCCGTCGTATTCCTCTTCCTTGCCGAGGCGGATGCCCACCACTGCCTTCAGCACCCCATAAACCAAGGTGCCGCCGATGACGGCGACGGCAATGCCCAGCAGGGTGCCGAGCAATTGCGCCGTGAAAGTCACGCCGCCGATGCCGCCCAGGCTTTTCAGTCCGAAAATGCCTGCCGCAATACCGCCCCAGGCGCCGCACAGGCCGTGCAAAGGCCACACGCCCAGCACGTCATCGATCTTGAAGCGGTTCTGGGTCAGGGTGAACATGTAGACAAACAAGCCGCCCGCCACA
>CAKKQX010000260.1 GCA_919902235.1 Burkholderiales bacterium
CAAGACCTTCGGCGAACTCGTCGAGCACGCTTACAACACGCCGCGCATCACGGCGCAGGAACTGGCGCGCATGCAACAGGCCGGCGATGACTTCGTGCTGTTCGATGGCCGTCCGGTCAACGAGCACCACAAAATGACCATCCCGGGCTCGACCTGCGTGCCCAACGCCGAGCTGCCGCTGCGCGTGCCCTCGATGGTCAAAAATCCCAAAACCAAGATCATCGTCAACTGCGCCGGACGCACACGCTCCATCCTCGGCGCGCAGACCCTCATCAACTTCGGCGTGCCCAATCCGGTTTATGCGCTGGAAAACGGCACCCAGGGCTGGTATCTCGCCGATTACCCGCTCGAATACGGTTCCACCAAAAAATATCCACACCAGATCGATGCGTCCGCCCTGCCCGCGCAACAGGCCGCGGCAAAGAAGCTGATGGAACGCTTTGACATCAGAACCGCGCCGGCCGCCGAGGTCGAAGACTGGCTCAAGGACACCACGCGCACCACCTACCTGTGCGATGTGCGCACGCCGGAGGAATTCAAGGTGGGTTCGATTCCCGGCGCGGTGCACGCCCCCGGCGGCCAGCTCATACAGGCGACCGACCAGTGGGTGGGCGTGCGAAACGCGCGCATCGTGCTCATCGACGGCGGCGAGCAGGTACGCGCGCCGGTAGTGGCGAGCTGGCTCAGGCAACTCGGTTGCGACGCCTGCGTGCTTCAAGACGGCGTGAAATCGCCGCTCAAGGGCGCGCCGGCACCACAGCCTGCCCTGCCCGATCTTGCGATAATTCCCGCCGCAGCCCTGAAGTACGCCCTGGATGCCGGCAGCTGCACGGTGTTCGATCTCGGCCACAGCATGCATTTTCGCAAGGCGCACATTCCCGGCAGCCGCTGGAGCATACGTTCGCGCCTGGCGGCCGATGCCCAAAACGCGAAAGGCACCATCGTGCTGGTGGCCGACGAGACCGATGTCGCGCGCTTGGCCGCGACCGAACTCATCGCCGC
This sequence comes from Burkholderiales bacterium, assembly GCA_919902235.1. Taxonomy (GTDB): domain Bacteria; phylum Pseudomonadota; class Gammaproteobacteria; order Burkholderiales; family SG8-41; genus CAKKQX01. The sequence goes on from CAKKQX010000260.1 coordinate 1,003, forward strand.
CGGCATCAAAGACATAAAACTTCTCGAGGACGGCCTCAAGGCGTGGACCGCTGCCGGCTACGCAACCGCGGCCTCGCCCGAGGCGCCGCCCGACGCCGAGTGCATCGACTATCTGTTTTTCGTGCACGACCGCCATGCCGGCAACCGCGCAGCGATGAAACAGTACCTCGCCTGGGAAACCGGCCTGATGGCCCAGCTCGACGCGCAGGACAAGGCGTCGTTCAAAGTCGGCGCAACCCACTGACCGTGTCTTGATCAGCGTCAGTACTTGCAAACAGGTCGCGCTGTACAACTGCGTCCATAGCCGATAACGATGGAGCATGCCTGATGGAAGACGTTTTCAGATTCGCCGACGAACTCGGTCCGGCAAAAATCATTCACGTCCACAATCCGTCCATCAAGTTAAAAGGCGTGCTGGTGGTGGATAACGTCGCCGCCGGCCCCGCGATCGGCGGCCTGCGCATGGCGCCCGACGTGAGCACCGCGGAATGCTTTCGTCTCGCGCGCGCGATGACGCTCAAGAACGCCGCTGCCGGACTTGCCCACGGCGGCGGCAAATCGGTGATTTTCGCCGACCCGCGCATGCCGGCTGCGCAGAAAGAGCAACTGGTGCGCGGCTTCGCCGCCGCGCTGCGCAACGAAACCGATTACATCTGCGGTCCCGACATGGGTACCGACGAGCGCTGCATGGCGTGGGTGAAGGACGAGATCGGCCGTGCAGTGGGCCTGCCGCCGGAATTGGGCGGCATCCCGCTCGATGAGGTCGGCGCCACCGGCTGGGGCCTGCGCCACGCCGCGGAAATCGCCGTCGATTACTGCAATCTCAGGTTGCAAGGCGCGCGCGTCGCGGTGCAGGGCTTCGGCGCCGTGGGCAGGCACGCCGCGCGCTTTCTCGCCACGGAGGGCGCCGTGCTGGTGGCGGCGAGCGACTCCGCCGGCACATTGCACGACCCGGACGGCATTGCGGTTGCCGAACTCATCACGTTCAAAGCCGCCGGCAAAAACGTCTGCGACCATCCGCGCGGCCGCAAGCTCGCCGCCGATGCGATCATCGATATTGAATGCGACATCTGGATTCCCGCAGCCCGCCCCGACGTGATCCGCGAGGACAACGTGCAGCGCCTCAACACCAAACTCGTGCTGCAGGGCGCGAACATCCCGTTCACTCTTGGCGCCGAGCAGACCCTGCATGAAAAAGGCATTGTGTGCCTGCCCGACTTCATCGCCAACGCCGGCGGCGTGATCTGCGCCGCCATGGAATACCGCGGCCACAACCAGACCGCGGCTTTCGCGGCGATCGCGGAAAAACTGCGCGCCAATACCCGCGAAGTGCTGGAGCGCGCCAAATGCGAACGCATCCCGCCGCGCGCGGCGGCGATGGCGCTCGCCGTCGAGCGCGTCAAGCGCGCGATGAACATACGGCGCTGGGCGCTTTACTAGACCCCCTTATGAGTCCGGGTACCGCACCTCCCAC
>CAKKQX010000261.1 GCA_919902235.1 Burkholderiales bacterium
GGCGGCAGTCACCACCAACGCCATCGGCATGAGCACCTATGCCAAACTCGGCTACAACCTGGAAAAGGATCTGCTGCCGGTGACGCTGGTCGGCAACGTGCCGCATATCCTGGTTGCGCATCCCACGCTGCCGGCTAAAAACATCAAAGAACTCGTCGCGCTGGGCAAGGCGCGGCCGGGCGACTTGGTCTTTGCCTCGCAGGGCAACGGCACGCTGTCCCACCTCGAGCAGGAACTGCTCAAGATGATGGGCGGCTTCACCGCGCTGCATGTGCCATACAAAGGCAGCGCGCCGGGCCTTGCCGACCTGATACCGGGCAATGTGCAACTGTTCTTCGACAGCATCCCCTCCTCGTTGCCGCACGTGAAATCGGGACGCATACGCGCGCTGGGCGTAGCCTCCAGTAAACGCTCGCCGGCACTGCCCGAGGTGCCGACCATAGGCGAGTCGCTCAAGGGTTTCGAGGCCGACTCCTGGTTCGGCATCATGATGCCCGCCGGCACGCCGCGCGAGATCATCGTCAAGTTCGATAGCGAAGTACAGAAAGCGCTCGCTACGCAGGAAGTGAAGGACCGCCTGCTCGCCGTCGGCGGATTCGTGCAGGCCGGCGGTCCCGACCAGCTTGCCGCGCGCGTCAAAAGCGATATCGAAAAATGGGGCAAGGTCGCGCGCGCCGCGAACGTGAGAATCGAATGAGGGAAGCGCACCAGGACGCGGTTGGCCGCGTCGATCAGCAGCGCCTGTGGCAACGCCACGCGGAAATGGCGCAGATCGGCGCCATCCCCGGCAACGGCGTGAACCGCGCCGCGCTGTCCGCGGAAGACATCGCCGCCAGGAAACTGCTCATCAGCTGGGCGCAGGCGCGCAATTTTTCCATCGGCGTCGACGACATCGGCAACCTGTTCGTGCGCCGCGAAGGGCTCGATCCCGCGGCGCCGCCGGTGATGACCGGCAGCCACATGGACAGCCAGCCGCGCGGCGGGCGCTTCGACGGCATGTTCGGCGTGCTCGCCGGCTTCGAAGCGCTCGAAGCCATAGACGACGCCGGCGTGAAAACGCAGCGCGCCATCGAGGTGGTGGCCTGGACCAACGAGGAAGGCGGCCGCTTCCCGCCCTGCACCATGGGCTCGGCGGTCTACACCGGGCAGCGCCCGCTCGCGGATTTTCTCGACGTCAGGGACAACGAGGGCATCGTGCTGCGCGACGCGCTCGCCGCCACGCTCGCCGCCACGCCGCAGGCCACCCGGCGCGAATTCAATTCCCCCGCCGCTGCCTATGTCGAAGCGCACATCGAGCAGGGGCCGCTGCTCGAAAACGCCAACAAGACCATAGGCGTAGTCACCGGCATCCAGGGCCTGCGCTGGTTCAACATCGAAGTCTTCGGCAAGACCGACCACGCCGGCACCACCCCGCTCGCGCTGCGCCAGGACGCGCTGCGCGACGCGGTGGCCATCATCAATGCGCTGCACGAGCTCACGCGCGATGCGGCCGACACCGTGCGCTTCACCGTCGGCCGCATGCTGGTGACGCCCAACTCGACCAATTCGGTGGCGAGCCACGTGCTGTTCTCGGTCGATTTGCGCCATCCCGACCCCGCCACCATAGACCGGCTGGGCAAGGCGGTCGAACCGCTGGCGGTAAAAACGGCGCAGCAATGCAGGGTCAGGGTGACGCCGACGCTGCACAACAATCCCTGCGTGTTCGACCCACTGATTGTCGGCGCGGTGGAAAACGCAGCACGCGAACTCGGACTGCCCAACATGCGGCTGGCCTCGGGCGCCAGCCACGATGCAAATTACATGGCGCGCATCTGCCCGAGCGGCATGATTTTCGTGCCGTGCGAAAAAGGCGTGAGCCACAACGAAGCGGAAAACGCCAAGCCCGAAGATCTCGCCGCGGGCGCCAAAGTGCTGGCCGCGACGCTGCTCGAACTGGCGAATCGCTGACGTAAAAAACAAATGGACAGGATTTACAGGATTAAACTCCAGATCGTACAAGTCCTGTAAATCCTGCTTTTGTCCTGTTAATCCTGTTCCTTGTTTTCGACGTTATCAGCGTTGATTTTTCGCGATTCCCCCGCTTTGTCGCCCGCGCCGCCAAGCCTGGGTTAAAATACCGGCACCCACCTTTCATTAAAATAATGAATAAAATCAATAGGTTATAATAATTGCCCCCCTCATCCGCACTTGAAATCGGCATCGACATCGGCGGCACTTTCACCGATGTGGTGTGCCGCCACGCCGACGGTACGCTCCAGAGTTTCAAGATTCCCACCACGCGCGCCAATCCCGCGGACGCGGTGCGCGACGCGCTAGCGTACATGGTGAAGCACTGGGGCATCAGCCCTGCGTCCATCGCACGCTTCGTACACGGCACCACGGTCGCCACCAACGCGGTGCTCGAACGCAAGGGCGCGGTCATCGGCATCATCGCCACCGGGGGTTTTCGCGACGTGCTCGAAATCGGCCGCGGCGCGCGGCGCGAGATCTACGACACCGTGTTCAAACCGCAGACACCGGTTTTTCTGGCCGCGCGCGCCATGCGGCGCGGCGTGCCCGAACGGCTGGACGTCGCCGGCAAGGTCATCACGCCGCTCGATGAAGACGCGCTGAAGCAGGCTGCAACCGAACTGAAAGCCGCGGGCGCCCGGGCGCTGGCGGTGAGCTTCCTGTTTTCCTATCTCAACCCCGCGCACGAGCAACGCGCGCGCGACCTCATCGCCGGGCTGTATCCCGATCTCTACGTCTCGCTGTCGTCCGAAGTCGATCCCGCGTTCCGCGAATACGAGCGCACCGCGGTCACCGCTTTCGATGCCTATGTGAAACCGGTGCTCGACGCCTATCTCACCGGCATGGAAAAAAATCTCGCCGCCGACGGCGTCAAGGCGCCGCTGCAAATCATGCAGTCGCGCGGCGGCGTGTGCTCGGCGGCGGTCGCGCGCAGGCGGCCGGTGCGCATGTTTCTGTCGGGCCCCGCCGCGGGCGCCATTGGCGGCGCCATGGTCGGCAAGCGCGTCGGCGCGGACAACCTGATCACCGTCGACATCGGCGGCACCAGCTGCGACATCGCGCTCATTTCCGGCGGCGCGCCGATGATACGCGCCGACGGCGTGATCGACCGCTACCCGGTGCGCGTGGCCATGGTCGACGTCAACGCCATCGGTTCGGGCGGCGGCAGCATTGCCTGGCTCGATGCCTCCGGCGCGCTGCGCGTGGGCCCGCAGTCGGCGGGTTCCGAACCCGGCCCGGCGTGCTACGGCCGCGGCGCGGCCGATCCCAGCGTGACCGATGCCTCGGTGGTGCTGGGCTACCTCAATCCGGACTACTTCGCCGGCGGCGCGCTCAAGCTCGATCCGGCGCTGGCGTATCAGGCGATACGCGACAAAATCGCCGCACCGATGAAACTCAGCGTCGAGGAAGCCGCGCTCGGCATCCACCGCGTGGTCAACGCGCAGATGGCGGAAGGCATACGCCTGATGTCGATCAACCGCGGCGTCGATCCGCGCGAATACGCGCTGGTGGCGCTGGGCGGCGCCGGACCGCTGCACGGCTGCGCGCTGGCGCAGGAACTGTACATGACGCGCGTCATCATCCCCAGCCGTCCCGGCGTGCTCTCCGCCATCGGACTGCTGGCGGCGCCGGTCGAGCACGAATCGTTCATTGCCTATACCCGCCGTTTCGATGAAGCGCGCGCGCCGGATGTGCTGGCACAACTGAAAACGCTCGACGCGCAGTGCGCCGCGCTGATGCAAACCGACGGTGTCGCGCCCGACCAGGTGCGCATCGCTTACTCGGCCGACGTCTGTTTCATCGGCCAGTCGTACTATCTGGAAGTGGCGATAGACACCGCCGATCCGGCAACCATGCTCGACCAGCTTTATCGCGACTTCGTGATTGCCCACGAGCGCATCTACGGCCACGCCGCGGAAAGCCCGGCGCGCATCGTCAACCTGCGCTCGGTGCACCGCGCGGGCGGCGGCATCACTTTAAAGGAAAGCGACGCTGCCGGCGGCAGCGCGCGCGCCAAGGCCAGCCGCAGTGTGCTGCTGCCGGGCATCTCCGGCCATGTCGCCGCGCAAGTCTACGACCGCGAAGGACTGCCGACCGATGCCGAAATCGCCGGCCCAGCCATCATCGAACAGACCGACACCACCACGCTGGTGCTGCCCGGCTGGCGCGCGAAACGCCTTGCCACCGGTGATATCATGATGACTGCAAGTTAATTTACTTGAGAAACATCTGGCCAAGCATGGATTGCCATTCCCGCGAAAGCGGGAATCCAGGATCTTTGAACCATTACCGGGTCCCCGCCTGCGCGGGGACGACCCGATCAGAGATTCCTTAATACTGCGTTCAATAAATACATGAACCGTCCCACCGAGACACCCGCGATCGCGCTCGACCCCATCCTGATGGAGGTGGTGCGCTACAAGCTCGAAAGCATCACCGAGGAAATGCAGGCCAGCCTGATCCGCGGCTCGTTCTCGCCCATCGTCAAGGAAGCGCTGGACGCCTCGTGCTGCCTGTTCACGCCCGACGGCACCACGGTGGCGCAGTCGCGCTCCAATCCCAGCCACCTCGGCTCGCTGATTTATTCGTTGCGCGCCATCCTCGGCAATTATCCGGTCGCCGCCATGCGCGATGGCGATATTTATATTTTCAACGACCCCTATCTCGGCGGCACGCACATCCCCGACATCGCGGTCATCATCCCGGTGATCGGCGACGGCAGGGTGGTTGCGCTGACCGCGAGCATCGCCCACCACATCGACCTTGGCGGCACCATTCCGGGCTCATCCGCGGCTAACGCCACCGATATTTTTCATGAGGGCCTGCGCATCCCGCCGATCCAGCTTGCGCATCAGGGCAAAATCGACGACGGCCTGATGCGGCTGATACGCCAGAACACGCGCATGCCGGACATGGTGACCGGCGATCTCAACGCCCAGATCGCCGCCGGCAAAATTGCGGTGCGGCGGCTGGCCGAACTCGGTGCGCGCTACGGCTTCAGTCTCGTCTCGCGCCTGTGCGAGGAACTGATCAACCGCTCCGAGAAAATGACCCGCGACGCGCTGCGCAAGCTGCCGCAGGGCACCTTCACCTACGCCGATTACCTCGACAACGACGGCATCGATCTCGACCAGCGCATCAAGATCCAGGTCGCGGTGACCATCAAGGACGGCGAAGTCGAGTTCGATTTCGCCGGCACCAGCCCGCAGGTGAAAGGCCCGCTCAACATCGTGCCTTCGGGCGTGTATTCCTCGGCGTGCTACGGCGTGCGCGCCATCACCGACGCCAGCATTCCCACCAACGGCGGCTGCTTCCGCCCGGTAAAAATCAAATTGCCCGAGGGTTCGCTGGTCAATCCGCGCGTGGGCGCGCCGGTCAACGGCCGCACCCACCCGATGAAGCGCATCGCCTCGTGCATCGTCGGCGCGCTGGCCCAAGCCCTGCCCGACCGCTTCGCTGCGCCCGCTGCGGCGTCGCTGCTGGTGCTGACTTTCGGCGGACAATGGCCCAACGGCCGCAACTTCGTGGTGACCGATCTTATCAACGGCGCGAGCGGCGGCGCGCAGGGCCAGGACGGCATCGACTGCATCGCCACCGATATGACCAACGGCATGAGCATGCCCGAGGAGGCGCTGGAAATGGAAGCGCCGATCCGCCTGATCCGCAACGAGCTGCGCAGCGACGACAACGGCGGCGCCGGCGAATTCTGCGGCGGCGTGGGCATCATCCGCGAATACGAAGTGCTGCACGGCCCGGTCAAATTCTCGCATCGCGGCGAGCGCCATTTCTCGCAGGCCGGCGGACTGCTGGGCGGCGGCCCCGGCGGCTACGCTTACTCCGAAATCCGCCGCAAGGACGGCCGCGTCGAGGAAATTCGCTCCAAGATCGTTACTCAGCTCGAAGCCAGCGACCGCGTGCTGATCAAGACCCCCGGCGGCGGCTACGGTGACCCGCAGAAACGCGAGCGTTCAACGATGAAACGCGATATCGAGAACGGCAAGATCAGCGTGACGAGGGCGCGCGAGGTTTACGGGCTGGGCAAGCTGTAGATCTAAAGCCGTACGACAAACCTGCGTTTCGCTTCATTCCCTGAAGCGAATTTCATCCCGGCGGCGTGTATTGAAACGTCCAGACATCGACATTGGCAGGTGCCCGCTTGCGGATCACGGATTGGGAATTGGGTAATTACATCGCAACTTCGATGTAATCAACGCGGCTGGATGGCTGCGGAATGGGAGTGCCATCTTCACGAAGTCCGGCAAGATGAAATTCGATTGCCTCGCGGAGCACTGACTCGGTGTCCTCAACCGTTGCGCCCGTTGCAACGCAGCCCGGCAGATCAGGCACGTAGCCGGAGAAATTGCTTCCCGCCTTTTCAATCACGATTGCATAGCGCATATCAACCTCACTTCTTGAGACCAGCCTGCTTGAGGAT
>CAKKQX010000262.1 GCA_919902235.1 Burkholderiales bacterium
ATTGAGCGTTCCGGCTGTCATCCATTATGAAACGCTCAATAAATGAAGGATAAAGGCACCCCCTCATCGTAAAACGCATGTCTATCCGTCTAATAATCGGGCCAGATCAAGAGAAGAACAGAAGACGAATTGAGAAAGAGCGAGCTGGACCGCCGCCGTATCGCTTGATTGTGTAGCGAGACAAAGAAAAGACGAGTTGCTACCCTGGACGTCAAGCCGCGAGCGGATACCTTCGACATAACTACCAGTCTGCGCGAGCGGACCTGCTAGCACAATTTTCTCCGGATCCAGCACCGCTCGGATAGCATTAAGTGCATCAGCAAGTTGTCCGCCCGAGGCGCGGAACGCCGCTTGGGCTTTGGCGTCCCCACACTTTTCCCGTTCAATTGCGTCGACTAAACGCCGCGCATCGTCCACATTGTGCTCTCTTGGTATGCGGCGCGATCCCACCTTTCCCAGGCGCCGCAGCACGGCATAACCGGACGCCACGGTATCGAGGCACCCTCGCCGGCCGCAAGTACACAACTCTGATGCGCCAGCAACCCGCATATGGCCAATCTGCCCCGCCGCGGCGCGGTTCCCGCGCACGATACGTCCCGCCTCCATGACACTCGCACCAATACCTAGCGCAGCATTGACCAGCACCACATCCTTCGCGCCACGGGTCGCTCCGAAGCGCGCTTCAGCAAGATTGAGTGCGTGGTGAAGAGCTTCTACACGCACCGGAAGCTTTAGCCCTCTTTGCAAGGGTTCAGCGACTACGGCCTCATCCCAGCCTATATTTGGCGAATACAGTACATTTCCGCGCTCATGATCCACTACCCCGGCGACCGCCACCGTCACCCCGAGGACGCGATGCCAAGGTATACCAGCCTCACTTACCATTGCATGGGCTTCCCGTATCAGGGTCTGAAGAGCACGTGCCAAAGGTTTACGCTTGAGTAACTGAACAGCGCGACGGGATACGCACTCGCCACGATGGTTTGCGATTTGAATCCATTGCTCGTATGCCCCAATACCAACACCGATCACAAATGCCCCGTTAGGTGCAAGCTCTAGCGCGGTTACAGGACGGCCTCGCCCGTTTCGTTCTCCGGCGCTTTGGCGCTCGCGTATAAGTCCCGCATCCAGCAATTCTCGCGTAATGCGAGAAATTGCGGCGCCCGTCAGTCCGGTATCCCGAGCAATATCGTTACGAGAAGCAATGCCCCTAAAAAAGATCCGTTCGAGTGCGAGGCCACGGTTGAAGCGCCGCAGATCCTCTGCGACAGCCCGATTTGGACCAGCGGTGCCCCGGACGCCAGAAGCGCGGGCGCGGAAATTGCCAAAATCTATGCGCATGGCTTGCATGCCCCTCATGTTTTGCGTGATTATATCCAACGCTTGTCATTGCATATTCAATAAACTCTATGCGCGTAGCTATTATTGGCGGAACGGGACTAATTGGAGCCGCAATCACGTCATTGTTGGCCAGGCTCGGGCATCCTGTCTCTGTGCTTTCCCGCCGGCCTGCCACATTGTCACCCATGGCAGGCGCAGAATGGTTTGAGTGTGATATCTCTGACAGCGCAAGACTAAGCGCAACGCTTGCGCGTATCCGACCGGACGCTATCGTTCATCTTGCAGCATACCTGCAATTCGCGTGTGAGAAAAACCCGCTGGAAGCCGTACGGATAAACGTCGACGGCACGCTAAATGTGCTGGAGAGCTGCCGCCAATTGGGAATAAGGCGAATGATTTTCGGCAGCAGCATTTCCGCTTATGGCGAACGCGATGATCTGATGACCGAGGCAGACCCGCCGTCCGCCAACACCGGTCTTTACGGGATGACCAAACGCCTTGGCGAAATGCTTGGCGAACGCTATTCCGCACTTCATGGATTTGAGTTTATTGCGCTCCGATATTGTGGGGTTTTTGGACCAGGTGAAGTCAGTAGCGCGGGTATGGCATTGGTTCGGCAGCAAATTAAAAGCACAGCGAGAGGGCAAGATGTGTTGGTAGACGGCGCCAGCGGCAATGAACACATTCACCTCACCCATGTTACTGATGCGGCTGAAGCAACGCTTTGCGCCCTCCAGCACCCGGAGCCGAAGTACACCGTTTATAACGTGGCCGGCCCGGAGGCAAATTATCGGAGTCTTAAGGATTTCCATGCAACCGTGCGGGCAATCGTCCCCAGCGCCGGCAATGTGATCTGGTCCGGGCAGGGCCGCAGCGCAGGGCCGGCCGACACAAGACGATTGCGCGAGGATCTCGGATTTAAGCCCTCAATATCCTTACACACGGGGCTTAAACTGGATCTGCAAACCATAAGCGCTATTTCAAACGTCTAACTATATATAGCGACGCTGCGAATCGATGCCCATCAAAGAGTAATTGACATCCAGATTTCAGTAGACGACAATTAATTACTGCTTGGAATTAAATAGGTTTCGTTCATCAGTCAGTCTACGCACGAGGTGAATCATGCAGACAATCAAGCCCGCAATGCCACCAGCCCCTCTAACCAGCAGTCCGGGTCTGTGGCGCGGATCGGATCTTCAACATTCTCGGGACTGGATCTTCCGGTTTCCTGACAATGCGCTCGCTGAAATTGAGAGCGCAATGCGCGGAATCCAAGCAAAGAAACTTGTCCCACCCCATTTCCACAAGCAAGATTTCCCATTGCCAACGTTCTCCAGTGATTTGAACAAAATGCTTGATGAACTTGAGCATGGACGCGGATTCTTCTTGATGCGGGGCTTCCCTATTGAACGCTATAGCGAACCCGAGGCAGAAATCATTTTTTGGGGCCTGAGTCAGCATTTGGGAATTCCCCTGTCCCAGAACGCGGAAGGACATCTTCTCGGTCGTGTGCGTAATATGGGATTAGACATCAATAAAACCAACGTTCGCGCGTACCAGACCTCGGCGGAATTAATCTTCCACAATGATCAAAGCGACGTCATATTTTTGATGTGCCTCAAACAGGCGAAAGCCGGGGGCGTATCACGCCTGGTAAGCGTCACAGCAATTCAGAACGAGATACAACGTCGTCGCCCGGATCTCCTCGAAGAACTTTATAAGCCCTACTACATCGATAGGCGGGGCGAGCGTGGACGGGAAGATGAGGGTGACGTTCCTTATTACGGGATTCCCGTATTAAGCTATCATAAGAACCTCGTCACGGCCCGGTATATTCGAGGATATATCGAATCCGCGCAGCGCTTTCCAGATGTGCCTCGATTAACGAAGAATCAAATCGAAGCGCTGGATCTTTTTGATTCAATCGCCAACGAAGACGGCATGGCCCTGTCATTCCAAATGGAGCCCGGAGACTGTCAGTTAGCCAATAATTACTGCGTCCTGCACGCGCGCACCAACTTTGAAGACTATCCCGAACTGGAACGACGTCGTCATCTTCTACGCATGTGGCTTGCGACGCCAAACAGCCGGGAGTTACCCCCATGTTTTGAAAGCCGGTTTGGCACCTGTAAGGGCGGCGAAGTGCGCGGCGGAATACCGCCGTCTCGCACCGAGCCGACTGGCAAGGTGGAGGAATTTCGACTTCAGCGGGTTTAGGAACGATATTTTCCATGTATCCAAATACCTCGCTTTTCATCAACGGGGGTTGGTGCTCTAGCGTCTCCGGCCACACTCTGCCGATCGTCAACCCCGCCAACGGTAACCAAATCGGCACGGTCGCGCCGCGTGCGCCGTCAACCGCCGCTCAGGGCCTGGACGATCACCACCTCGTCGTTTGTGGCGAGCGGTTGCGACAGCTCGCGCACCTGCCCGCCGTTGACGAAGATGCGGATATGGCGGCGGATGCGTTCCTGCTCGTCGATCATGCGGAAACGAATTCCGGGGTATAGCCGGTCCAGGTCGGCGAGGACGGCGGCGAGCGTGGCGCCGCTGGCTTCGGCCTCGCCGTGTTCGGTGTACGAGCGCAGCGCGCTGGGGATGAGCACCTTCATTGCGCAACCCGCTCTATAGTTCGGCCGCTTCCACAGCGTAGATCTCCGGCAGATGCTGCGCGATGCAGGCCCAGCGCCGCTCTGCATCACGGCTCATCCACAGCTCGCCGCTGGTGGTGCCGAAGTAAAGTCCCACCGGGTTCGCCGCGTCCGCCGTCATCGCCTGGCGCTTGACGGTCCACCACGCCTGCTTCTCGGGCAGGCCGGCATCGAGGCGCTGCCAGGTCTTGCCGCCATTGCGCGTTCCATAGACTGCAGGTTTGCCGTCCGGGCTGGTGCGCGGCCACACGCTGGTGCCGTCCATCGGAAACACCCACGCGCTGTCCGCGTCGCGCGGATGCACCACCATCGGGAAGCCGATGTCGCCGACGCGTTTCGGCATGTTCTTGCCGATGCGCAGCCAAGTATCAGACGGCCGGTCGAGGCGGTAAATGCCGCAGTGATTCTGCTGATACAGGCGCTCCGGGTCGCTCGGGCAGATGCGTACGCAATGCGGGTCGTGGAAAGTGGGTTTCGACGCATCGAATCCGAACCCCTCGACCACGTCGAGTCCCTTCAGGAGCGTTTTCCACGTCTGCCCGCCGTCCATTGATTCGTGCACGCCGCCACCCGACATCGCGATGTACATATGCGCGGGATCGCGCGGATCGACGATGATGGAGTGCAGCTTGGGTCCGTCGGGAGTACCGTCCTGCACCGTGCCCATCCATTCCCGGAACTGCGGGTCGTCGTTGATTATCGAAAACGGCTCCCACGTGACGCCGCCGTCCGTGGAGCGGAACAATCCCTGCGGCGAGGTGCCCGCATACCAGACATCGGGTTCGGACGCAGGACCCGGCGTCAGCCAGAAGGTGTGATCGACCGCGCGGCCCGCCGTGCCGTCCGCAACTTTCGCGAATGCGGGCGGCCGCGCAGCTTCCTTCCAGCTGCGCCCGAGATCGGTGGAACGAAACACGGTGGGGCCGAGGTGGCCGGTCTTCGCCGCTGCCAGCAGTGTCCTTCGGTCGCGCGGGTCGAGCATCAGATGACTGATGACGTGACCGAGAAAGTGCGGCCCGTCGGCACGCCAGGTTTTGCTTGCCGCATCGCCGTGGTACAGCCATGCGCCCTTGCGCGTGGCGACCAGCACCACCACGCGACGCTTCGGCTGCGCGCGAGTGGTTCGGCTCTGTTTTCGAACTGCAGGTATTTTGCTGTTGCGCGCCATCATGCCCTCCTTCTGCCGGATGTTTTTTCAATCCTGCAATTCGGCCTGGCGACGTCCTCTATCAGCACCCCTGCCAGACTGCTCAGCTTCACTGCCGTCGCCTTGAACTGCTCACCATATCTCGCCACTTTGCGTGGCCCCGATCTCGCCATTCAACACCTCCGGGCTCGTTAGCCCAGGGTGTCGATTAATTCGGGGGAAGTTTGCCCCTCCGATACCCTGAATCAGCGGGCGCGTCCTGTGTGCCGTGCCGTTGCTGGACAACCACATCGGGCGGTCGTCCCTACTCCCTGACTTCCCATGCGGGATTCCAGGCGATTTCCCACAGATGGCCGTCCGGATCCTGGAAATAGCCCGAGTAGCCGCCCCAGAAGCGCTCGCGCGCAGCATCGGTGATGCGGGCTCCCGCCTGCTCTGCCTGCCGCATGACGGCATCGACTTCCTGCCTGGATTTGACGATGTGCCCAAGAGAAAAGTCTGTCGGGCCCGGCGTACTCACCGCGACTTTCGCATCCTTGGCCAGCGACGCTTTGGGATACAGGGCGAGTATCAGATTGTCATTCATATTGATGAAGACGACGGCACCATCCTCGAATTGCGTGCCGATGATGCCCTGCGTGGGCAAACCCAGGCCGTCGCGATAAAACGCGAGCGATTTTTCGAGATCGCTGACGCCCAATGTAATAACCTTGATCCGTGGATTCATTGCATCCTCTCCAGGCCAGGAGCATGCATCAGGAGAAACACCAGCATCAATTCGCCTTGATATTGGCTTCCTTGATTACCCGCGCCCACTTATCCGATTCGGCGCGCCAGAACTTGCCGAACTGATCCGGTTGATTCGCCACCACATCGGCGCCCATGGCGGCAATTTTCTCTCGGGTCTCCTTGTCCTGCAACGCCCGGGTGAAATCGTCGTGTATGCGCTTGACTACGTCTTTGGGCGTCGCCGCCGGGACCACCAGCCCGAACCAGTTGGTCAGCTCGTAGCCCGTCACGCCCTGTTCGGCGATCGTCGGCACCTCAGGCAGCTGGGCGGCGCGTTTCGCGCCGAGCACGCCCAGCGCATTCAGTTTCCTGTCGCGGATGTACGGCAGCGACTGCAGCATGCTGTCGTAGGTCAGTGAAACATGGCCGCCCAGCAGATCGGCGAAGCTCGGGCCGCTGCCCTTGTACGGCACATGGGTGATTTTCACGCCGGCCAGGCGGTTGAAAAGCTCGCCGCCGAGATGCGGCGCGCCGCCCGCGCCCGACGACGAAAACGTAATCTCGCCCGGGCGCGACTTGGCCAGCGCAATCAGCTGCCTGACGCTTTTGGCCGGTAGCGAGGGATGCGCCACCATCACGAAATGCACATCCACCACGTGCGTCACCGGTGCCAGGTCGCGCAGCGGATCGACCGTCATGGTTGAATACAGATGCTTGTTGACCGCGAGGTTGCCCAGGGTTGCGATGGCCCAGGTGTAGCCGTCGGGCGCGGCGCGTGCCACGTATTCGGTGCCGATGATGCCTGCGGCACCGGCGCGATTCTCGACAATGACCTGCTGGCCGTATTCCCTGGCGAGTTTGGGGCCGACCAGGCGGGCAATGATGTCCACCCCGCCGCCCGGGGGAAACGGCACCACGATGCGCACCGGTTTGTTGGGAAAACCCTGCGCCGCCGCCGCAAACGATGCCGCCGCCAGTACGCCACCTGTCATCATTCTTAAACTCAATCGCATACTCGCTCTCCTCTGATGTTTTTCAAGCCATTGCACCCGCCAGTACCCGCTGCGCATGCCAGGCAGTGGCCTTGATCGACGACCACACCGGCTTGTCGAATTCACGCGCCAGCCCATCCAGAATATCCAGCGTCGGCAGCTGAGAACAGGCGACGAACATGGCATCGCTGTCGGATGTCATGGTGTCGCGCGCGAGCGCGCTAATCTGCGATGGCGTGATTGCAGCGAGCTCGTCGGTGGTTGCCGCCCTGAAACTCGCGAGCCGGGTGACCGCGATGCCGGATTGCTCCAGATAAGCGCGCAGCCGCTCATTGACCTGATCGGGATAAGGCGTCACCACTGCGACGCGGCGCGCGCCGATGTGGCGCAACACCTCGACCATCGCGTTGGCCGTCGTCACCACCGGCTTGCCGGTGACCGCAGCGAGATCCCGCTGGATTCCCGCATCGCGCGCGGGGCCGCCGAGGAAGCCGGCCGCCGTGCAGCCGTAGGCCACGATGTCGGTCTGGTCAGGGTCGTAACTCCTGGCAAGCTCCAGCGCCCGCGCGACGTAAGCCGGGATTTCGGCCGGGCCAAGCATGCCCTCGCCGCGCGGAATGCGCAGCGTGCGGCAGCTCGCGCCGCCGGGCAGCCACGCCAGCAGCTCGGACTCCATGGTCGTGTTATTGGCGGGCACCATCAGCCCGAGTCGCAGTGCAGCAGCTGCCATCGCCCCCCCTCCGGGAACCCGCGTGTTCAGCGCATTGTAACCGTGATTACGCGCAACCTGGTGCACCTGCCCCGTTTGCCGGACTTGCCCGTATACATATCGATGTCGCTCGGTGCGCAGACATCGCAACGGCGCGCCACCGCTTGAAACGGCCGCCGCATGCGTCTAGCATGCGACTATAGAAAACCGAAAACCGCCGGAGTCGAGTCCCGAATCCAGGGGCCATGGCTTCAGCACAACAAGGGAGGGAGCCATGAAACAATATCGCAGCATCGTTGCAGCAATGCTGATGCTCGCGCTGGGGAGCGTATCGGGCGGCGCCATCGGGCAGCAGAAGTGGCCCACAAAGCCGGTGCGCATGATTGTGCCGTTCTTCACCGGCTCGGCGAGCGATGTTCTGGGGCGCATCCTTGCCCAGCGGCTGACCGAAGTCTACGGCCAGCAGATCGTCGTCGATAACCGGCCGGGCGCGGGCGGACTGATCGGCAGCGAACTCACGCTCAACGCCGCGCCCGACGGCTATACCATCGCCATGGTCGGACAGCCGCATTTGTCGAACGTACTGATCCGGGAAAAAAAGCCCTATGACCCGCTGAAAGACTTTACGTCCATTTCACTGGTCGCCTACACGCATAACGTGATCGTGCTCGGCAAGGGCGTCAACGTGAAGAATATCCCGGAGCTCATCGCGATGGCCAAAGCGAGTCCCGGCAAACTCAACTACGGTTCGGCGGGTGTGGGCAGCTCGTCGCACCTGGCCGGCGCCAAGTTCACCTCGAAGGCAAACATCGATGTCGTGCACGTGCCGTTCCGGCAGGGGCCCGACAGCCGCAGCGCACTGCTTGCCGGAACGATACAGTTCTACATTTATCCGCTGCCCGCGATCATGAACCTGATCAAGGGCGGGCAGTTGAAAGCGCTGGCGGTGGGCGGCGACAAACGCGCCGAAGCGCTGCCGGATGTGCCGACGACCGCCGAAGCGGGCTTCGGCGCGTACCAGACGGAGTCGTGGTTTGGCTTGATCGCGCCGAGGGCAGTGTCCAGGCAGATCATCACCCGACTCAATGCCGATACCGTGAAAGTTCTGCAAGAAGACGAGACGCGCAAAAAGTTCTCGGTGCAAGGCGCCGTGCCGGGCTACGGCTCGCCCGAGCATTTTGCGAAAATGCAGCGCGAGGAATATGCCGATCTGTCTGTGCTGATCAAACAGATCGGGATGAAAGTGCAGTAGCAGGCTGCGCAAGCCGCGCGGCGGCATCCGCCGCTGTGCGATCTGCGCAGGCGCAGGATTACTTTTCGCGCATCGCGCGCACCTGCTTCGCCGCGGGGCGCGCCCAGCAGCGATTGAGCCAGGCCTGCACCTGCGGCCACTTGCCGAGATCGATCGTCAACGCGCGATAAAGCGCCCCGGCGACATTGAGATCGGCCACCGAGAACACCGGGCCGGCGAGCCACTCGGATTTGGTGAGCGCGGTTTCCAGCACGTCGAGCGCCGGCGCGACCTCTTTCCATGCCGCTGCAGCCATCTCCGGTTTGCGTTCGGCTTCGGGCAGCGCACTGGAGTGCCTGACATAGTTGACGATCTGGCGGTCGAGACGGTCGGTCTCCCACAGGCTCCACTGCAGCGCCAGCGCTTCGTGCCTGGCGTCCGCCGGATAAAGTGCGCTGCCGTGCTTCTTTGCAAGATAAAAATTGATCGCCATCGATTCCGACAACACAAAACCGTCGTCATCGATCACCGGCACACGGTAATTGGGATTAAGCGCGTGAAATTCCGGCGTCCGCGTTTCCGGCGCGCGCGGCAGCCAGTCTTTGTGCTCGAAAGAAATTCCGAGTTCGCCTGCCATCCAAATTACGCGCAGGGTGCGGGAATTGGCAGAGCCATAGATGCGCAGCATGTAGTTCTCCGGAGTCAGGTGAAAACGGGAGTGTACGCGAGGCTTCACGCACCCGCAGAGGCGAATCAACTATTTGTTTTAATTGATATTTTAGTTCTGTCGCTCACGGCCGCAGAGCGACCCGGCCACGCGATAAATCACCCGCCCGGGCGCTCGAAGCGCTCAAGCGGGCGCGTCAGGATCGCTCGGCTGCAGTGGCCTTCGCCTGCAAATGCGCTTTTGATTTCCTGCCAGGGGCGGCAGGCGGAATATAGCCCGACACGCGGCACAGCAGCCCGTCGATCTCTTTGCCGTCCTTGTATCGAATCGAGCGGCACACCATCACGGCCCCCCGGGCATGCAGGTCGGTGACACGCAGGCGCACGTTCGCAAGCGAAAGGCCTGTCGCGGCAGCAATCTCCGAATCGAGACGTTCACCGCTTTGTTTCAGGTAATCCAGAATTGCTTGCATATCAGATGCTCCTCATTGCAGTCAGCCGTGCCCGCCCGGGCGTGGGCAACCGTCGTGTAGGGGGGTGTAGGGGGAGAAAGGAATTATACAGCAATTCAAGGCCATAGCCCAGACCCACGGCACTCGAAACCGCAGTAAAAGCGCTTCATGGTAGCGCCGGCCGGATTCAAAAAAACAATAAAAACAAATAGCTACGAGAATTCCCAGGCGCCTTGCCGGCATCGTGAATCCGCCTTCACCACCAGGCGCAGCGCGGTCCGATGCCTGGGGCGCACAGCCCGCGCTCAGGGTTTCAACGCCCGGTAGAGAAACGGCAGGCTCACGTCCATGCGGTAATCGACATCGGAGTGGTTGTCGTCGAATTCCTCGTAGGTGTGGCGAATGCCGGCCGCGGCGAGGCGCTTGGACAGGATGCGCGCACCATAATGGATGTGGTACTGGTCGCGCCAGCCGCAATCGATGTAGATGCCGGAAAGCGACTTGAGGTTTTTGCGGTACTTCGCAACGAGATTGATCGGGTCGTGCGCGCGCCACCTGTTCCAGCGACGCTCGATCACTTCGCCCGACTCGAGGTTGAACGGCACGCGGAAACCGTTCGGCGCTTTCGGGTCCGGGTCGTAGGTGGCCGCCATGCACAGATTCATGATGCCATGGCCTTCCGCACTGGTGAGCTTTTCTTTTTTCCACACCTGCGCGAGAAAGCGCTTGATGCGCCCGTCGTCCAGCCCTGCGGCCAATCCCTTGCGGGCCGATTCGCGCAGAACGTTGTAGGGACCGGCTGTGCGCTTGGGCACGCGATGTTTGGCGAGTTCATTGATTGTATTCGGCCAGTCGTGCCAATACACGAAATCGAAATACGCGTCGCCGGAATGGTCGGCGATGGCGCCCCAGTGTTGCGCGTACTGCATGCCGTGAATGATGGCGCCGTAGCCGCCGGAGGATTTTCCGAAGCAGCCGCGATGCCCGCGCCGCGCCAGCGTGCGAAATTCGCGATCGACGAAGGGAATGATCTCGCGCGTGAGATAGTCGGCATAGTTGCCGATCGCCGGCGAATTCACATACTGGTTGCCGCCGAGCGCGGTGAAACAATCGGGAAAGACGATGATCGCCGGCCCCATTTTCCGCTCGTGGATGAGGCGCGCCGCGCGCTCCGGCACGTTGTCGCCGAACGGCTTCCAGTTGGCGTGCGCAAGACCGGAGCCGGTGAAGCCGACCAGATCGTAGAGCACCGGAAAGCGGCGCCCGCCTGCGCCGTCATACTGCGGCGGCAGCCAAACGCCGAGCTTGCGCACATGCGGATCGCCGAGCGGATTGTGCTTGAGGATTTTCGAGGTGTGCTCCAGCACGACCAGCTTGCCGGCGGAACCTTGGGGGCGTTTGAGGGCCATGGGTGGTTTAATCGACCTACAACACAATCTTCTGCCGTTGCCCCGTTTCCGAGGCGCGCACGATGGCGTCCAGCATCCGGTGGCGGCGCACCGCGTGATCGAAGTCGGGCTCGATGCGCGAGCCGGTGCGAATCGCTTCGGCGAACCTGACCCACATCTGGCCCACGTCGTACGAGGGGCCGGCGCTGCGCACTTCTTCCGGCACCCACTTCAGCCGCTCCGGCACGGGCAATTCCTGCAACGCCTTGTCGTCTTTGTGCCCGCCCATGATTTTGCGCTTCGCCTCCTGCCCGGCCTCTCCCCCGCCGATCATCGCCAGCGTGCCGTCCTTGCCGTAAATTTCCAGCCGGTAGCCGCTGCCGTGGTAGGGATGGACGCCCACGCTGGCGCTGACGATCGCGCCGCTTTCGAGCCTGCCCTGGATCATGATGTTGTCGGGCGCGGTGACGTCCACGTATTTCCCGGTGTCGCTCTCGAACCACTGCGGCACCTGCGTGCTGACCATGGCCGACACTTCGGCAAGCTCCCCGACGACCATGCACAAGGCATCGATGACGTGTCCGAAGGTGATGGTCAGCGTGTTCGCGCCGAGTGTGACGTCGCGCTGCCAGGTGCGGTCCGCGGTGCGGGTCAGCACGCCGCCGCCCATCAGCACCATGTTCACCGACAGCACCTGCCCGACGTAACCGTCCCTGACCAGCTCGCGCAGGTACAAGTACGCCGGCGACGCGCGCCGCTGCAGTCCGACCATCGTGCGCAGATTCATCTTCCGCGCCAGCGCCGCCAGCGCTGCGGCTTCTTTGGTGTTCGCACCCAGCGGCCACTCGCAGTAGACGTGCTTGCCCGCCTCCAGCGCGTTCTTCGCAAGCACGTAGTGCGCCGGCACGCGCACCGCAACCAGAGCCGCCTCGACCTGGGGGTCCGCATTCATGGCGGTGTCGCTGCCATAGGCGCGCGCCACGCCGAGTTTTTCGGCCGCCGCCTGCGCCGTATCGGCGTGTGCCGTGCAGACCGCGTAAAGCGCGGTCTGCGGCAGCCGCTGCAGCGCCGGGACATGCGCCCGCGGCCCCCATCTGCCGTTCGCTCCGATCAGCCCCACCCGCAAAGGATTAATAGCCGCCATGGTGTTTGATCCTATGTTTTCATTTCGATGAACTCGAGCGATACGCCATCCGGAGAAGGAAATCAGGCTAGCGGTGGAAGAATAACATTCTACCGCGCAACACAGCGTGCTGTGCCGTCCCCGCCGTAGCGGCAGTCACCCCGCGAGCGTGCACAGGTGTTTCATTATGTCAGGCGCCCTTGCCTGCCGGGCATTGAATCGGGAATGTCC
>CAKKQX010000263.1 GCA_919902235.1 Burkholderiales bacterium
GCCAAGAGCGAGTTTCTCGCCACCATGAGCCATGAGATCCGTACGCCGATGAACGCCATCATCGGCATGGCGGACCTGCTGGCGGAGACTCCTCTCTCCAAGGAGCAGAACCGCTACGTGCAGATTTTCCGCCGCGCGGGCGATAACCTGCTCAACCTCATCAACGGTATCCTCGATCTCTCCAAAGTCGAAGCGTCGCAACTGGAGCTGGATCGGACGCAGTTCGATCTGAACGACCTGATGGAAAAGGTCGCCGAGATGCTGGCCCTCCGGGCTCATGAAAAGTGCCTGGAACTGTCCTGCTCCATCGCGCCGGAAACCCCCACCCTCCTGGTCGGCGACCCGATGCGTCTGCGGCAGGTGCTGGTCAATCTGCTCAGCAACGCCATCAAGTTTACGGAGTCTGGCGAGGTGGCCTTGCGCATCATGCCGGACCCGGACTCGCCGGATCCGGGGGCGCTGCAGTTCAAGATTTCGGACACCGGCATCGGCATTCCCACGGAAAAAATCGACGCCATTTTCGATGTGTTCACGCAGGTGGATTCCTCCACGACAAGGAAGTACGGCGGCACCGGTCTGGGGCTGACCATCACCAAACGTCTGGTGGAATTGATGGGCGGGCGCATCTGGGTGGAGAGTACGCTCGGCCTAGGCAGCACGTTCTCTTTCACGACGCGGCTGGGCGTGCAGCCCCCGACCCAGCGCAGCCCCAAGCTCACACTGGTGCAGTTGCGCGGCCTGCGCGTCCTCGTGGTGGACGACAACGACACCAACAGACTGATCCTGCGGCAACTGCTGGGCGCCTGGAAGGCGGTTGTGACGGAGACCGCAACGGGGGAAGAGGCGCTGGCCGAGTTGCAGCGGGCGCGGGCAGCCGGGGCGCCCTATGAACTGGTCCTGCTCGATTGCCGCATGCCGGGCCTCGACGGTTTCCAGGTGGCGGAAGCGATCCAGCAGGCCCAGGACCTGGCCGGCGTCACCATGATGATGCTGACCTCGGACAACCGAAAAGATCATATTCAACGCGCACAAGAGCTGGGGCTGGCGGGCTATGTGGTGAAGCCGATCAGAAAGACGGACCTGCTCGAGGCGGTCGCTACCGCCATGGGCCAGCGCAAGGCTGCCGCGTCTCCGGAGCCGGCGGCGCCGCCCGCCGCGGCGGGCGCCCGCGCGTTGAGCATTCTCGTGGTGGAGGACTCCGCCGATAACCGCCGGCTGATCCAGGCCTACCTC
>CAKKQX010000264.1 GCA_919902235.1 Burkholderiales bacterium
GCGCCCAGGCGCTCAACAGCCAGGAAGTGCATGCGGCGCTGTCGGAGTGTCTCGCTGGCATCATCGGCGCCATCAAGATCGCCCTCGAGCAAACACCGCCAGAACTCGGCGCCGATATCGCCGAGAAGGGGCTGGTGGTTTCAGGGGGAGGCGCACTGCTGCGCGATATCGACCGCATGCTCGCGGAACAGACCGGCCTGCCGATCATCATTACGGAAGATCCCCTCACCTGCGTGGTCCGCGGCTGCGGTCGGGCGCTCATGGAGGCCGAAACACTGGGCGATGTCTTCGTGTACGAGTAGTGGTGCATGGATGTGCTGGTTACGGAGCCAAGGACGCAATACGGACAGGAGGACGGAATAGGTCGCTCCCGCATTACTTTCTCGCGCGACACTGGCGATGTGCAGGGGGCGCAAGTGCCGCGAAGACCAATAATGGATACCTGCTCGCTGCGCTCGTTCGTCCTGTTATTTGATGAGGCCGAGAGCGGCCACATCCCCGTGCGTCGTCGTCGCACACATGATCTATGATTAACGTTTTCGGCCGGTCCATCTGGGCGCCGTCTCATCTCACCCGGCTTGTACTGCTATCGATCCTCTCGGTGGCGCTGATGATGCTCGATCACCGCGGGCATCACCTCGAAAAGATCCGCGCCGGCCTGAACGCCCTCGCTTACCCAATCCAGCTGATCGCCGCCACGCCGGCGTACGTGGGCCGTAGCATCGCCGACCTTTTTACCACCCGCGGCTCCCTGCGCGAGGACAATGAAAAACTGTTGGCCGAGCGCCAGGCGCTGCTGGCCAAGCTGCAGCAATTCGACGCCCTGGAGCAGGAAAACCAGCGTCTGCGCAATATGCTGGTCAGCGCCGCGCTGGTGTCCGACAAGGCCATCGCCGCCGAACTGGTCGAAGTCAGCGCCGAACCGTTCACGCGCAAGGTCGTCGTTGCCAAGGGCAGCCAGGACGGGGTCTATGTCGGCCAGTCGGTGATCGACGCACACGGCATCATGGGGCAGGTGACGCAAGTGGCCGGCCGCGTCAGCCGCGTGACACTTATCACCGACGCCGGCCACGCCATTCCCGTGCTCAACAACCGCAGCGGTCTGCGCGCCCTCGTGTTTGGCACGGGCAACCCCGACACGGTCAAGGTGCCGTACCTCACCGCCAATGCCGACATCAAGGAAGGCGACCTGCTGGTGAGCTCCGGGATGGGCGGGACTTTCCCGCCGGGTTATCCCGTGGCGCGGGTGAGCAAGATCGTCAACGATCAGAACGAAGCGTTTCTCGCCATCACCGCCAAGCCGGCGGCGCAGCTCAATCACGGCAAACAAGTGCTGCTGATCTGGCGCGGTAACGTGCCCAAGAGCGGAGGCAAATCCAAATGAGATGGGGTCCGGACGGGCGCCGCCGCGCGACGCTGATCGGCACCTTCGCCACCGCCGTGATTCTCGCCATCATGCCATTTCCCATCTGGGCCGAGCCGTTCCGGCCCGATTGGGTTGGGCTGGTACTGATTTACTGGTGCCTCGCCATTCCCGAGCGTGTCTCCGTCGGTACCGGATGGCTGCTGGGTTTCATCCAGGACATCCTGTACGGCTCGCTGCTCGGCAGCAACGCACTCGCCAAAGCACTGGTGGCGTTCCTCGCCGTCCGGCTGCATTTGCAACTGCGCATGTTTCCGCGCTGGCAACAGGCGGTGTCGGTGCTCGGTTTACTCGTGGCCAATCAATTGCTGGTGCTGTGGATCCGCGGCGCCATTGGGCAAGCCCCGGAGACGATCAGTTATTGGACGCCCAGCATCGTCGGCGCTCTGTTGTGGCC
>CAKKQX010000265.1 GCA_919902235.1 Burkholderiales bacterium
AGGCGGCGCCCAGCTGCACGATGCGGGGATCACGTCCCGCCGCGAGCACCCGGCTCACCAGATCGTGCACACCGACCGGGCTTGGGACCTTTGGAGGATTGGTGACCGCCGGTTCGGCGACCGAACGGGCGCGTGACCTGACGTAATAGCCCGATTGCGGGCGCGCCTCGATCACGCCGCGGTTTTCGAGGAGACGGTAGGCGAGCAGAACGGTGGAGATGCTCACGCGTTTCTGGCGGCTCAGGCGCCGCACCGAAGGCACGCGGTCGCCGGGCAGCAGCGTACCTGAATTAATCAGCGTCGAGACATCGTTCGCGACCGATTCGTAAAGCACAGGGGCGGGTTCGGATTCCATAGCGTCGATAATCGCGCAGCGGGCGCGCGCGGCACAGCCACAGTTGTGCCGCGCGTCGATAAGCACAGTTTCTCATATGGCAAACTGTGATGCACACAATTTATGTAATCTGAAACTGTTATCCCCGGATTCGCGTTCCTAGAATATTGGCATGGCCCGCGACATCGACTCCATCTGCAC
This sequence comes from Burkholderiales bacterium, assembly GCA_919902235.1. Classification (GTDB taxonomy): domain Bacteria; phylum Pseudomonadota; class Gammaproteobacteria; order Burkholderiales; family SG8-41; genus CAKKQX01. The sequence continues at coordinate 536 of CAKKQX010000265.1, forward strand.
CATGCGGCTCGCGCCCGGGGAAAACCTGAAAGTGCGCGATGCCGTCGGCAGCACCCTCATGTGCTGTGCCGGCACGGTGTGGATCACGCAGGAAAACGATGCGCGCGATATCTTTCTCACGGCGGGCCAGAGCTTCACCTTCGACCGCACCGGGGTGGCATTGATCTGCGCCGTGGATGGCATGTGCGACATATGGACGGGAAACCCCGGGATTGCGGTAATCAGCCTGCCCGCGAAACTGGCTTGTGTGTCTTAGTGTTTGAAGCTGGACGGGGATTTAAATCCGAAGCTCAAGCTCTGACGCTCAACACCAATTTACTCGGCGCGTACTGCTGCGTCCCTGATCACTTTGCCCCACTTCACGATTTCGGCTTTGATGTACGCCGCGAACTCGGATGGCGAACTGCCAACGGGCTCGAAGCCTTGCGCCAGCAGCTGCCGGCGGGTGTCCGATGCCAGTATCGTCACGACCTGACCGTGCAGGCTGCCGACGATCGCCTTCGGCGTGCCGGCCGGCGCGAGCAGGCCGTACCATGTGGCGGCTTCGTAGCCGGGAATACCCGACTCGGCGATGGTCGGCAATTCGGGAAGCGCCTGTGAACGCCGCGAAGTGGTCACCGCGACCGGACGCACTTTGCCCGATTTCACGTGCGGCATGGCTGCCGGCATGGTGGCGAACATGAGCTGAACCTGCCCGGAAAGCAAGGCGATTAACGCCGGCCCGCCGCCTTTGTACGGAATGTGCACCATGTCGATGGCCGCCATCGTCTTGAGCATTTCTCCGGCAAGGTGCGACGAACTGCCGATGCCGGCCGAGGGGAAATTAAGCTGGCCGGGTCCGGCCTTGGCGAGCGCGATCAAGTCCCGCACCGTCTTCACCGGCAGCGACGGATGGACCACCAGAATGTTGGGGGTCACGGCCACCAGGCTGACCGGTGCGAAATCCCGTACCGGATCGAACGGCAGTTTCCGGAACAGGCTGACGTTAATGGCATTGGGCGCAACATTGCCCATCAGCAGCGTGTACCCGTCGGGAGTCGCGCGCGCCGCGATTTCGGTGCCGATATTGCCGGTGGCGCCGCCGCGATTGTCCACGACGATGTTCTGCCCCACGTTCTCGCCCAGCTTCTGCGCGATCATGCGGCCCACGATGTCGGTGCCGCCGCCCGGGGGATAAGCCACGATCATGCGAACAGGGCGCTGCGGGTAATTTTCCGCAGCATATGTGGCGCCTGAAAGCGCAGCGGGCAGCAACAGCATGTAAAAAAACACCGATATTCCGCTCATGGCTCTCTCTCCAATGTTCCCGTTATTGTGCCAGCGGCAGCGTCACCGGGCGGCCCGTCGCGATCGAATGTTCGATGGCGAGCGTGGCCTCCAGATTGGCGCGCGCCTCGCGCGGCGTGGCAAGCACGCATGTTTTGCCCATGGACAGAAAATCCAGCCAGGCCCGCGTCTCATTGGCGATGGGCCCCCAGAACTCGCCCAATGCCCAGTCGCCGGGCGTGCCGCTTTGCAGGAACACCATGTTGACCGTGTGATCGGGCAGATAGACGTGCGGAACGCCCTTGTTGGTGTACATCAGCTGGTCGGTATGGTCGTCATCGAGGATGATCACGCCCTCGGTGCCCAGCACTTCGACGCGCGCCGCGTGGCCCAGCGCAGGATATTTTTCCGGCAGCGCGTAGCTCACGCCCAGATTCACCACCGTGCCGTCGGCATAGGTAAGGATGGCATAACTCACATCGTCGACCTCATGGTAGCCGGCGTCTTTCAGCACGCCTTTCTGGCCGCGGGCGTAGACTTCAGCCAGACCCTTGCCCTCCAGCAGCCAGTTCATGAGATCGACGTAATAAGTGAGCGCGTCCACCACCGGCGTCGCATGGCGGTTGCGCCCCAGCATGGCCAGCGCCTGGGAGCGGGAATTGAACACGCGTGCCGCGCCGCCGACCACTTTGCCCACCCTGCCCTGCACGATTTGTTCCTTGGCGATGAGGTAACGCTCTTTATAGCGGCGGCTGTACGCCACGTGCATGCTGGCGCCGGATTTTTCGGCGGCGCGAATGATGCGGTCGGCATCATCCAGAGTTAGCGCCAGCGGCTTTTCCACCAGCACCGGTTTGCCCAGTTCGAGCGCCTTCAGCACCGGCGCCACATGCTCGCCCTCGCTGGTCGAAACCACCACTGCGGTGACCTCGGGCCGTGAAATCACCTCGTCGTTGCTGCCCGAATGGAATTGCGCCCCCATCTTCTGCGCGAGATCGCGCGCCCTGGCGGGATCCTGATCCGACACCGCGATGAAGCGCACCGCCGGATGCCCGGCGGCGAGCTGCGCGCGCAGACCACCGATGCGGCCCGCACCGACGACAGCCAGGCCTAGTTCATTGCGTTCGATTTCTTTCTCCTCCCGGACGCCGGGTCCGTCCGGCCCCTGCTTTTCAATTGGGCATAAGCGGCGCCCGGCTTGGGATTTTCCCTCTGGCAATACATCCGCCGATTGTAAACTCGCCAGGCAACAGCGGCCAGCGCGGCCGGACGCGCTCAGTCTCTGATATCGACGCCGGGATAGACGCCGGCGGTGCCGACTTCGACGATTACACCGCCCGGCGCGCGAAACTTGATGGGCGTCACGCCCGGCTGGCTCAGTATTTCGCAGCCGTAACGCTTTAACTCGCCTTCCGTGCTCCCGACATCGTTGACCGCAATGCCGAAATGATGGATGCACGGCCCGGCCCCGGCCAAACCGGCTTCGACGGTGTCCTCGCTATCGTACTGGATGAGCGCGAGGTCGAATCTGCCGTCCGTAAGATGGCATGACGTATGGCCGCGCTTGCGGGTCACTTCGGATCGCGTGAAACCGAAGACCTTCTGCCAGAATGCGGCGGACTGTTCCAGGTCATTCACCTTGAGCGCCAGATGCACTACGCGAGACATGGTTTTCACTCCGCTATGGTTTGAACACGTTGTCAGGCTGCGCCAGCGCCTTGAACTCCAGGCCATTGCCGCAGGGATCGAGCACCAGCATCGTGGACTGCTCGCGCACCGTTCCGGCATGGCGAAATTCAGGCGGAATGATGAAGTGCGCACCCGCCTCCTGGAGCCGGCGCGCAATGCGCTCGAAATCGGCCTTGGGCACAATCGCTCCGAAATGACGCAACGGGTAGCGCTCCTTGCCGACCGGCACCGAACGGTGCGCCGCCTCCTGCGGCGACAATTGCGCGACGATGTGGTGGCCGAAAAAATTAAAATCGATCCTGTCGGCTTCCGTGCGTCCCTGTTCGCAGCCCAATACGTCGCCGTAGAAGCGCCGCGCCTTGTCGAGGTCGTCGATGGGAAACGAAAGGTGGAATATCGTGTTCATGTCCGGTATCTCGCTATTGGATGGGGGCAACAACTCATTGTGCCGAAATCCTGGCGTCCGCGATCAGCTTGCCCCACTTCTCGAACTCGGACTTCATATACTTTCCAAGCGCCTCCGGCGTGGAAGGGGAAGCCTCCAGTCCCTGCTGCAGCAGGATCTGTTTCACCTCGGGGTTGTTGAGAATCGCGACCAGTTCTTTGTTGAGACGGGCGATCACCGCTTTCGGCGTGTTGGCGGGCGCCGCCATCGCATACCAGTTGTTGACTTCGTAGCCGTGAACGCCTGATTCTGCGATCGTCGGCAGATCGGGCACGATTACCGAACGCTTGCGCGTAGTGACGGCAAGCGCCCGTATTTTACCTGCCTTGGCCTGTGGAATAGCCGATGAGGGGGATGCAAAAATCATGTTTATCCTGCCTCCCACGAGATCAAGCATGGCCGGCCCGCCGCCCTTGTATGGTACGTGCGTGAGTTCCACCTTCACCATCCGCGCCAACAATTCGCCCGCCAAATGGCCCGCGTTGCCGGCCCCGGAAGATCCATACGTCATCCCGGGCTGCTTTGCCGCCAGCGCCAGCAGGTCCTTGAAGGTGTTTGCGGCAACGCTCGGATGCACCACGACGATATTCGTCGCATCGACCATCATGGTCACCGGCGCAAGATCCTTGAGCGGGTGATAGCCGATGTTTTTGTAAAGGCTGTAGTTGACCGCCAGGTTGCCGATGGCGCCGAGATTGATGGTATAGCCGTCGGGCGTGGACTTGGAAAGAATCTGCCCGGCAACCGTGCCCGCAGCGCCGGGACGGTTGTCAATTACCACTGGCTGACCCAACGCCGCCGACAAGCGGTCGGATACCGCCCGCGCAGTCGTATCCAGGCCGCCACCCGGGGCCGAGCCCACCAGAATGCGAATCGGCCTGGACGCAAACGACTCCGACTGCGCATGTGCTGAGGCTACCGCAACGGTTGCACCCGCGAACAGCAGCAGGCGGGACGCCAGTTTCAGCATCAGTCCGGAATTTCGGGATTTCATGGTTCTCTCCTCATTTGATTTTAGGATGATTTCCTGCAATTGCGCGATCGCCTCGGCGCTCTACGCATACTTATGCGCAGTTTGCCCCGAAGCGACCAGATTGCCATCGGCATCGAACACTTCACCGCGTGCGAAAAACACCTTGCGTCCGCCACCGTGGCGTTTACCGACCGCGCGCAGCCGGCCGGATGAAACCTTGCGCAGGTAATTCACGGCGAGCGTGATGGTAACCGCATGTCTGGGCTGGTCTGCCTCGCCGCAATACAGACCAGAGTAGCCGCAAGCGGCATCGATCAGGGTGGCGAGCACGCCGCCCTGCAGTGCTCCGCTGCGATTCAGCAACTCGGGTTTGAGCTCGCAACGCAGTTCCACCAGATCAGGCTGCCATGCCACGATTTCCACCCCCAGCAGCCGCAAAAAAGGATTGTTGTCCATTGGCGGCGGCTTAGGCCTGAAGCAGTGGCCGCAATGCGGCAACATCCGGCACGCGCTCGAGATTCCAGATATGGTCGAGCAACTTGCGCGCAGGTTTGGGCCCCGTGACGCCGGCGATCAGGTCAAAGCATTTCTCGTCAACTTCAGCTCGCGTCATGGGATTTTCCCACGCGCCCTTAACCACCGGCGTGTGGTGCTTCAATTGCGTCCCGTCACGGGTCCATACTTCGACGATAGCCTGGCGGCCACCCTGCCGCGTCAGCTCGGCGCTGCCAAGGTATTCGATGCGTTTGCGGATACCCAGGATTTTCCGGTCTTTCATGCGCCGCACGTCATGGGAAGATTTGAAAGTCACCTTGCCATCGAGCAGCATCACCGCAATCAGGTGCTGCATGCAGATGTCCGGCATGTCGCGGTCATCGACGATGTACGATTCCGAATCCTGCACCTGCACCCGGATGCGTTCAGCATCATCAGCGCGCAGCTGGTGCTTCTCGATCAGGGTGGACAGCGCATCGAGTGCCGGCTGGATCGGCGAACCCACGGACCACTTTTTGATGTTGGAACGCATGATTTCGAAAGTCGAACCCAGTTCGCGCGCCACATGGCTGGTATCGACGTGCCCATCGTATGCGACCCAGAAATTGCGCGGCCCGCTGAAGACATCCTCGACGCCAGTGAAACCCTGTTCGACCAGCGCCGCGGCATAGACCGCATTGCGCGCCGGCATGCCACCGAAATCAAAGGCTTTCTCGATGTGTTCAGGGTCGCGCATCCAGCACGAGATGCCGGAGGCCTGCTGCGCCGCATAGGCAAGCACAAAACGCATGCGTTTCGCGTCGAGCCGGACCAGTGCGCCGGCCGCCGCCGCGCCACCGAACAGGGCGCCGAAGGTATGGGATGAATGGGCGGCATTCAGAAACTTTACCCCGCCCAGCGCCATATTGATCCGCGCCCCGACATCGTAGCCAAGGGCGACTGCGCGCACCAGATCGCGGCCAGAGGCGCGTCTGCGCTCGGCCGTCGCCCATGCCGCCGGCACCACGCCGCACCCGGGATGAAACAGGCCGCCCTGATGCGAATCATCGGTCTCGTCGGCGTGTGCCGACATGCCGTTGGCGAATGCGGCGTGGATCGCCGAAGTGACCACCTTCGACCCCATGACACAGGCCTCCTTCACGCCGCCCTGGGTTTTGACGAACTCGACGGCGCGCCTGCCCGGCAGCAGCTTTGCGCCGGAGATGATGGCCGCCAGCGTGTCCGCGATATGGTGCTTGGCCTTCTCTACCACTGCAACGGGCAGCGGCTTGCGCGCAGCTGCCGCCATGTAGGCAGAGAGTTGCATCATCATTTCCGATACTTGGTGCTGGCCTTGTTCCGACATGGTTATAAGCTGCTCCTTCGATTGGCTATCCCAGCGCCTGAAACCGGCGCCCCCATCCACGATAAGCACCGCGCCCGACACATGGCTTGCCCGCGCGAAGGCGAGGTCAGCAGCATGCGGCGTCGCATCGGCACCATATGTCTTGCGCAGCGCCGTGCACGCGCGCTCCAGGTTTGCTGTGTCCCTGGCCGCGAGGTGCAGGTTACAACCTTCCACGCGAGCGCCTGCGCGACAGCAAGGCCGATGCCGCGGGAAGCCCCGGTCACGAGCGCAGTTCGTCCGGACAAGTTCAGATTCACTGGCGATCCCGCTGTTTATTGATCTTTCACTGATTCGCGACAGCGAATTAGTGCCGTTCTCACCCTCTCCTTCCGGGACAAGGGAAC
>CAKKQX010000266.1 GCA_919902235.1 Burkholderiales bacterium
GCCGTGAGCGTTGCAAGCGCGAGCCAGGCATGCGGATCCAGCAGCAATTCCATGAGTTACCTCGGCTATAACGAGTTAGTTTCTGAAATCCGCGGACCACAAATAACAACCGCTGACGACCCGCATTTTTTAATGCGTCGCACAGCCAGTCTGCCCAGCTCTACCAGCCGCTGAAACGCGACCACACCGCCCCGACTTCCGTTCCACCGTCCACGACCCGATAGGCGGGATGCTGCGCAGCAGTCGCGCATGCGTGGTTGGGCAGCACCCGCAGCTGGGTGCCGATTGGGAATCGTGAAATATCCGCGGTAATGCCCTGCCGGCCGGCGACGATGCCGTGTTCCTGATTGGTGTCGGCCACGATGAGATCGTCGAGCGGACAGCCGTTCACGTCGCACACCACACCGTAGCCCTGGTCGACTTTCTGCTTTGCGGTACCGCGGTCGCGCGACAATGCCATCCAGCCGGCGTCGGTGATGATCCAGTTCTTCTCCGGTTGATGACCGATGACGGTGGCGAGCACCGACACCGCGATGTCGTCGAGCGTGCAGACTTCCAGTCCGGCCATTACCAGATCAAAAAACATATAGACCCCGGCGCGCACCTCGGTCACGCCGTCGAGTTTGTCGGCATAGGTTGCGGTCGGCGTCGAACCCACGCTCACCACCGGGCATGGCAAGCCGGCGTTGCGCAATTCCGCTGCGCTGCGCACTACCGCCGCGCGTTCGCGTTCGGCCATCGCCCGGATCGCGTCTACCGACTCGCAGTTGTAGGAATCACCGGCATGAGTCATTACGCCACGCAGTGCCGGCCCGAGAATACGGCCGATTTCGATCAGCGTGGCGGCGCCCGGCTGCACGCCCGAGCGATGGCCATCGCTGTCGATCTCGATCAGCGCGGGAAACCCGACGCCGAGCGCGCCGCTTCTGGCCGCGACCATCTGTGCCGCCGCGACGTTGTCGAGAATGATTGTGATGTCGGCGCCCCTGCTGCGCAGCGCCGCGACGTGGTCCAGCTTGTTGGGTGCGATGCCGACCGCATAAAGAATGTCGTTGATGCCCTGCGCGAAGAACTGTTCTGCTTCCTTCAAGGTCGACACCGTGATGCCGCCGGCCTGGCCTTGCAGCGCGCGACGCACGACTTCGATGCACTTCGCGGTCTTCACGTGCGGGCGCAGGTTCACGCCAAGGCGTTGGAGATGCCCGCGCATGCGTTCGAGATTGCGCTCCAACCGGCTGCGGTCGAGAACGAGCGCGGGGGTTTCGAGATCGGCAAGTTTCAAGTAATCAGCTTTCCCTGGAATGAAAATCGGAGGCGCGCCATCCGCGGAGCATCACCTGTCTTGCCGCTTACCGCTGACAGCCGTGCCGCCGCCGGCGCTAATCAGCAGGCGGTCCCTTGAGCTCGATTGTATTACCCTCGGGGTCGCTGATGTAGATCGACGGACCATAGCCATCGGCGCCGTAGCGCCTTTTGGTTTCCCCCGGCACTACGCCCTGCCGGATGAGGTGGCCGATCAGCGCAGTCTGGTCAAACGGCTCTATGCGCAGGCACACATGATCCATGTTCCCGCCTTCCGCGCTCCTCTCCGGCTGCCCGTGCGAATCGCGCCGCGCTGCGGGTTTGTCTGCGCCGGCTATCGCGATGAAGTCGATCAGCGACTGGCCTGCGCGCAACTGCGTGAGTCCGAGATCCTCGCGCACGCGCTCGACCCTGCAGCCGAGCACATCGCAGTAAAAACGCGTCATGCGCGGCACATCTCTTACGCGCAATACGACATGGTCCAGTCCGAGAATGTGAAACATCGCAATTGAAGCCCGCAAATTTTGAATCGAACCTGGTATCGGTCAGATTTTGTCAGCACCCTTGCCGAAAAACAAAAATGCCATCGCGTTTAGCGCGCGATGGCATTTGGAATAGTCAAAAATAAATATAATTACTTGATTTAATTCACTTATTTATGTCACCCATGCACAGATATTTAACTTCCAGAAACTCTTCCATGCCGTATTTCGAGCCTTCGCGGCCTATGCCCGACTCTTTCACGCCGCCGAACGGGGCGACTTCCGTCGAAATGATGCCGACATTGATACCGATGATGCCGGATTCCAGTCCTTCCGCGACGCGCCAGATGCGGCCAATGTCGCGGGTATAGAAATACGCGGCGAGACCGTATTCGGTGTCATTGGCAAGCTTGAGCAACTCATCCTCGGTCTTGAAGCGGAACAGCGGCGCCACCGGGCCGAAGGTTTCCTCGTGGGTCACCTTCATGCTGGTATTCACGCCAGCCAGCACGGTCGGCTCGAAAAAGGTGCCGCCCTTGGCGTGGCGCTTGCCTCCCGTCACCACGGTCGCGCCCTTTTCAAGCGCATCGGCAATATGCTCCTCGACCTTTTCCACCGCTTTCATGTCGATGAGCGGCCCCTGGGCAACGCCGTCTTCCAGGCCGTTGCCGACTTTCATCGCCCCCACTTTCGCAGCCAGCTTCTGCGCGAATTTGTCGTAAACACCCTCCTGCACGAAGATGCGGTTGGCGCATACGCAGGTCTGCCCGGTGTTGCGATACTTGGACGCCATCGCACCTTCTACCGCGGAATCAAGATCGGCATCGTCGAACACGATGAATGGCGCATTGCCACCGAGTTCGAGCGAGACCTTCTTCACGGTGCTGGCGCACTGCTGCATCAGCAGCTTGCCGACCTCGGTGGAGCCGGTGAAGGTGAACTTGCGCACCAGCGGATTGCCGGTGAGTTCCTTGCCGATCGGCCCCGACGCACCAGTAACCACCGACAACACGCCCTTGGGAATGCCGGCACGCTCCGCCAGTTCGCACAATGCGAGCGCCGAGAACGGCGTCTGCGAAGCGGGCTTGATCACCATGGTGCAGCCGGCGGCAAGCGCGGGCCCCGCCTTGCGCGTGATCATGGCATTGGGAAAATTCCACGGCGTCACCGCCGCGCATACGCCGATCGGCTGCTTGATGACGACGATGCGACGGTCGGCGGCCTGCGCCGGGATGGTGTCGCCGTAGACGCGCTTGGCTTCCTCGGCGAACCATTCGATGAACGAGGCGCCGTAGGCGATTTCTCCACGCGACTCGGTCAGCGGCTTGCCCTGTTCCACCGTCATCAGCACCGCGAGGTCTTCCTGGTGGGCCATCATCAGATCAAACCATTTGCGCAATATCGCGGCGCGTTCCTTGGCGGTCTTGGCACGCCATGCCGGCCACGCCGCGTTGGCGGCTTCTATCGCGCGCCGGGTCTCCGCAGCGCCCATTTTGGGCACTGTGCCGATCTGCACGCCGTCCGCCGGGTTATGCACGGCAAGCGTCGACATGTCATCGGCATCAACCCAGGCGCCGTTGATGTAACATTGCTGGCGGAAGAGACTCGTGTCCTTGAGCGCAAACGCGGGTTTGACTTTCTGTAACATGACTGAAATTCCTTATGTCGTCTTAATGGATAACACGCCGGTTGACGGTGATTAATTTCAGTATAACAAACCGGGAAAAGCCCCGGTTTTGCCGATTTGGCGGCCGGCTTGCAGGCACCAGGGCCGCCCGGCAGCCACCTGAATCCCCCTTGGGGGGTAACTGCCATGGACGCCTGACGGCCCTAGAAATATCCCGCCTATATCCCGCCTTTTCGGCCCTGCCGGAGAACTCCAACCCTTCAGAAGCGTGAAAAATTACCGTTATTTTATCATGCCCATCCACCCGGACCGGCCGGACGAGCACCCACCCGGCAACACGTTTACCACCGCCACAAAATGCTTGATATAATCAATACTTGCAGTAACAATCAATAACAATACTGAACGAAACACTAAATGACTGATCAAATGCCTGACTTTTACGTCCGATTTCGCGCGCTGCTGATATGCGGATTGATTTCTCTGACCATGCTGGGCGGTTGCGCCAGCACGGGCAATCCGCGCGATCCGATCGAGCCCTTCAACCGCGGCGTCTATCAGTTCAATGACGCGCTGGACAAGGCGCTGCTGAAACCGGCCGCCGAGGCTTACCGCGGGGTATTGCCGCAGTTCGTGCGCACGGGAGTCAGCAACTTCTTCTCCAATATCAACGACGTCATTGTCGCGCTCAACAACCTGCTGCAGGGCAAGCTTATTGACGCCGTATCCGATGTCGGGCGCATTGTCGTCAACAGCACCGCCGGTCTGCTGGGTGTGCTCGACGTCGCCACCGAGCTCGGGCTGGAAAAGCACGACGAGGACTTCGGTCAGACTCTGGGCTACTGGGGCATGGGCGACGGCCCCTATCTGGTGCTGCCGCTGTTGGGCCCCAAGAATCTGCGCGATACAGTCGGGTTGATAGTGGACTATAAAACCGATCCGATCACTTACATCGACCCGACGCGCGACCGCAATATCGTGCAGGGTGTGCGCATCATCAACCGCCGCTCCGAACTGCTTGAAACCAGCAAGATACTCGAAGCCGCCGCGCTCGACCCCTACGAATTCGTGCGCGACGCCTATCTGCAGCGCCGCCGCAATCTCGTCCACGACGGCAGTCCGCCACCCGAGAAGGACGACGACACAGAAATCAAGATGAAACCGCGCAGCAAACTGCAGGATGGCCGCAACCCGGCCGATGTCGGCGCAGCAGGTTCTATCCTGGTAAGCGGTGATGAAACACTATATTCCCCGGCACGGCTGGAGGCCCGGGAAAAAGCCGCACGTGAAGCCGAACGACCGGCTCAACCGGTGTCAGGCGCGTCGCGCACGAGTGCCGCACAGCCCGCAAGCGTTGTGCGCCTGTGGCTGCCCTGACACCAGAATAGCCCGATCAGATCATGCGGCAAGCAACGGGCCGCGATGCGGCCCGTTATGCTTTGGTCGCCGGTTGCGCGCCGCCCGCGGGCTTGATGCCGTTGAGCACTGTCATCGCAGTACCCATGAGCGTCGCAACATCTGCGACATTGCCCGGCACGATCATCGTGTTGTTGGTCTTAGCCAGATTGCCGAAAGCCTGAATGTAGAGCTCGGCGACCTTCAGATTGGCGGCGTTCATTCCGCCGGGTTCGTTCATCGCATTGGCCACCGTGCGCACCGCGGCAGCGGTGGCATCGGCGATGGTGGTGATCGCCCTGGCCTCGCCCTCCGCATTATTAATTGCCGCTATTTTCTGTCCCTCCGACTGCAAGACTGCGGCCTGCTTCACGCCCTCCGCCAGATTTATTTCTTCCTGGCGCTGGCCTTCCGATTTGGCGATCAACGCACGCTTCTCGCGCTCCGCGGTAATCTGCGCCTGCATCGAGCGCAGAATCGCTTCCGGCGGCGTGAGATTCTTGATCTCGTAGCGCAGCACCTTGACGCCCCAGGTTCGCCCCGCTTCGTCGAGCACCGACACTAATTTGCGGTTGATCTCATCGCGACTCTCGAAGGTCATATCGAGTTCCATCTTTCCGATCTCGGAAC
>CAKKQX010000267.1 GCA_919902235.1 Burkholderiales bacterium
ATGCTCTTCCCGCAGATACTTCGCAACAACGGCACTTGGGACGATAAAAAATCGAAAGGTGTACTTGGATAGATCAGTTCGACTCCCGTTGATGTGTACGAAGCAGTAGAAGAGATTCGGGCCTACGATACCTTCTTGCTTCGCGTTCATCTGCCAATTTGTAACGAATTTGCCAAAGAGCCTTGAATCGCTGTCGCGCGTGCGAGTTTCGAGGTTTGTCTTGACTTCGACCTCGTACCGTCCTTTCCTACGGGGACCGAGTACGAGTATGTCGATGTTCTTTGTATGTCCCAAGGTCATGCCCGCGTCATAGCCCCGCAGTGTCAGCTGCGACAGGACGGCAAATTCTCCCGCGAGCCCTACAGAGTTGGGTGGAATGCGTGCCATATCGAGCGCTCTAACTTTGTATTAGTTGCCAAACTTAGATAACAATTTTAGTTGCCAGATTCAGTCGACATACTGCGTTACCTCAAGCACTCGCAAGCACGCCTTCCCCACCGGGCCGATCAAAGATTCTTCCTGTCTTACCGCTCTTCTTGGCGTTCATGGCGGCCTTGGTGGTTCAATCTGAATTTGCAGTGAATTTCTTGGCGCCTTAGCGGTTAATTCAGGCTTTAGCCTTGTTCGGGCAGTTCTTGCGCGTGCAGTCGGCGAAGATGTGCAGCGAATGGTCGTGGATTTTGAAGCCGCGCTCTTCGGCGATCTTGATCTGGCGTTTTTCGATCTCGGCGTCGTAGAACTCCTCGACGTGGCCGCACTGGATGCACACCAGGTGGTCGTGGTGGCCGCCCTGGTTGAGTTCGAACACCGCCTTGCCGCTTTCGAAGTGGTGGCGCACCAGCAGGCCGGCCTGCTCGAACTGGGTCAGCACGCGGTAGACCGTGGCCAGGCCGGTGTCGGTGCCTTCCTTGAGCATCAGCTTGTAGACGTCCTCGGCGGCGAGGTGGCGGACTTCGCTTTTTTCGAACAGTTCGAGAATCCGCAGCCGCGGCAGGGTGGCCTTGAGGCCTATGGTTTTGAGGTCGCTGGGTGAACTCACTGGTCGCGTCCCTGTCGGAATCGGAGTGTGTCGGCTATCATATTCATTTTTCGACACTTTGGAAACCGCGCGTACCATGTTTTGCAGCCCGCACTGGCGTGCTTTTTTATTTGCCCATTCAATGCCCAAAATAATTTTTCTAGCGTTGCTGCTGGCCGGCTGTTCCGCATCCAGCATACCGTTAAGCCCGTACAAGATCGACATTCAGCAGGGCAATTACGTGACTCAGGACATGGTCGCCAAGCTCAAGCCCGGCATGACGCGCGCGCAGGTGCGTTTTGCGCTCGGCACGCCGCTGATGGTCGATCCCTTCCGCACCGACCGCTGGGATTATGTTTACGTTTTCCAGAAGGGCGGCGCGGTCACCGAGCACCGGCGCCTGGCGGTATTTTTCAAAGAAGACAGGCTGGAGCGGGTCGAAGGCGATGTCGTGCCGGCGCGCGCAGTCGAAAAGCCCAAGCCCGCCCCCGCTGCGGCAACGCCCAAGCCCGATGCGGCCGCGGCGCCGCCAGCTCAGCCCGCGGGCGCGGCACTGACCACGACCTCCGGTGCAACGGTGACGCAACCGGCCAAGCCCGAACCAGCGAAAGCCGAAAGCGGAGCCGACAAGCCGAAACCGGCGCAGCCGGAAGAGGAGAAGGGATTTTTCGGGCGCATGCTGGAGAAGATGGGATTTTAAAAAGCGGTGAACGGGTGGAGCCCCTCTCCCCAACCCTCTCCCCGGGGGCGGGGAGAGGGGGTTTACGCTTTCACCATCATGCGGTTTTCCGACAGTGACGATGGATGCCATGACATGACAACAATAAATATCGCAATCGCAGGCAGCACGGGGCGCATGGGGCGCATGCTGGTCGAAACCGTGATGGGCAGCGCCGATGCGCGCCTGGTGGCGGCGCTGGAACAGGCGGGCAATCCGCAGATCGGCAGGGACGCCGGCGAACTGGCGGGCGCGCCTTGCGGCGTCAGCATCAGCGGCGATGTGGAAAAAGCGCTCAAGGGCTGTGACGTGCTGATCGATTTCACGCGGCCCGAGGGCACGCTCGCGCATCTTGCGGCGTGCCGCAGGCTGGGCGTCGGCATGGTGATCGGCACCACGGGCTTCAGCGAGGCGCAGAAACAAACCATTGCCGAGGCCGCGCGCGACATTGCCATCGTGTTCTCGCCGAACATGGCGGCCGGGGTCAATGTCACCTTCAAACTCGCCGAGATTGCCGCGAAAATTCTCGGCGACGAGTACGATGTCGAAATCATCGAGGCGCATCACCGCCACAAGGTCGATGCGCCCTCGGGCACGGCGCTGAAGTTCGGCGAGGTGGTGGCCAAGGCGCTCAACCGCGATCTTGCCAAGACCGCGGTTCACGGACGCGAAGGCGTGACCGGCGAACGCGACGCCAAAACCATCGGTTTTCACGCGATACGCGGCGGCGACATCGTGGGCGAGCACACCGTGATGTTCGCCGGTCCGGGCGAGCGCGTCGAAGTGACCGTGCGTTCCGGCAGCCGCCTGACGTATGCCGCCGGCGCGGTGCGCGCCGCGAAATTCCTGGCGACGAAGAAGTCCGGTCTTTTTGACATGTTCGACGTGCTCGGCCTGCGCTAAGCCGGGAATGGATTATCAGGTGATGGGAGGTTTGATCATGCGCAATCTTGTTGCCGGCATTTGCCTGCTTCTGATCGGCGCCCATGCGCCGGCCGCGGATTTCAAGGCGGGCAATGTGTCCTACCGCAACCAGGATGTTGAAATCTCCGCCAGACTCTACATGCCCACCGGCAGCGGTCCCCATCCTGCGGTGCTTTTCGTGCATGGCCGGCGCGGCTGGGGCGAGGAGGCGGACATGCAGGCGCAGCGCATCGCAGCCCGCGGCTTTGCGGTGATCGCGCCCGATTACCATAACTCGCGCTTCATCGAGGCGTGGCCCGAAACCCATGATCCGGCGACTGAAAAAGACGTCGAACTTGCGCTCGATTTCCTGAAGACGCTGCCGCAGGTGCGCTCGGACAGAGTGTGCGTGGTCGGCATCTCGCGCGGTGGTTATCATGCGGTGCTGCTGGCTGCGCGCCGCCCCGAAGTCGCGTGCATCGTGACTTATTATGGACACATGGTGAATCCCAACGCGCCCGAGCCGTGGCAGATGTACCGCTACGCGCCGGAGGTGGACAAGATGAATGTGCCCACCTTGTTCATCGTCGGCGAGGAGGAATTCGAATTACGCCGCATAGGGATACGCCGCGCTTACTATGCGCTGCTCAAGCGCGGTGTGCCGGTTGACATCGTGATGTATCCCCACGCGCGCCGTGCCTTCGATTTCCGGGCGGAGCAGCGCGAGGAAGAAAAGCTCGCCACCGAAGACGCTGCGCGCCGGACTGCCGCTTTTATCCGCAGCGTGCTTAAACCCTGATTGTCCGGGCGTCCGGTGAAACGCCCCCGTTGCGCAAATCAACGGAGCGGCGTAGAGGGGGTCGAATTGAAGCAGCGGGTGCTTTCGCGTATAATCCCCATTCGAGTGGCGGGACGGGCGCAAACCTGTCCCGCTTTCCACATCTAATCCAGAAAAATCAGGAGCTTGCCGTGTTGTCGCGTACGCCCGCCATCCTTGTTTTGAAAGATGGCACCGTATTTCGCGGCATCTCGATCGGCGCTGCGGGGATCACCACCGGCGAGGTGGTATTCAATACCGCAATGACCGGTTACCAGGAAATCCTCACCGATCCTTCGTATTGCCGGCAGATCGTCACGCTGACCTATCCGCATATCGGCAACACCGGCACCAATGACGAAGACGTCGAGTCGCACAAGGTGTTCGCGGCGGGCCTGGTGATCCGCGACCTGCCGCTGCGGGCCTCCAACTGGCGCCACAACCGGACCCTGTCCGAGTATTTGCAAAGCGAGAACGTGGTCGCGATTGCCGACATCGACACCCGCAAGCTGACGCGCATCCTGCGCGACAAGGGCGCGCAGGACGGCTGCATCATGGCCGGTAAGACCAGCGAAAAGACGGCGCTCAAGGCGGCGCGCGAATTTCCCGGCCTGGTCGGCATGGACCTCGCCAAGGTGGTGAGCTGCGACAAACCGTATGACTGGAGCGAGGGCACGTGGACGCTGGGCCAGGGTTACGGCAGGCTCGCCGATCCGCGTTTTCATGTCGTTGCCTGCGACTACGGCATCAAGCGCAATATCCTGCGCCGGCTGACTGCGCGCGGTTGCAAACTGACCGTGGTGCCGGCGCAGACCCCGGCCGATGAATTGCTGGCGCTCAGGCCCGACGGCATTTTCCTGTCCAACGGCCCCGGCGATCCCGAGCCCTGCGATTATGCGATCGCCGCGATCCGCAAGCTGGTGGATACCGGCATTCCGGTCTTCGGCATCTGTCTCGGCCACCAACTGCTGGCGCTGGCGAGCGGCGCGAAAACGCTCAAGATGAAATTCGGCCATCATGGCGCCAACCATCCGGTGCAGGATCTCGACAGCGGGCGCGTGATGATCACCAGCCAGAACCACGGTTTTGCGGTCGATGCGGCGACGCTGCCCGCGAACTGCCGCGTGACCCACGTCTCGCTGTTCGACGGCAGCCTGCAGGGCTTCGCGCGCACCGACCGGCCCGCGTTCTGCTTCCAGGGTCATCCCGAAGCGAGCCCGGGGCCGCACGACGTGGATTATCTGTTCGACCGTTTCGTGAAGCTGATGGAGAAAAAGCAATAGACAGGATTAACAGGATTTTTCAGGACTTACAGGACTAGACCGGTTGAAGTCATCCTGTTAATCCTGTCCAATAAACCATGCCTAAAAGAAGCGACATCAAGAGCATCCTGATCATCGGCGCCGGGCCCATCATCATCGGCCAGGCGTGCGAGTTCGATTACTCCGGCGCGCAGGCGTGCAAGGCGCTGCGCGAGGAGGGCTATCGGGTGGTGCTCGTCAATTCGAACCCGGCGACGATCATGACCGACCCCGACATGGCGGACGCGACCTACATCGAGCCGGTCACCTGGCAGATGGTCGAGAAAGTGATTGCGCTCGAACGCCCCGACGCGCTGCTCCCGACCATGGGCGGTCAGACCGCGCTCAACTGCGCGCTC
>CAKKQX010000268.1 GCA_919902235.1 Burkholderiales bacterium
GGCACCCGGTTGGTCCTGGTACGCGTATCGAGCTTCGTGAAAAGATCAATCTCGCGGTAGCTGTAGCTGTCGCCGACTTTGAAGCTGGTGTCGATGCGCGCCGTGCCCTTGGTGAACGGGTTGCCTTGCGAGGGGGCGATCTCGATCTTTTTCTCCCCCAGTCGCGCCAGCACGCGGTCGAGCTGGAACTGCGCGAGTTCCGCGAAGCGCCCGCCAGGGTATTTGCGCAAATAGTCCTCAAGCGGCCCGGGCTCTTTTGATTCCTTGATCTTCTCCCAGATCACGAGTTCCTCGTTGAACTGCTTTTCCTGCTCCTGCTCCGAGATCCTTTTCAGTTCCTTCGGCGGCAGGAAGTAAAAGTCTTCCTCAAGCGAGGTGCTCTCCCACGGGATCTGCTGGCCGTTGGAGCGGCGACGCACTCCCAGGCGCACGCGCTTGAACACATCTTCGATCTTCGCCGCGGGAACCTTGATCTCCTTCAGCAGGTTCTCGGTGTAGAGCCCGTTCACCCCGTCGCCGTCGCTCGCGGTGTTGCCGGGGGAGGTGGCGTAGGCGAGCAGCGTACTCAGGGGGGCATCCATCTGGGAGAGCCCCTTGTGATCGACCCCCCTGAGGCCGCCGAAGGGGTTGTCACGGCAGGCGTCCAGGATGATCACGTTCAGGGGATTCGCCGCACTGCCGATGCCCTTGAGCAGCCCGCCCACCTCGACCGCCTGCGTGGGGATGTCGGCGACGGTATCGATGTCGGCGTCCACCGGCAGCATGTAATTGCGCCAGGCGAGCTGCACCCCGTGACCGGCGAAATAAAACAGTCCCACGCCCTTGCGCTTTGCCAGTTCCTGCACATAGGTCTGGACTGCAGCGGCCAGCTCTGCCCGACCGGCATCCAGTTTCACCGTGACCTCGAATCCGGTCTGCCTGAGCGTCTCGCCGATCGCGCGGGCGTCGTTGGCGGGGTTCTTGAGCGGGGCTTCCTTGTACTTGCTGTTGCCCACCACCAGCGCGAGCTTGGGCAGCCGCAAGAGCTTCAGCGTCCCTTCCGACTGCGCCCAGACCCACGCATATGGCACGGGCAGGAACAACGAGCCGGCGGCAAACCCCGCACGCAGCACACGTCGGCGCAATGGACTGAATTTCAACCCCGCCGGTGTGCGGATATTTCGCCCTGCCATACAAGAACCTCCCCCTTTTAATTTCCCCAGCTCGGTAATATACGCCTGCCGGGTGTCAAGGTCGTGCCGGCATAAGGTCGGTGTAAGATGCGCGGCAGGGGAGGACTGCCATGAAAGCCATGCTGCTCAAGGCGGCGAACACGCCGCTGATAATGGAAACCGTGCCCGATCCCGTGCCCGGTCCGGGTGAGGCGGTGGCGAGAGTGCTGGCCTGCGGTGCCGGGCTCACCATACACCACGCGCGCGCGGGGCGGCTCAAGCTCGACTATCCGCGCATTCTCGGACACGAAATCACCGGCGAGATCGTCGCCACGGGCGCCGGCGTCAAGGCGCTCAAAGCGGGCGATGCGGTCACCGCCTATTTCTATCTCACCTGCGGCGAATGCCACTGGTGCCGCATCGACCGCGCCACGCTGTGTGACAACTTCGGCGGCTACGTCGGGCGCGAGATCGACGGCGGCTACGCCGAATACATTAAGCTGCCGGCGCAGAACTTCATCAGGCTGCCCGAGGGCATGGACTGGAAGCGCAGCCCCGCCGAGATCGGCGTGATCTGCGACGCCATCGCCACGCCGCTCAAGGTCACGCGCCGCGCGCGCGTGATGCCGCACGACACCGTCGCCGTGTTCGGCGCGGGCGGCGGGTTGGGCGTGCACATGCTGATGGTCGCGCGCTGGGCGCGCGCGCGCAAGGTGATCGCGGTGGACGTGATGGCGTCCAAGTTCGAAGCCTGCCTCAAGGCCGGCGCCGATGCGACGGTGGA
>CAKKQX010000269.1 GCA_919902235.1 Burkholderiales bacterium
CTGCCGTGCCTCACGCTGCCGCACGGCACGGGGCCTGCGGGCCTGCCGCTCGGCCTCCAGGTCATCGCTCCCGGCAACCGCGATACCGCACTGTTCGTCAACGCCGAATGGATACGGCGCGCGCTCGGCCGATGAAGGATCATCTTGCTGTCAACACAAGGAGAAAGCCATGAAATCGAAGGGATTGAAACTCATCATTGCAGGTATCGGCGTGGCAACCGCTGTGGCGGGCGGCACGGCGTGGGCGCAATCCAAACCGCTGCGCATCGGCATGACACTCTCCGACATTCCCACCACCAGCGGTCAGCCCAACGGCGGTTTCGAGGGTTACCGCATGACCGGCTACACCATTTACGATGCGCTCATCAACTGGAAGCTCGATGATGCCAAAGGGCCATCAACCCTGGTGCCGGGGCTGGCGACAGAATGGAAAGTCGATGACAAGGACAACACCAAGTGGATCTTCAAGCTGCGCAAAGGCGTGAAATTCCACGACGGTTCCGAGTTCAACGCGGATGCGGTGGTGTGGAATCTCGACAAGCTGTTCAAGAAGGATGCGCCGCAGCACGATGCGCGCCAGACGGCGCAGGTGGCGGGACGCATCCTGTCGCTGAAATCGTGGCGCAAGGTCGATGACTACACCGTCGAACTGACCACCCACACGCCCGACTCGACCTTCCCCTATCAGACCACCTATGTTTTCTATTCCAGCCCGGCGCAATACGAAAAGCTCGGACGCGACTGGAATAAATTTTCGCAGCAGCCTGCGGGCACCGGCCCGTTCCGGGTCGAGTCGATCAAACCGCGCGAACGCGCCGAACTGGTGCGCAATTCCAGTTACTGGGACGCCAAGCGCGTGGCCAAGTCGCAGCGCATGATACTGCTGCCGATTCCGGAAGCCACCACGCGCGCTTCTGCCCTGCTCTCGGGCCAGGTTGATTTCATCGAGGCGCCGCCGCCCGATTTCATACCACGCCTCAAGTCGCAGGGTTTCCAGATCACGTCCAATGTCTATCCGCATTTCTGGCCCTACTTCATGAGCTTCCGCGAAGGCTCGCCGTGGCGCGACCTTAGAGTACGCAAGGCGGTCAATCTCGCCATCGACCGCGACGGCATCGTCAAGCTGCTGGGCGGATTCGCCAAACCGGCCGTCGGTGTGGTCGATGATTCCAGCCCGTGGTTTGGAAAACCCGCTTTCCACATCAAGCACGATCCGGAAGCCGCCAAAAAACTGCTGGCGGAAGCAGGTTACTCGGCATCCAAGCCCCTTGTCCTGAAAGTGCTGGTTGCGCCCTCGGGTTCGGGCCAGATGCTGCCGCGGCCGATGAATGAGTACATCCAGCAAAATCTCAAGAATGTGGGCATCAACCTCGAACTGGTAACGGTCGACTGGGAGCAGGTGCGCAACTGCCGCCGCGCCGGCGCCGGCGCGCAAATCTGCCAGGGCACCGACGGCATCAACAATTCCTCGGCCACGGTCGATCCGTTCAGCGCCTTTGGACGCATCTACAACAGCAAGGCGATGCCACCGAAAGGGTTCAATTACATGAATTTCTCGGACCCGAAAGTGGATGCCATGATCGACAAAGCCCAGATCACTTTCGACGAGAAAAAACGCGACCAGTTGCTGAGTGAACTGCACGCCTACCTGGTCGACAATGCGGTCGACGTGTGGGTGGTGCACGACGTCGGGCCGCGCGCCATGTCGGCCAAGGTCAGAGGCTGGGTACAGGCCCGCCACTGGTTCCAGGATCTGGCACCGGTCTACGTCGCCGACTGACAATAGAAGCCACGGCGTGCACAGGCCAGCCCAGGCCTCGAATCATCACGAGGTGTATTTCATAACATATTGTATATAATGATATTTATATATACCTCATAAATCCGTTTTGGTCCGCACTTCGTGGCTGACGCTCAATGCTGAACTACATCATCCGCCGCATTCTCTACACCATCCCGATCGCCCTCGGCGTTTCGCTGGTGGTGTTCAGCCTGGTGCATCTCGCGCCGGGCGATCCGCTGTCCGCCGTGGTGGGTGAAGTCGACCAGAAAATGCTGGCCGAAATGCGCGCCTCGTTTGGTTACGACAAGCCGCTGCCGGTGCAATACCTGATCTGGCTGGGCAACGCGCTCAGCGGGGACATGGGTTATTCGCTGCGCAGCGGCGCGCCGGTGTTCGAGATGCTCATGAACGCCGCGCTCAACACCATCACGATAGGGATCGCGGCGGCGCTGGCCGGTTTTCTCGCCGGCGCCGTGGTGGGCATGCTGGCCGGCTATCACCACGGCACCTGGCTCGACAAGGCGGTGTCGGCGATCGCCATCGCCGGCGTCAGCGTTCCTCATTACTGGCTGGCCATCATTCTGGTCATCGTGTTCTCGGTGCAACTCGGCTGGCTGCCGTCGATGGGCGCCGGCAGCGCGGCCGCGATCTGGAGCTGGGATGCCTGGAAACACATGATCCTGCCGGTCATCGCGCTTGCCGCCATCCCGAGCGCCATCGTGGCGCGCACCGCGCGCGCCTGTGTCATGGAAATACTCAGCATGGAATTCGTGGAAGCGCTGCGCGCACGCGGGCTGCCCGAATATCGCGTCCTGCTGCACGTGGCGCGCAACGCGCTGCCCACCGTGCTCGCCGTGATGGGGCTGCAGTTTGCCCACCTGCTGGGCGGTTCGATTCTGGTGGAAACCGTGTTTTCCTGGCCCGGCACCGGCTACCTGCTCAACCTCGCGATTTTCGACCGCGACGTTCCCGTGCTGCAGGGAACCATCCTGCTGCTGGCGCTGTTTTTCGTGCTGATCAATCTGGTGGTCGACATCCTCCAGACCTGGGTCGATCCGCGCATCAGCCGCGGTTGACCGCAAACATGAGCGAAAAAATCACACTCCCGCTCACAATCCCCGGCGGCCAGCCGGCGGCGGCCGAGGTTCCGGTCGGCGGCATCGCACAGCGCACTTACTGGCAGAACGTGTGGCGGCGCATCGTGCGCGATCCCTACACCATGGCCTGCGCTTTCGTCCTGCTGCTGATTACCGGCGCCGCCTTGTTTGCACCCTGGCTGGGCTTGCCCGATCCGACGCAATCCAACTCCGGCCAACGCCTGCTGCCGCTGGTCTCGCCGGGGCATCTGCTCGGCACCGACGAACTTGGCCGCGACATGCTGTCGAGACTGATCCACGGCGGCCGGCTGTCACTGATGATGGGTGTCACTCCGGTGCTGGCCGCGTTGCTTATCGGCGGCGCGCTGGGACTGAGCGCCGGATTTCTCGGCGGCCGCACCAATATGCTGATCATGCGCCTGACCGATGTGTTCTACGCTTTTCCCTCCATCCTGCTCGCGGTCGCCATCGCCGGCTCGCTGGGTGCCGGCACCAGCAATGCCCTGCTGGCGATCACGGTGGTTTTCATACCGCCCGTCACCCGGGTGATGGAGAGCGTCACCACCCAGGTGCGGACCATGGATTTCGTGGAGGCCGCGCGCGCCAGCGGCGCCGGCAGTTTCACCATCATCCGCATCCACATCCTCGGCAACGTGCTGGGACCGGTGCTGGTCTATGCCACGGTGCTGGTCAGCGTGTCCATCGTGATCTCGGCCGGGCTTTCCTTCATCGGACTGGGCGCGAGCCCGCCCGCCGCGGAATGGGGTCTCATGCTCAATACGCTGCGCGAGTCGATTTTCCTCGCGCCGCTCAACGCCGTGCTGCCCGGCTTCATGATTTTCATCACCTCGATGTGCTTCAACCTGATCAGCGACGGCTTGCGCAGCGCCATGGACGTGCGGCTCTGACATGAATATTGCGACGGCACCAAAAACAGAATCCGCGCTGCCTTTGCTGATGGTGCGCAATCTGCGCAAGTACTTCGCCGTCAAATCGGACAGTCTGTTCGGCGCGCGTCCGATGGTGCAGGCGGTGGACGATGTGAGCTTTTCCATCAACACCGGCGACACGCTGGGCATCGTCGGCGAATCGGGCTGCGGCAAATCGACCACGGCGCGGCTGCTGATGCATCTCATCGCCCCCGACACCGGCGAAGTGTGGCTTGCCGGCAAGCGCCTGGGCGGCCCCGCCGGAGTCACGCTGCGCGACCTGCGCCGCAACATGCAGATGGTGTTCCAGGATTCATATGCCTCGCTCAATCCCCGGCTGTCGGTGCAGGACAGCATCGCCTTCGGGCCGCGCGCGCACGGCGTGGCGCCGCAGCAGGCGATCGCAAAAGCGCGCGAACTGCTGGTGCTGGTCGGACTCGAGCCCGGCCAGTTCGCGCGGCGTTACCCGCACGAACTTTCCGGCGGCCAGCGCCAGCGCGTCAATATCGCGCGCGCGCTCGCCCTCGGTCCCAGGCTGGTGATCCTCGACGAGGCGGTGTCCGCGCTCGACAAGTCGGTCGAGGCCCAGGTGCTCAATCTGCTGATGGATCTCAAGAAAAATCTTCAGCTCACCTATCTCTTCATTTCGCATGACCTGAACGTGGTGCAATACGTCAGCGACCGCGTGCTGGTGATGTATCTTGGCAAGGTGGTCGAACTCGGCGCGGTCGACGCCATCTATGGCCGGCCCCGGCACCCTTATACGCAGGCGCTGCTCGCCTCGCGCCCGACGATGGATCCTGACATCAGGATCGAAAAACCGCCGCTGGTCGGCGATCCGCCCAATCCGATCAATCCGCCTTCGGGCTGCCGCTTCCGCACGCGCTGCGCGTACGCCGAAAACGTCTGCGAAACGACCGAACCGGCGCTGGCGCCGTGCGATGCCGCAGCCGGCCATTCAGTCGCGTGCCACATGCTGATCCGGAATTCCGGCCACAGCAGGGCCGCAAACAGCTAAACTATCCGGCATCAGCGGCGACACAAAAGCCCGGCAGCGCGCCCGCGCGGCGAGGGAGATGCCAAATGAAACAAATACATGCCGCAAGACATGCGGCCGACGCGCACGCCGTCAAAGGCTTCCTCGAGTCGCAAGGAATACAGGCGCTGGTGCGCGGAGAATTTCTCACCGGCGGCCTGGGCGAACTGCCGGCCGACGTGTGTTCGGTGTGGATCACGGATGACGCGCAATTCGAGCAGGCGAACGAATTGCTGATCGACTTTCTCAAGGGTGCGCACGCGCGCAAATTCAGCGGCGAACGCTGGCAATGCCCAGGCTGTGCGGAAACGCTGGAAGGCCAGTTCACGGAGTGCTGGAACTGCGGCACGGCGCGGCCGGTCGGCGCCTGATCAACTTGCGAGCGCTTTCATTACCTTGTACAGCGCGTTTTTCGCTTCGAAACCCACGCCCGGCACCTGGGGTAGGTGCACGCAGCCGTTTTCGACCGGCGTGCCGTCGGCGAAACCGCCGAAGGGCTGGAACACGTCGGGATAGGATTCGTTGCCGCCCAAGCCGAGCCCGGCGGCGATGTTGAGCGACATCTGGTGCCCGCCGTGCGGAATGCAGCGCCGCGGCGACCAGCCGTTTTCTTTGAGCATCGCCAGCGTGCGCATATATTCAACGCAGCCGTACGACAGCGCGCAGTCGAACTGCAGCCAGTCGCGGTCGGCGCGCATGCCGCCGTAGCGGATCAGGTTGCGCGCGTCCTGCATCGAGAACAGGTTTTCGCCGGTGGCCATCGGATGATCATAGTGATTGGCGAGTTCGGCCTGTAGCGCGTAATCCAGCGGATCCCCCGCCTCCTCGTACCAGAACAGGCCGTAGGGCGCCAGCGCTTTGGCGTACTCGACCGCGGTCTTCAGATCGAAGCGGCCGTTGGCGTCCACCGCCAGCCGGTCCGCCTTGCCGACGACCCTGATCGCGGCTTCGATGCGTTTCAGGTCGTCGGCCAGCGACTCGCCGCCGATTTTCATCTTGACCACCGAGTAGCCGAGGTCGAGATACTTTTTCATCTCGTCCTGCAGCGCGGTCAGGTTCTTCCCCGGATAGTAATAGCCGCCCGCGGCGTAGACGAATACTTTATCGTCAGCCTTGCCGCCGTTGTAACGTTCGGCCAGCAGCCGGTACAGCGGCTTGCCCTCGATCTTGGCCACCGCGTCCCACACCGCCATGTCGACGGCGCCCACCGCCACCGAGCGCTCGCCGTGGCCGCCGGGTTTTTCATTCGACATCATGCAAGCCCAGATTTTGTGCGGATCGAGATTGCTGCCCTCGTCGTTGAGCAGCGACTGCGGATCGGCCTGCGTCAGTCGCGGAATGAAGCGCTCCGCGAGCAGCCCCGCTTGCGCATAACGGCCGTTGGAGTTGAAACCGTAACCGATGACCCGCCTGCCGTTCTTTTTGACGTCGGTGACCACCGCGACGACGCTTGCGGTCATTTTCGAAAAATCGATATAAGCGTTGCGGATGGCCGAAGCGATGGGCAGGCCGGCCGAATGAATGGCTGTAATGCGCATGAGATTCCCCGAGTCTGTTCAGTTACGAAACCACCAAAAAATTCTCCGGTTTCAACCCGCCGTGCGAGCCCGATTCCGGCGATCGCCCGCGATGCGGCCGTCAACCAGTTCGATGATGCGGTCGCAGCGCGCCGCAAGACGCGGGTCATGCGTCACCACGATAAAAGCCGTGCCCTGCTCGCTGTTGAAGCGGCGCAGCAGCTCGAAAATGTTGTCACTGCTGCGGGTATCCAGATTGCCGGTCGGCTCGTCGGCCAGCACCAGCTGCGGTCCCAGCACCAGCGAACGCGCGATCGCGACGCGCTGCTGCATGCCGCCAGACAGTTCTCCCGGTTTCTTGTTGTAGGCATCGTGCAGATCGACGGCATCCAGCAATGCGGCGGCGCGGGCGCGTGAAGCGCTCTCGCCGATGCCGTTGGCGGCGGGAGATTGCGCCGCCGCGCGCTTGCGCCCGATCAGCGCGGGCAGCATCACGTTTTCAAGCGCGCTGAACGCGGGCAGCAGGTGATGAAACTGAAAAATAAAACCCAGGGTCGAGTGGCGCGCGTGCGTGCGCTCGTCATCATCAAGCCCGGTCACGTCCTGCCCGCCAAGACGGTACACGCCGCCGGAAGCGCGCTCCAGCAGGCCGAGAATATTGAGCAGCGTGCTCTTGCCCGAACCCGAGGGCCCGATCAATGCGGCGAACTCGCCGCGCCGCACGCTGAGATCGATGCCGTGCAGCACTTCTTCGGCGTTGGGCAGGCCCTCGTTGTAGGTCTTGCGCACTTGCGCGAGCGCAACGAGCGGCGTATCCGCGGAATTTCCTTCCTGCGTCACCGTCAGCCCCGGATCGCCTGCGCCGGATCGAGATCGGCCGCATTACGCGCCGGCAGTACCGCGGCGATGAGTCCGAGCAGCGCGGATGCGATCACGAAGATTCCGATGAGATTCGCGTCGAAATGCAGAGTGAACAACGGCGTCCCGCTGGCGGAGCGCAGCACGCGGCTGAAAATGCCGACCAGCGCGAGCCCGAGCGCCGACCCGACCAGCGCGCCGGCGATGCCGACCATCGCCCCTTGCAGCAGGAACACCCGCAGCATCTGGGCGCGGGTGGCGCCGATGGCGCGCAAAATGCCGATTTCCTTGCGCTTCTGCACCACCGACACCACCAGCACGCTGGCGATCCCCAGCGCCACCACCACCGTGACGAAAACGCGGATCAGCAGCGTCATGATGTTCTGGTTGTTGATTGCCGCAAACACCTGATTGTTGGTCTGGATCCAGCTCTCCACCAGCTGCCCCGACTGCGCGCGCAGCCGCGCCGCGATCTGCTCTGCGCGCATGATGTCGCCCACCGCAATGTCGAGGTTGGTGATGCGTCCGGGAATGTTGAGCAGGCTCTGCGCGCCGCGCAGGTCGACATAAACATTGCGCCGGTTCAATTCGCGCGAACCGAGATCGAGCAGGCCGCGGATCTGAAATACCTGGCTTGCGTTCTCCGCCGACTGCACGCGGAAACGGTCGCCGAGCACCGCGCCGAGGTCGCGCGCGAGTTCCACTCCGATCAACGCCTCGCCGGGTTCCAGCCGCAGCACCCCCTGCGTCAGCTTGTCGTCCAGGCGCACCACGCGCATGTATTGATTGAGATCGGTTCCCAACACCACGATGGAACGCGAGGCATTGCCCTTGATCGCCAGCGCGGCGCCGGTCGCCACCGCCGCCACTGCCACCACGCCCTCTGTCGTCTCGGTCTGGCGCGCCAGCGTCGTCCAGCCGTCGATGGTCGTCAGCCGCTGCGGCCGCGCCTGCACGCTCGCCAGCCGCGGCGCGTCAGCCGTTGCCGCCACCAGCGGCGCCACGGTTTCTTCCGGTGGTTTCAGCACGATATGCGCCTGCGCCCCGGTCACCCTGCGGATGAGATCGGATTGCACGCCGACCAGCACCGCGGTAATGAAGTAAATCACCCCCACGCCCACCGCCGCGCCGCCGATGATGAGCGCCGTCTGCATGCGGCCCTCGCGCAGGAAGCGCAGGGCAACCGTCCACTCGAATCCCAGCGTGCCCATGGTTGTGCTCATTACCCTAGCGCCGCTCGCGCACGCGCGCCCCGGCTTCTACGTCGCGACTGAGAATCACGCGATCACCGGCTGTAATTCCATGGATGATCTGCACCCGGCCCTGGGTCTGCAGGCCCAGCCCTATGGCGGCCTTCAGCGCCTGCCCTGAGCGCTCGAGCAGCACGTACGGCGCATCGGACTGCAGCTGGCGTATCGCTTCCGCCGGCAGGAACAGCGCCTGCTTGAGCAGCGGCCCGGCGACATCGATGGAAACGGTCATGTCGGACTTGAGAAAATCCGGCGGCCTGGGCACGTCGAGGCGCAGCTCGACCGTGCCACGCGCGGCGTCCACCCCCGGCGACACATAAGCGATGAGCGCCTCGAAGCGCTGGTTGGGAAAGGCATCGGCTGCCGCGATTGCGACGCGTCCCTGCCCGAGCAGCGGCAGATTTTTCTCGTCGACCTGCACGATGAGCCGCGCCGGCCCGTCCAGCGCCAGCGTCATCATGCGGCGGCCGGGCTGCGCGATATCGCCGGGCTCGATCACGCGCTCCAGCACCACGCCGGGCCCCGGCGCGCGGATTTCTGTCTGCGCCAGGTGCGCCTGCGCCAGTTCGAACGCCGCTTGCGCTTCGGCCAGCTGGCTGTGCGCCTGCTGCGCTTCCGCCCCTGCCGTACCCTGCGCACTGACCTGCGCCCGCGCGCTGTCCAGCTGGCCGCGCGCCACCTTCAGCTGGCGCTCGGTTTCATCCAGCCTCGATTTGCTGATGAAGCCCTTGGCCACCAAATCCTGCGCGCGCCGCCACTCCTGCTCCGCCACCGCCAGATTGGCCTCGGCTTGCGCCAGCGCCGCGCGCGCGGTGGGCAGCGCCAGCGTCGCCACCGACGCGACCCGCGCCCTGGCGCGGTTGCGCGCAGCGAGCGCCTGGCCGGCAGCCGCGGACAATTCCTGCTTTTCAAGCCGGACCAGCAAATCGCCTGCCACGACACGCGCGCCCTCGCGCACGGCAACCCGCTCCACGCGCCCGGTGATGGTGGCGCCGACATCGACCCGCGCCGACGCCAGCACGCGGCCGCTGGCGACCACGCTGGTCTGCACGTCTTCGGTTTTCGCCACGACAATATCGACGGGAACAGCCTTGGGACGTTGCACAAACAGCACCACGGCTGCGGCAACGGCCAGCACCAGCAACCACGGCAGATAGCGGCGCAAGATAACCCTCATCACCGGCAAGACCGGCGTAGCCCGGCGCAATCGACAACCGGCTCCCGGATGTTGCGCAGGCTTTCATCCGACATCATGTCAATTCTCTCGAATACAATATAACATATTGTATTAATCAATAAAATTAATTACGTTTTGCTCGTCACGCAAACGCCAGATACGCGCGATGACACGCTTCATTTCCGCTTCGTTCGCGCCGCCGTTGTAAGCGGCAAGCCGCAGCGCCTTGTCTTCAAGCTCGGCGCGCGTCAGCGTGTTGTCGGGATCGCCCTTGGGCGAGGCGATGCGTTTTTCGAGTTCGCGCCCGTCGCGCGTCGTGACCGTCACCCGCCCCATCCAGCGCTGCGGATAGGCGCGGTCGATTTCGGGATCGAGCACCATGTTCACCTTGTCGTGGAAAGCGCGGATCTGGCTGTCTTTGAGCGCGGCATCGGTGAAATCCGCGAGCCCCGCGCGCCCATGCTGCGCGATCAGCGCCAGCACCAGACCCATGGAAAATTTCGACTGGTGTATGGTCTGCGGATCGGTGACCGGCCCCAGCACGTCGAGCGCGCCCTGATGCACGTGCGCCGTCACGCCGGCGACATCCGCGGCCTTGAGCTGGTGCTCGCGCATCAGCGCCAGCAAGGCATCGGCCGCCGGATGCGTATGGCGGCACGAGGCATGAAACTTGAACGAGGTTTCAGCCGTCGCCCAGCGCGTGCCCAAGCCGTCGGTCAGCCATTTCGCATCGGCGTCGCTCGACATGCCCGCCGCCATGCCCTGTTTGCCTTCGAATATCTGTTGCGCGCCGGTGAAGCCGTCGCGCGCGATCCAGGCTGCCATCAGTCCGTCCGCCGCGGCTTTCGCGGTGTGCAGCTGCTTGGAATCCGCCGCATCGCGCAGGAATTCCCACAGTCCCGCCGCCATGGTCCCCGCCGAACCCAGGCAATGCTGCATCTTGTGCGCATCGAGCTTGAGCACGTGCGCAACGCCCGCCGCCGCCGCCAGCTTGCCGGCGGTGCCGGTGGTATGAAACACCTTGTAGTGCGAGCGGCCGAGAAATTCGCCGACCCGCACGCCGCATTCGTAGCCGGCGACCGCCGCCGCGATGAATTCCTTGCCGGAAATGCCGCTGTCCTGCGCCGCGGCGAGCACCGCGGGAAACACCACCGTGCCCGGATGCAGCACCGAACTGTTGTGCAAATCGTCCTGCTCGACGAAATGCGAGGCCGCGGCGTTGATCAGCGCCGCGAAAAACGGCGAGGTGCGGCGGCGTGAAATCAGCACCTCGCTGTTGCCGGTGGCGGGGCCCATCGCCGCGGCAAACTTTGCCATCGTCTCGACCGGACGCGCGCCCTTGCCGGCAAGCGCGGAGGCCAGCCAGTCGAGAAACAGATCTTCGGTGCGCGCAACCACCGCTTCAGGCAGTTGTTCGTAGCGTATGGAAGCGAGAAATTCGCTCAACGCACGCGTCGGCGCAACGCCGGCGGCAAGAATGGAATTTTTGACGGCCATATTCATGGCAATGACTCCTATGGAACGGCCATTTTAAATCAAACGCCGCGCTGCACTGGAAAAACCTGTCCGGCGCTGCGTGGCGCCCTGCAAGTGCTAAGCTAGTCACACCCTATCGGCGCAGACCCACGGAGATCAAACATGGCAAAACGCAAATCGATACGCACCGACATTGCATGGAGTGACACTGACAGGATTACCGTCAAGGGCCACGACCTGTGCAGCGAAATATTGGGCAAACTCTCGCTCGGCGACATGGCTTTTCTCGAAATCACCGACCGCCTGCCCACGCCGCGCGAGTCGGTCATGTTCAACGCCATCGCCGTCACCCTGGTCGAGCACGGCCTCACCCCCAGTTCGCTGGCGGCGCGCATGACCTATAGCGGCGCGCCCGAAGCCATGCAGGCCGCGGTTGCCGCCGGCTTGTGTGGATTGGGCAGCGTGTTCGTGGGCAGCATGGAGGCCGCAGCGCGCATGCTGCAGCAGGCCGTGCCCGACCCCGCCATGGCCAGGAACGCGGACCTCGACCGGCTGGCGCTTGAAATCGTCGAGGGCTTTCGCGCCCGCAAGCAGAGCGTTCCCGGCATCGGCCATACCCTGCATAAACCTGTCGATCCGCGCGCGCCGCGCCTGTTCGAAATCGCCGCTGAAAACGGCTACGACGGACCGTACGTGA
Source organism: Burkholderiales bacterium (assembly GCA_919902235.1). Classification (GTDB taxonomy): domain Bacteria; phylum Pseudomonadota; class Gammaproteobacteria; order Burkholderiales; family SG8-41; genus CAKKQX01. Next base: position 11,821 of record CAKKQX010000269.1, read on the forward strand.
AACTGATGCAGAAAATCAGCCAGCAGGCCGAAAAGATTTACGGCAAACCGCTGCCGGTGAATGCCACCGGCGCCATCGGCGCCATCGCCAGCGAACTCAGGCTGCCGTGGAAAATCGTGCGCGGTATCGGCGTGCTGGCGCGCGCCATCGGCCTGGTCGGCCATATCCTGGAAGAGATGAAAGACCCCATGGCCTATGAAATCAAACAACGCGCGGAAGAAGAAGCAACCGCGCACCTGCGCCAACCCAGATTGATTTGATCGCCTTCAAGCACCGTATTACGCCGGTCAATATTTGCGCCGGATGAAATTCGCGATTCCGTGGCGAGAAGCAAATGCTCAGGCTATCAAACAGCACCTGCTGATTTGAACGCGGCAATCTGGTCTGCGCTATAGCCCAGCGTCGTAAGCACGCGATCGGTATGCTCGCCCACCGCGGGAATCGGATCCATGCGCGGTTCGACGCCGGTATAGGAAGCCGGTGGCAACAGCGCAGGAATCGCACCGCCCGGACTTTGCACTTCGCGCCAGCGCTTGCGCGCCACCAGCTGCGGGTGGTTCCATACTTCGTCCGGCGCGTTGAGCCGCGCATTGGCGATGTCGGCGGCATCGAGTCTGGCGGCCACTTCCGCGCTGGTCCATGCCGAGAACGCTTTTTCGATCAAGGCCACGACTTCCGCGCGCGCGGCTGTGCGCTTGGTGTTGTTATCGTAACGCGGATCTTTCGCCAGTTGCGGCTGGCCCAGCACCTTATCGCAGAAGTTCGCCCACTCGCGTTCGTTCTGGATGCCGAACATCACGTCGCCATCGCTGGCGCGAAAACGCCCGTACGGCACGATGGTCGCGTGGTCGGGGCCGCTGCGCTGCGGCGGCTTGCCGGAAAAATGCGTGTAATACAAAGGATGACCCATCCACTCGGCCATGGTCTCGAACATGGTGAGATCGATGCGCGTGCCCTCGCCGGTGCGCTCGCGGTTGTAGAGCGCGCCGAGAATCGCGGCATAAGCATGCAGGCCGGTGCCAATGTCGGTGATGGAAATGCCGACCTTGGCCGGCGACTCCGGCGTGCCGGTCAGTGACAGCACGCCGGCTTCGCTTTGCACCAGCAGGTCGTAGGCCTTCTTTTTCGCGTACGGCCCGCTGTCGCCATAGCCCGAGATGTCGCACACGATGAGACGCGGGTGTTTCTCGCGCAGTGTCTCTGCACCGAGACCCAGACGTTTGGCCGCGCCCGGCGCAAGGTTCTGAATAAACACGTCAGCGCCGGCAATCAGCTTGCCGAGGATTTCTCCAGCACTGGGATGCTTGACGTCCAGCGTCAGGCTTTCCTTGGAGCGGTTGAGCCACACGAAATATGCCGACTGGCCCTTGACCGTCTGGTCGTAGTCGCGCGCAAAATCGCCGACGCCGGGGCGTTCGATCTTGATCACCCGCGCACCGAGATCGGCGAGCTGGCGCGAGCAGAACGGCGCGGCGACGGCCTGTTCGAGGGAAACGACGGTGATGCCGGATAACGGAAGTTTGGACATAAGTTCTGATTTTCATCGCCTCCCCACCACTTTTTTAATTCCCTCTCCCCGCTTTTGCGGGGAGGGTTAGGGTGAGGGGTAATAACAGAAATTATAACTTTATATTTAAAAATAAATACTTAGAAAACATCGCATTCCTGAACAAGAACTTCCTGCACTGCGACTCGAGTTGGTTAAGAAAAAGCTTTTCGACTAATCGATGCTACGAAACCCAATAGTCTCTGCATCAAATTTTCTCGCCTTTCGTGGCGTCTTTTAGGTAATGCTTCTCTCCTGAAATAATGCTCAGATAGACAGCCTTAAGATCATTCGGCAACTCTTTCCCCTCCTCAAGCTCGCGTCTCGCGGCAACAACCAATGCATCGAAATCGAGCAAATCCTCGAAATACTTTCGCTTGATCAGAACATAAGGACCATTGGTAGAGTCAGAGCCACTTCGCCCCACCACCTACCACATTAAATACTTGTTCAACCGTTGATGCCCAAGGCTCAGCGCCAG
>CAKKQX010000270.1:0-7244 GCA_919902235.1 Burkholderiales bacterium
CGACGGGAAATTCGTCGTCCGCGGCGAACACGCGCAACCGCAAGCGCCGGTTATGCGCAAGGCTCAGCAGATGATAGACCACGGCATATCGCTGCCCATCCCACGCGCCATCACCATAGTCACTAAAATCGATGCCGCACAGGTCGACGAGCTGTTCGAAGCGCAACTCTGGAGCATCGCGCAATACCACCGCCGCCGTGACCAGATGTTCCTGCCCGACAACCAGCGTGACCTCGCCCAGCGCCACGGTGATACTGACCAGCTTGTCACCAAGCGCAGCATTGAGCGCGGCGCTCAGGGTATCAATGCGGGAAGTCATTTGGCGGCTGGTCGTGTAAGCAGCATTTCTAGCGGGCGATCGTGTTCGTGCGTTTGATCTTGTTTTGCAGCTGAATGATGCCATAGAGCAGCGCTTCGGCCGTCGGCGGGCAGCCCGGCACATAAATATCCACCGGCACGATGCGGTCGCAGCCGCGCACTACGGAATAAGAGTAGTGATAATAGCCGCCGCCGTTGGCGCACGAACCCATCGAGATCACCCAGCGCGGCTCCGCCATCTGGTCGTAGACCTTGCGCAACGCCGGCGCCATTTTGTTGCACAATGTGCCGGCGACGATCATCACGTCGGACTGGCGCGGACTGGGACGAAACACGATGCCGAAACGGTCAAGATCGTAGCGCGACGCGCCGGCGTGCATCATCTCAACCGCACAGCACGCCAGCCCGAAAGTCATCGGCCACAGCGAACCGGTGCGCGTCCAGTTGATCAGCGTGTCGGCGGTGGTGGTGATGAAGCCCTTGTCGTTCAGAGTTTCGATTGCGCCCATGCTTGCTCCTTCCCCGCCGCCTCAGACAAGCCGGCAGGATGACTCACATATTCACTTCTCCGGCCGGGGCCGCTCGCATTGCCGTCGATCCCCCAGCCCTCGCTCCTGACCTCTCTCCCGGCGGGAGAGAGGAAACACTTGCCTCCCTTCTCCCCTCGGGAGAAGGGTCGGGGATGAGGGAAGAAACCCCTCGCCGGGTAGCTCACGCGCCGCCTCCGACCATCCAGCGCAAGCAATTCGCACGTGGATGTCGGCGTCTGAAACCGTTCGCCTTGCCGTCGATCCCCATCTGCGATGGGGCCCCTCGCCGGGTAGCTCACGGTTTCACTCCCATTCCAGCGCTCCCTTCATCCATTCGTAGATGAAGCCGACGACGAGAATGGCGAGAAACATCACCATGGCCACAAAACCGAACAGGCCGAGTTCCTGCAGCACCACGGCCCACGGAAAAAGAAACGCAATTTCAAGGTCGAACAGTATGAACAGGATTGCCACCAGATAGTAACGCACGTCGAATTTCATGCGCGCGTCCTCGAACGCCTCGAAACCGCATTCGTAGGGCGCGAGTTTTTCGCTGTCCGGGCGGTGCACGCCGACCAGCCGGCTGACCACGCTGCCCGCCACAACCGGCCCCACACCGACCGCCAGGCCGACAAAAATAAACAGCAGGATCGGAAAATAGTTTTCTAGCATGACCAACCCAGGATTGAGGATTCATGTTTGGACCGGGCCAGATCCATATTGATATGACCATCCAATAGCAACGGGTGTTCTGCCACTTGGCTGATTTCCTGTTCCTCAATCCCGCATTTATGGTGCAGACGGAGAGACTCGAACTCTCACGGCTTTCGCCACCGCCCCCTCAAGACGGCGTGTCTACCAATTCCACCACGTCTGCATCTAAAACCCAGAGCAGCAATCGATATAGCCGCATATTGCCCGCTCAATCGCTTACTGCTCATGCTCGTCCCAACAATGTTGCCCTTATTTTGGCAATTCTCCCGCCTTGGATCCATCCCCGGCAGGCGCGGCCGGAACCGTCTGCCCCATGGATGTGGTCGGAACCGGTACATCAGACGGCGCCGACTTGGCCGGCACCGGCTGGCTCATCACGCCTTTGTGTTCCGTCCTGCGCGCGGACATGACCGTCAGGCCCAGGCTGGTCAGGAAGAAAACCACGGCAAGAACGGCTGTGGTGCGGCTCAAAAAATTGGCCGCGCCCGCCGAACCGAACACGCCGCCCGCCGAGCCGCCGCCGAACGCGGCACCGGCATCGGCGCCTTTGCCGTGCTGCAACAGCACCAGCCCAATGACGCCCAGCGCCGCAATCACGTGCACTACCAGAATCAATGTTTCCATCTGTCTCTCTCTAGTCCGCCGGTTGTGCCGAGCGGCAAATTACGGCAAACTCGTCGGCGATCAGTGATGCCCCGCCGATCAAACCGCCGTCAATATCCGGCATTGCAAACAGTTGCGCCGAGTTGGCGGCCTTGACACTGCCGCCATAGAGTATCGGCAACGCCGCCGCAACTTCTTCGTCCGCCGCCGCAACCCGGCCGCGGATAAACGCATGCACCATCTGCGCCTGCTCCGTTGTCGCGGTCTTGCCGGTGCCGATCGCCCACACCGGCTCATAGGCAACTACGGCTTGTCCCAACGCCTTGACGCCAGAATGCGCAATCACGGCATCAATTTGCCGCGCCACGGTGTTTTCCGTCACCCCGGCTTCGCGCTCGGCCAGCGTTTCACCGATACACAGTATCGGTGTCAGACCTGCCGCCAGCGCCTTCCCGAACTTGACCGCGACAACCTCGTCAGATTCGCCGAACATGCCGCGCCGTTCGGAATGACCGACAAGCACATAACGGCAACCGAAATCTGCCAGCATCGACGCCGATACGCCGCCGGTATAGGCGCCATTGTCGAATTCGCACAAATCCTGGGCGCCCCACGCAATATTCGATCCGCCCAGCATCTGCCGCATCTGCGCAAGATACGGAAAAGGCACACAAACAGCGCATTTCATACGGGAAAACGGGGCAATTGCCGGAATTATGGCACTGAGCAGCCCCTGGTTTGAGGCCAGGCTGCCGTTCATTTTCCAGTTACCCGCTACCAGCTTGACCCGCATTAAAGACCTAACCAACTAAAACCGTTGGATTTTACAGGTGAAGCCAGGAGGGGTCAACGCAATGAAGGCTTTTGCGCGTTGCACAAGCACATTGATTACAGGCGGGAAAGTACCCAGCAGCCGGCGCTGGCCGCCGGCAGGAGGCAATGGCCTCGACTAGCCGAAGCGACCGGTAATGTAGTCTTCGGTCTGCTTGTTTTTGGGTTTGATGAAAATGGTGTCGGTGGCGTCAAATTCGATGAGTTCGCCGATATACATGTAGGCCGTATAGTCGGATACGCGCGCCGCCTGCTGCATGTTATGGGTCACGATCAGGATAGTGACCTTGCTCTTCAGGTCAGTGATCAGCTGTTCAATGCTGGCGGTGGCGATCGGATCGAGCGCCGAGGTCGGCTCGTCGAAAAGCAGAATTTCGGGTTCCGTGGCCAGCGCGCGCGCAATGCACAGCCGCTGCTGCTGCCCGCCGGAAAGATTGAATGCGAGTTCGTTGAGGCGATCCTTGACCTCCTCCCACAGCGCCGCGCCGCGCAGCGCATCCTCCACTTTTTCGTCGAGCAGGGCGCGCTTTCTTTCGCCCCTGACGCGCAACCCGTAGGCGACGTTCTCGTAAATCGATTTGGGAAAAGGATTCGGTTTCTGGAACACCATGCTGATGCGCATCCGGACCTCAATCGGATCGACGTCCGGATTAAGCAGGTTGGTATTGTCCGGATAAAGCATGATCTGTCCGTCGTAACGATTTCCTGGATACAGATCGTGCATGCGGTTGAAACACCGCAAGAAAGTTGATTTGCCGCAGCCTGACGGGCCGATCAGCGCCGTCACCTTCTTGTCATAGATCGGCATGCTGATGTTCTTCAATGCCTGGAAAGCTCCGTAATAGAAGCTCAGGTTTTTCGACTCGGATTTCTTGGCCAGGGCGGTGCCGGCAGCAGCCGCGGCGCGTTCGGGGGCAGTCGTGCTTACCATTTTAAATTCTTTCTCAGTCGGTAGCGGATGTAGATCGCCAGCGCATTCATTGACAATGTCATGACCACGAGCACCAGGCCTGCGGCCGCCGCATTATGCTGGAACGCGGCTTCGGGACGCGAAGTCCAGTTGAACATCTGGATCGGCATCACGGTAAACGGCGACATGATCCATTCGAAAGACAGGAACGGAAACTCTGCCGAGACCGGTGCCGGCGGCAGAAATGCAATAAAGGTCAGCGCGCCGATGGTAATCACCGGCGCGGTCTCGCCGATGGCACGCGACATGCCGATGATGACGCCCGTCAGTATGCCGCCGCGCGCGTACGGCAGAATATGGTCGGACGTGGTCTGCCATTTGGTTGCACCCAGCGCGTAAGCGCCCTCGCGAATCGCGGCCGGGATTGAGCGGATCGCTTCGCGCGTGGCCACGATCACCACCGGCAGAATGAGCAGCGCCAGCGTCAATCCCGCCGTCAATATGCTCTGACCGAACCCGAATCCGTATACGAACAGCCCCAGCGCCAGCAACCCGTAAACAATGGACGGCACGCCGGCAAGATTGGTGACGTTGATCTCGATCAGATCGGTCATCCAGTTCCTGGGGGCATATTCCTCCAGATAAACGCCGGCGCCGACGCCCAGCGGCACCGCCGTCATGGCGGTGACGAGCATGACCAGCGTCGATCCGACCCAGGCAGAAAGAATGCCGGCCTGATCAGGTCTGCGCGACGGGAAGTTGGTGAAGAAGTCCCATGACAGCCGCGGCGCGCCGTTAATGGCCATCTCGGCGAACAGCGCGGCGAACGTCAGCACGCCCACCATCAGCGCGAGCAGACCTATGATGCCGAAAAAGATGTCCCAGCGCTTGTGCGAGGCGATCAGCGCGCGAAGTTCCTGGACGCGGACAGTTTCATTCATAAATTAATAAGCCTGGCGGTAACGTTTGCGCAGCACGTGGCCGAGCACGTTGAAAAACAACGTCAGCAGTGCGAGCGTCAGGCCTGCCGCGAATATGGTCTGATACCCGATGCTGCCGTGCGGCAGGTCGCCCAGGGCCACCTGCACGATGTATGCGGTGATCGTCGCCGCCGGCTCCATTGGATTCCATGTCAGATTGGGCTGCATGCCGGCAGCCACCGCGAGGATCATGGTTTCGCCGACTGCGCGCGAGATGCCGAGAATATAAGCGGCGGCGATCCCCGAGAACGCCGCCGGCGTCACCACCCGCACCGCCGTCTGCAATCGCGTGGCACCCATGGCGTAGGAGCCCTCGCGCAAGCTCATCGGCACCGCGCGCATCGCATCCTCGGAAACCGAACTGATGTAGGGGATGATCATGATGCCCATTACCAGGCCGGCGGACAGCAGGTTGAATCCGGGTAGTCCCGGGAAAATCTTCTGCAGCAGCGGTGTGACAAACAGCAGCGCGAAATAGCCGTATACGATGGTCGGAATACCGCCCAGCAGCTCGAGGAAGGGTTTGGCCACCTCGCGCACCGAAAACGGCGCAAATTCCGAAAGATAAATGGCGATGATGGTGCCGAGCGGAATTGCGACCAGCAGCGCCACGGCCGAACTGACTAATGTGCCTGATAACAACGCCATGATGCCGTAGTGCGCATCGGCGAACAGCGGTGTCCATTGCGTGTCGGTAAGGAAATCCCACAGCGAGACGTGCTTGAAAAATTCGAAAGACTCGTAGAGCAGAACCCCCACGATCCCGATCGTGGCCGCCACCGACACCGAGGCAGCCAGAAACAGGGCGAATTCGATAATGCGCTCTTTGACGTTGCGCAGTTTGCGACGCGCCAGCCTGTCGCTGACAAAATTTTCCGGCACCGAGTCTATTCCAGAAGCGTGGGAAATCGAGGTCATTGGAATTATTGGCGGGAATTATCTCAGTTTGAAGCTGGCTCGACCACCGCCCAAAAAACGGGAGGGGCAGTTTCACCCCTCCCATGCCGCTAAGTTGCTGAAAATTAGAGCTTGGCTTCCAGCTTCATCAGTTCTTCGATGGTGAGACCGACCTTGTTTTCGCCACCGAACTTGGTGCCGACACGCATCTTGGACAACGTCTCGAGATTGTAAGCGTAGGCCTTGGCGGGAAGCGGCACGTACTTCACTTCCTTCACCAGCTTCTCAGCCTGCTTGTTGTAGTACTCGATGAACTCCTTGACTTCCGGCTTCTGCAGTGCCTTGGCGTTGACGTAGATGAAAATCGGACGCGACAGCGGCGTGTAAGTACCATTGATCACCGTTTCAAGCGAAGGACCAACCGCCTTGCCGGCCGGAGATACCACAGACACAGCACCGAGCTTGTCCTTGTTTTCGATGTAGTAGGCGTAGCCGAAATAGCCGAGGCCGTTGACGTCGCGGCTGACACCCTGCACCAGAACGTTGTCGTCCTCGCTCGCGGTAAAATCGCCGCGACTCGCCTTCGATTTTCCAGTGACCGCTTCGGTGAAATACTCGAACGTGCCGGAATCCGCGCCCGGGCCGAAGAGTTTGAGCGGCGCATCGGGCCACGCCGGGTTAACCTGGTTCCACTTGGTGATCTTGCCTTGCGCCGTGGGTTCCCAGATTTTCTTGAGTTCCGCCACCGTCATGTTCCTGGCCCAGGTGTTCTTGGGGTTGATCACGACGGTTAGCGCGTCGTACGCAACTGGCATTTCGAGATAGGCGATGCCGGCCGCCTTACAGTCCGCCATCTCTTGCTTAGTGATTGGCCGCGACGCATCCTGAACATCGGTCTCGCCGCGGCAGAACTTCTTGAAGCCGCCGCCGGTGCCGGAAATGCCGACCGTTACCTTGATCTTGCCTTTCTTGGATTTCTGGAAATCTTCCGCAACCGCTTCCGTAATCGGGAACACCGTGCTCGAACCATCGATCTTGACGATTTGCGCCTGGGCCGCAACTGATAAACCGCCCAACGCCGCAGCCATCGCGGCAGCAACACCTAACATCTTGAATTTTTTATATTTTAACATACTGTTTCTCCTGTTGTTGTCATGCGTCAATTTTGCTGCGACCACGACATATTAATCAGCCTTTGTTACAGCTTTATGACACGTGATCTGGCAACTGGGCGTTTCCGGGGAAAAACACTTCTGTGGAAATTGCACCTTTATTAGCAGCGATGCCAAATTAGGCAGGCTCCTACCCACCGCTTTCTTGAAACTTGCGAACATGATCAAACATGGCTTTTTCGCGCTGAAACACCATTACCGAGCCGATGCGCAGGCTACCGAGAACAAACATGAGAGCACTCAAGGCGTAGATCTCCTCGGGAGTGATTTTGTGTTCAAACAGCTTGAT
>CAKKQX010000270.1:7344-15573 GCA_919902235.1 Burkholderiales bacterium
CGATACACCCACCATAATCCCCAAGGCAATGAACAGCAGCATGATGGCGAATACAAAGCGGATCACGCCATGAAATAACTTGGCGGTATTTATTTCCGAAAAGTTCATAAATTGTTATATCTTTTTTTCGAACTGGATTCGCGGTTCAATTCGGTTCAGGTCAATAAACTTTTTGTTGGGGCGTCGCTTTAGTGTCATTGCGTGGCGCTGTATTTAATTTGCACGGGATTTCTGCGAGGTGCACGAAACAGACATAGCCTGATTTTTCAAGCTCCAGCACAAAGTGCTGGACCGGCCGATCGTGACGGTTTACGCCTGCGCGGTTTCGGAGAGCCTACCGAACGCTGTCTCGACCATTGCGAACGCTCCCATGTTAATCCCAAACCAAGCGCGAAATTAAACCACTCTTATTACAGTTGATCGCGACCAGTCGAGTAGTTCAAGCCAATGTATTACCCGGGGGAATGTTCGTACCAGCCGCGACTCACGTTAACAATCTTGACCACCGCCAGCATGACCGGCACCTCTATCAGAACGCCGACCACGGTCGCCAGCGCGGCGCCGGACTCGAAGCCGAACAAGCTGATCGCGGCAGCCACCGCCAGTTCGAAGAAATTGGACGCGCCGATCAGGGCCGAGGGACAGGCGACGCTATGTTTCTCGCCCACCGCCCGGTTAAGCCAGTACGCCAGCGCCGAGTTGAAGAACACCTGTATCAGTATCGGCACGGCGAGCAGCGCGATGACCAGAGGCTGCCGGAGAATGGCATCGCCCTGGAACGCAAACAGCAGAACCAGCATGGCGAGCAGGGCAAGCGCCGACCAAGGCTGGATACGCGATAACGCAGCGTCCAGCGCCTGCTGCCCGCGCATCTGCAGGCGTTTGCGCCACAACTGCGCCAGCGCCAGCGGGATTATGATGTAAAGGACGACGGACATAAGCAGCGTATCCCATGGCACGCTGATCGAGGCGACCCCGAGCAGCAATGCCACGATGGGCGCGAAGGCGAGTACCATGATGGCGTCGTTCAGGGCGACTTGCGACAATGTGAAATACGGATCACCGTTGGTCAGCCGGCTCCATACGAAAACCATGGCCGTGCACGGCGCGGCGGCAAGCAGGATCAGCCCGGCGATATAGCTGTCGATCTGTTCCGGCGGCAGCAACGGCGCAAACAGATGGCGAATGAACAACCAGCCCAGCAGTGCCATGGAAAACGGTTTGACTGCCCAGTTCACGAACAGCGTCACGCCCATGCCGCGCCAGTGCGCGCGTACCTGGTGCAGCGCGCCGAAATCGATTCTGAGCAGCATAGGCACGATCATGGCCCAGATCAACAGGCCTACCGGCAAATTGACCCGCGCCACTTCCAGTCTGCCCAGCGCCTGGAACAGCGCAGGAAACTGCTGCCCGAGAAAAATGCCGGTAACAATGCAAAGCCCGACCCACAGCGTGAGCCAGCGCTCGAAAAAGCCGAGCGCTGCCGGCTGCGCCAGCGGCGCGGCGCCTTCAGCCGCGGTGCTCATGCCTGCGGCGTTTCGGTGCCGATTTTTCCGATCTCATCGAGTTTTTTCTGCAGCGATAACCTGTCGAGCTTGGCCAGCGGTAGATTGACGAAAATCGAAATGCGGTTGAAAAGCTGGCTGTAGGCGGTGAAAAACGCCTTGTGCTGCTCTTCTTCGCTGCCCCCCACCGCAGCCGGGTCAGGTATGCCCCAGTGCGCGCTCATCGGCTGGCCCGGCCATACCGGACAGACCTCCCCCGCGGCGTTGTCGCACACCGTGAACACGAAATCCAGCGGCGGCGCGCCGGGTTTTGCGAATTCGGCCCAGTCTTTGCTGCGCAGGTCCGCAGTCGACATGCGATTTTTGGCGATTAGTTCCAGCGTGAGCGGATGAACCCGCCCCTTGGGATGACTGCCGGCGCTGTAAGCCCTGAAGCGCCCCTTGCCCATTGCGTTGAGTAACACCTCCGCCATGATGCTGCGCGCCGTGTTGCCGGTGCACAGGAACAGCACGTTAAATACTTTATTCGCCATTTATTGGTCTCCCATGCCTTCTGCGTACAATCACCGTGCCGCAGGCGCGCAGCACGCGGCTTTGACCTCCGCCCCCGATTGCGTTGCCGCAGCACCGTCGCCGAACACCGGCACTTCACCCAGGGTCTGATAGGCTTCCCACGCGATACCCTGCGGGTCCTGCACCCAGTACTTGTTCGATTTGGCGTAGCAGCAGCTGGTGCCTTCCTGGGCCAGCATGTCCTGGTCGGCACGCGCCAGCTGGCTGTGGATGTCGGCGAGTTCAGTTTCATTGTCGACTTGTATCCCGACGTGATCCAGGCCCGGCTTGGCGCCGCGCGCGGAAATGGCGAAGTTGACGCGCGGATCTTCCAGCATCCACTTGGCGTAATCGGGCTTGCGCACGGTGGGCGCCGCGCCGAACAACGTCGAATAAAACTTCACGTTCTGATCGATATTTTCCACTGCCATATGCATGTGAAAGCGTTTCATTGTTGCACTCCTTCCTTGAGATTGACTTGAGGTTGACATTCGGGCGCGCAGACATCGCCGCCACAGCAGTTTTCTGTCAGAAAACCGACCAGCTTCACCATGGCCCCGAAATTTGCCGAGTAAATGACGTAACGCCCTTCCTGGCGCGAAACCGCGAGCCCGGCATGGCTGAGTTCCTTCAGATGAAATGACAGCGTGGCCGGCGGCAACCCGAGCTTTTCCGCAATTGCGCCCGCCGCCATGCCGGCTGGCCCGGCCTGCACCAACAAGCGATAAATGCTCAGGCGCGATTCCTGTGCCAGCGCCGCAAGCGCCACCACCACGTCTTTTGATTTCATGTTTCCAATAATATGGAAATAATGAACACTATTCAATATCCCCCAGACAAATTATTTCTATTGCCGGCGGCGATCATAAATAACTATCTGTTTTCATTATTAATTTAATTCATCACCGCAGATAGCGTTTATTGCAGACAAAGGATAGGTGGTAACAAAACCGCAATACCGCTCCGATACACTGCGGCGCACCATTCATCACATCGGAGATTGTGGATATGCGTGACCATTTCGTGCGCACACTGACGGGGGCCGCGCTGGCAGCCCTGTTCAGCGCTTTTGCATCGGCCTCAGGCAACGGCAACCAGGCGGGGACTTATCCCACCAAGCCGGTACGCATGATCATTCCGCTGGCGCCTGGCGGTGGCAGCGATATCGTGGGCCGCATGCTCGCCCAAGCGCTTACCGACCACTGGAATCAGACCGTGGTGGTGGACAACCGCCCGGGGGCCGGCAGCACTGTGGGCACCGCAATCGCGGCCAAGGCGCAGCCCGACGGCTATACCACGCTGGTTTCCAGTTCTTCGATCGCCATCTCGCCGGCGCTGTACAAGAATCTCAGTTTTGACATCAAGCGCGACTTCAGGGTAGTCACCCTGATCGCCAGCCAGCCCAGCCTGCTGGCCGTGCACTCATCGGTGCCCGCCAAAAACCTCAAGGAGTTCATTGCCCTGGCGAAGTCCCGGCCCGGCAAGCTCGAGTTCGGTTCGGCCGGCCCCGGCAGCGCCACCCACCTCGGCACGGAATTACTCAAGTTCACCGCGGGCGTGGACCTGCTGCATGTGCCGTACAAGAGCGCCGGCTTGGCGACAGTGGCACTCCTTGCCGGTGAAACCCAGGTGCTGCTGACCAACATGGCGAGCCTGCTGCCGCACATCAAGACCGGAAGAATCCGGGCCTTGGGCATCACCAGCACCAAGCGCTCACCGTTGGCCGCCGAAATCCCCACGATTGCCGAGTCCGGCTTGGACAAATTCGAGTACGCAACCTGGTACGGCATGCTGGTGCCGGTGGGCACTCCCAAGACCGTCATCACCAAGGTCCAGGGCGACGCCGCGAAGGTGCTGAACACTCCGCAAGTACAGCAACGCTTCGTGGGGCAGGGGCTAGAGGTCTACGCCAACACTCCGGCGGAATTCGAGGCATATCTCAATAACGAGATCGCCAGATGGGCCAAGGTGGTGCAGGCCGCCGGCGTGCGGATGGATTAAAGCAAGAACACCAGAACACCAACACCAATACCCCCCGGGTGGGGAATCGGCATCAACCGTCGGCCCTGCCAGCACCGACGCCGCTCAGGCAGCTGCCTGGCCCACCGCGTCCGCGATGGTTTCAGCCCATTGCCTGACGCGTTACGCCGCCATGCCCGCCGGTCTGGTGCAGGCACCTATGCAGACGACATTGAAGCGGGCTCGCGAGACGCAGCACCAATTACGTTACGGCGTTCTATGAAAAGACTGTTTCCCTCAATGCGCTTGGCCTGCCTCTTCGCATCCGCGGCAGCTACCGAGACGTCGAGATGGGTAGCCAGCTCGCTTGCATGCACCATGACGGCGCCGATTGACAGACTGGGGAACGGATAAAACGTTTCCTGGCCGCGCCGGTCTTCGGTTACGAACCCACCGCGCATGCGGTCTTTTTTACAAAGTAAAGTCTGCACTTGCAGACCGAACTGTTCGAGAACTTCCCGGCAGCGCTTTTCCCAGTCCTGGCTTTGGAACATGACCACGAAATCGTCCCCTCCAATATGCCCGATGAAATCCCGCTCCGGATTGCAGTGCTGCAACAGGAGATGTCCCACAAGGCGGATAATTTCATCTCCTTTGAAATAGCCATAGACGTCATTGAACGGTTTGAAGTTATCAATATCGAAGTGGCATGCGCAAAATGACGCTCCCGCGTTCAGCAGGCGCTCCGCGTGTTCCGAGATGGGCACATTTCCGGGCAGCAATGTCAACGGATTGGCGTACCGCGCCGTATTGATCTGCATCTGGGTAATCTCGCGGATCAGATCCCGCGCGGTCCCAACCCCCAGATACCGGCCGTTCTCGGTAATAATGAAGCCATCCGTAAGGTAGCGCGGATCGCCATCCACCACGAGCGCGCTGAGTTTCTCGAAACTTAAGTCGTGTTCCACGATCAGCGGGGAACCCTGCATAAACATCGTGCAGGGTTTGCGTCCATAAAGTTCACGACGGAAGGGCCTTGCGAATCGGTCAATCAGGTTGTAGCGATGAATGAGTCCGACGGGGGTGTCTTTATTAACGACCGGGATCGAAATCAGATTGGGGTTGTCATTAAAGATTTCGCACACATCGTCATTCACCGTTTCGGGGCTCACCGGACGGGTTTCAATCAACAGCTTGCGCGCGTTTGCTGAACGATTCCCGGCGTTCTCGAAACCAGGGTATACGGCAATGCCGTCCGCTTTCAACGCCAGGCGGGCCTCCTCATTCGGTTCGGCCGGCGGTCGCGCATTGGGGCGGGCTATGAAATACCCTTGGCCATAGGTGATACCTATGTCGCGCACCACCCGAAAGTCCTGAAGGGTCTCGATACCCTCCGCGATCACTTTCGAACCACAGCACGCGGAGATCTGCTGAATTGCCTTTACAAACTCAAGCTTGATCGGGTCCTGGCTGACGCCCTGGATGAAATGCTTGTCAATTTTGACGAACTCGGGCCGCAACTCCGACCACAATCGCAACGACGCAAAACCCTCTCCAAGATCATCGATCGCCACCTCGAAACCGAGCTTTCGGTAATAAAGGACAGCTTCCCGCATTTTTTCAAGGTCGTTTATCGGTTGATTTTCGGTGAGTTCGATAATGACGGTCTGGGGAGATAAGCCAATCTGTTTGAGGTAGGCGACAATATCGCCATTGTGCGCAGAACACTGGGTAAAAACGTCGGGGCTGACGTTGAGAAACAGTTTTCCCTGCAACCCCATGCCAACAAAGGTTTGGGCCACGATCTCGCGGCTCAGTCTCTCTATGACACCGGTGAGCCCGTTACGCTTGGCCGTCTTGAACAACCAGCCAGGCATATGCAACGGGCTTTCAATCGGCCCACGGATCAATCCTTCATAACCGACGATGTCTCCGCTACGCATCGCGATGATCGGCTGGTACACGGCATGCAGTAACCCGTGCTCGATAATTTCAGCCAATAACGCGGATAAATCCATATCCTGCTGGGCGGAGCCATTTTTGAGTGCTGCCATCTGTTCATGGATGATGCCGGCTCTGGTGTCGGGAACAACGCCTAACATCGATAGCGTCTCATCGAATGGCTGGTTCAGCATGTCTGGATTTGGCATTCATTGTCACAGGGCCGCCTACAATAATGGACGGTCATGACATTTTTATGACTATCGAGCCAGAAGCCGAAGAAAAATATCGCCTGCTCCGGGAGTTGCAGCCGTATTGCCGCTGCACCCTTTCAAATTCCTGTCACAAGCAAAGCGTATATTTCGCAGCGCAACGTCAAAGAGAGTATTTCAATTCTTCAATTTCCCGTAGAGTCAAGAGTTCATGAAAATCACTGACGCCATCTTTAACGCCGACACGAAAGAAGAGGTTTTTTCCCTGTTGACCTGCTACCTTGATGCGCTGCGCTTTGGCGACAATACAAACAAGCTGCCCGAAGCACTCACAGAGCTGCCGTTGGCAGGCGCGGATGATGTCCGCCAGCGAATCAGGAAACTGATTACCGAACTGGATGCGGCATCCAGGAGGCTGGATGACCACGCCTGCTTGGTCATCAAGGAAGCGCTGGCAATTTTTCTGGCCGCGATTCATCGATTTGATTCCCCCGGCGCGGGAAAACAGCCGGCAATCACAGCCCGTGAAAAGGTGCCGGCATGACTTTGGGCATCACTTTCACGTAATTCACCTTTGCTGGCGACCAGATTATTTCAGCCGGGGTGAGGCATTCCCCGACCGGTGTGATTTATGAGCTAGGGTCGGCCGGCATTACGAACTGCGCTGGCGATTGCTTCGGCCCGCGCTCTGACCTTGGTTTGCGATTTGCCTTCGACCATCACACGTATCACCGGCTCGGTGCCGGAGGCGCGCAACAGCACGCGGCCGCTGCTGGCAAGGTCTTTTTCTGCGTCCGTGACTGCGCGCCTGATGCCGCGATGGCTCTCGAAATCCAGAGGCTTGTCGAGCGCGACATTGATCAGCACCTGCGGATAAAGCGTGACCGCTGCCGCCGCCCTGGACAACGTGGTTTTGGCTTCCACCAGCGCGTGCAGCACCTGCAACGCCGACACTATGGCATCTCCGGTGGTGTGCTTGTCGAGGCACACGATATGCCCCGAGTTCTCGCCGCCCAGTTCCCACCCGCGCTGTTCAAGCAATTCCAGCACGTAACGGTCGCCGACTTTTGCGCGCGCGAACGGAATCTTCAATTTGGCGAGCGCGTGCTCGAACCCGAGATTGCTCATCAGCGTGCCGACAACCCCGCCCTTCAACGCCTTGCGCCCATGCCGGTGGCGGGCGATGACATACAGCAGCTGATCGCCATCGTAGATTTTTCCTTCGGCGTCCACCATCACCAGCCGGTCGCCGTCGCCATCGAGCGCAATACCGAGATCCGCCTTGTGCTGCTTGACGGCCCTCTGCAGCGCCTGGGGCGAAGTGGCCCCGACCCGGTCATTAATGTTGAACCCGTCCGGGTTGGCGCCGATCGCGATTACCTCGGCGCCCAGCTCATGGAATACGGGCGGGGCAACGTGATACGCGGCACCGTGAGCGCAATCCACCACGATGCGCAGGCCGCGCAGATCGAGGTCCGTCGGAAAAGTACTTTTGCAGAACTCGATATAACGACCCGCCGCGTCATCGATGCGCCGCGCCTTGCCGATATTGGCGGAAGTCACGCATTTGAGCGGGCGCTCGACCTCGGTTTCGATCGCGGACTCCATGCGATCCGGCAGCTTGGCGCCATCGCCAGAAAAAAACTTGATGCCGTTGTCGTCGTACGGGTTATGCGATGCGCTGATCACGATGCCGGCAGACAGGCGCAGCGCCCGCGTGAGATAGGCCACCGCCGGGGTCGGCATCGGCCCCACCAGCAGCACGTCGACACCCGCCGCGGACAGACCGGCCTCGAGCGCGGATTCCAGCATATAGCCGGAAACACGCGTGTCCTTGCCGATCAGTACCGTCGGGTGATCTGCGGTTTGCTTCGCCGCAAGCACCCTGCCAGCGGCATAGCCCAGGCGCATCACGAAATCCGGCGTGATCGGCGCTTTCCCGACCTTGCCGCGCACCCCGTCAGTACCGAAATATTTTCTTTTCATCGAGAACCCTTGAGTAGCCGCCAAGGCGCCAAGACGCCAAGGACTTCATATGGAAATAATAATGAAAACAGCAC
>CAKKQX010000271.1 GCA_919902235.1 Burkholderiales bacterium
ACCTCATGCACTCGTTTGCCGAATACTGGACCGAAGAACAGCCCCTGATCGCCGGAAAACACGATATAGAGCAGTTCAATCGTGATGTCGACGCCCTGCGCGACGACATCGCCCGCATCGAGAAGCGCCTCGAACAACTCACCCTTGTCTCTTAACAGAATAAGCGGCTGTCAGGGGCAGAACGGTGGCTTGCCCCGTGAACGCCGAATTCTGCTTGGCCATGCCTCCTGCTTTTCTTGGCGCGCATGGCGTCCAGGCAGGTAGAATCCAGCTATGCGATTGTTTCGATTACTGAAAATCCTGCGGGTCAGTCTGCGCTTCGGCCTCGACGAGTTCTTTCTCGGCCACGAGCGCGTACGCGGTTTGCGCACTGCCCTCAATTCCGCGCTGTTCTGGCGCCGCCTCGAACAACCACGTGCCGAGCGTCTGCGCCTCGCCCTGGAAACACTCGGACCCATTTTCGTCAAATTCGGGCAGGTGCTGTCGACGCGCCGCGATCTGCTGCCGTCCGACATCGCCGACGAGCTCGCCAAGCTGCAGGATCAAGTGCCGCCTTTCCCCGCCGAACAGGCGGCGGCCATACTGGCCCGCGTTTACGGCAGGCCCGCCGTGCAGGTATTCGGCGATTTCCAGCGCGAGCCGGTAGCCAGCGCATCCGTTGCACAGGTCCATCTCGCCACACTGCCGGAAGGCGCCGAAGTCGCCGTCAAGATTCTGCGTCCGGGCATCGCCAGCGTGATCGCCAATGATCTCGCGCTGCTTGACGCTGGCGCGAGCCTGGTTGAATTATTGTGGTCCGACGGTAAGCGGCTGCGACCGCACGAGGTCATATCGGAGTTCGCCCGCCACCTTGAAGACGAGCTGGACCTCATGCGCGAAGCGGCGAATGCCAACCAGCTGCGGCGAAATTTCGAGAACTCCCCTCTGCTGCTGGTCCCGGAAGTGTACTGGGACTATTGCTCAACCGAAGTAATGGTCATGCAGCGCATGCACGGCACGCCGGTGTCCCAGGTTGACGCCTTGCGCGCGCAGGATGTCGATATCAAGAAGCTCGCGCGCGCCGGCGTCGAGATTTTTTTTACCCAGGTGTTCCGCGACGGGTTTTTTCACGCCGACATGCACCCCGGCAACATCTTTGTTTCATCGCAGGGACAGTACATCGCGCTCGACTTCGGCATCATGGGCACGCTCACCGAGACCGACCAGAACTATCTGGCGCAGAATTTTCTTGCTTTCTTCCGGCGCGATTACCGGCGCGTGGCAGAAGTGCACATAGAATCCGGGTGGGCGCCGCCAGACACCCGCATCGATGAATTCGAGGCCGCAATCCGCACCGTATGCGAACCGATCTTCGACAAACCGCTAAGCGACATCTCCTTCGGCAAGGTGCTGCTGCGCCTGTTCCAGACCTCGCGGCGCTTCAACATCCAGGTTCAGCCACAGCTCGTGATGTTGCAAAAAACCCTGCTTAACATCGAGGGCCTGGGGCGCGACCTCGACCCTGATCTCGACTTGTGGGACACCGCCAAGCCTTATCTCGAGCGCTGGATGTCGGAACGCCTCGGCTGGCGCGGGCTGCTGCAGCACCTGCGCGAGGAAACGCCGTACTGGACCACTCTTTTGCCGCAGATCCCGCGGCTGGTTCACCGTTACCTTGACGACAGCAATGCGCAGCGCGAGCGGCAACAGCTTGCCGCGCTGCTGCGCGAGCAGCAGCGTCAGACACGATGGCTGCTCGTCGTGGCGGGCACGCTGTGCGGCATCCTGCTGCTGGTGCTGTTTCGTTAGCGCAGCAGCTGATAGTCCAAATCGCGCCACCTCCGTTATAATCTTCCGCGGTCAAGTTGCGGGGCGGCCGAGCGGGCCTGCCAACCCGCGTTTATGCCAGGGGATTCGCCATGCTGTTATGGTTTGTCATCGCGTACCTTGCCGTATCGATTGCCATCGGGCTCGTCGCGGCGATGCGGGTTCATAACTCCAGCGACTACATCACCGCGGGGCGCCACCTGCCGATCTATGTCGTGTTCGCCACGGTGTTCGCCACCTGGTTCGGCGCGGAAACCGTGCTCGGCATCTCGGCCACATTTTTACGCGAGGATCTCGGAGGTCTGGCATCCGATCCTTTCGGCGCCTCGCTGTGCCTGATTTTGGTCGGGCTGTTTTTCGCGCGGCGGCTTTACCGCATGAACCTGCTCACCATCGGTGACTATTACCGCCAGCGCTATAACCGCCCAGTGGAGCTGGTCACCAGCGTCTGCATTGCGCTGTCCTATCTGGGCTGGGTATCGGCCCAGATCACCGCCCTGGGCCTGGTCTTCAACGTGCTCTCGCAGGGGGAAATTTCGCCGGCCACAGGCATGATCATCGGCGCCGCAGTGGTTCTCGTCTATACGCTGTTCGGCGGCATGTGGTCGGTGGCGTTTACCACTTTTTTCCAGATGATTATCATCGTGCTGGGGTTGTTCTATATCGCTTATCTCATCTCCGGCATGGCGGGCGGCGTGGCAACGGTGGCCAGTCACGCCGCGGACAACGGCAAGTTCAACTTCTGGCCCAAGCCCGCGACCGCCGACGTGCTGGCGTTCGTCGCTGCCTGGCTCACCATGGGTTTCGGCTCTATACCGCAACAGGACGTGTTTCAGCGTGTCAATTCCGCCAAAAGCGAGAATGCCGCCGTATACGGCACCATTCTCGGCGGCTCTGCTTACTTCCTGTTCGCGTTCGTTCCGCTGTTTCTGGCTTATGCTGCGATGCTGATCGATCCCAAGCTGGTGGCCGACCTCATCGACAGGGACTCGCAGCTGATTCTGCCCAGCCTCATTCTCAACCACCTGCCGCTCGCTGCACAGGTCATATTTTTCGGTGCGTTGCTGTCGGTGATCATGAGTACGGCAAGCGGCACGCTGCTGGCACCCTCGGTGATGATCTCGGAAAACATCCTGCGCGGCATGTTCAGGCAGATGAGCGACAGCAGCTTTCTGTGGATGACACGCATCGTAGTGGTGTGCTTCGCCATCCTCGTGACCGTTTACGCACTTGCCAACGATGCCAGCATTCACAAGATGGTTGAAAACGCCTATAAGGTCACGCTGGTGGCGGCCTTCATCCCGCTGGTGTTCGGGCTCTACTGGAAGCGCGCCACGACCCAGGGCGCGGCGCTGTCCATTGTGGCCGGACTTGTTTCCTGGATCGGATTGGAAATCGCCAGTCCGGAAAGCATGTGGCCGCCGCAGCTTGTGGGCCTGCTTATGAGTTTTTCCGGCATGCTTGCCGGCTCGCTGCTGCCGCAATGCTACGGCAGGCCACGCGCCGAGGCCGCGTAACACTGCCCGGGCGAAAGAACCCCGCGCCGCACGCGCCAAAAATCTTTTGCCCCGTGTAAACCAGGCAGTGTCCGCTTTCAGCGCCCTATCGGGATGGTACCCGCGGCTCAAGGCAGCGGTGTTCGCGCTGCTGGCGTGCAATGCGGCGATTTTTGTTTTCGCCGGCACGCTCAGCGAGGCGCTGGATGCCGCGGCCTGGCTGACCCTGTTCGTATTATTTGAACTGGAAACCGGATATGGCGGCAGGTTCCTGCGGGGGCGTGCGCAAGCCATCATCCGCATTGTCCGGCTGGCGGCAGCTGCGGTGGTGATCGCGGCCGCAATCGGCTATATCGTCGAAGGCGACACGCTCGATATGCTTAACAGCGGCCTGTGGATCGCTGTCGTGTTGCTGCTGGAGCTGGAAGTGCGCTACCCCGACTTCATCGCCGGGCAGCGCAGCGCATTCACGGCTACCGCAACTGCGCTGTATTGCGGGTTGGGTGCATTGATTCTGGTTTGGGCGTGGCAGGGCGCATGGTTCGACGCCTATGACGCGCTGCTATGGCTGATCGCATTCATGGTGATAGAAATCAATATCCTGCGCTGGCCTGATGCAGAAAACGCCACACCCGCCGGCGATCTGAAACGGAATGCTTAGCGGCGCGGCGCTCACTACTACGCGGACCGCGGCTACCCGGCAAAAGCCGCTTTGAAAGCCTCGATAAAGCGCTGCAAGTCGGCCGCCGGCAGCAGGTTGATCCCGGCTGCGGCTTTTCTTCCCCCGCCACTCTCAAACTTCATGCAAAGTTCGTCCGCACCGCCGGGCCGGGCCACCGCCGCGCGCACGCTGACCGCATACCCGTCTTCTTTTTTGACCAGCACGGCGTGCGCGCGCTGGGGATGCGACTGCGCCAGACGGTTGCTGAAAATCCCGTTCACACGGCGGCTCCATGCCGCATTGGGCAGGATGAAAACCGCGCCCTTGTCGTTGCCGTATTCGGGCCTCACGCCGTCGACGCGATCAAGATCATCGCGGTAAGCATTCCTCAGCACTTCGAAAACCGGCTCGCCGTCGATAAAATCGCGCGGGTCGCGATAATGGCTGAGAGTCTCGAACAGATCGGCCGGATGATAATGCAGATCATCGACCGTCTCGCCATAAGCGTTGTAGTTGAGGCATTCGCCGAGTTCGCGCAGGCGTTCGGTTTCCGCCGGGCCCAGCTCCAGCAGCTCGGCGGTGCGCAGCGCGGACTTGACGAGGTTGTCGCCGAAAGCCGCAACCACTGCCCATATCCGCTGCCGCCCGGAAAGATAGCGGTCGACGATGAGACTGGTGCAAATGTCGGGGGCAGTGTCGATAAAAGTGCTGAGGTTTGCATGCTGCGGAATTTCCCCCGTGGCATGATGATCGAAATAGCGGCAGCGCGCTCCCGCGGCAAGCAGGCGCCCGAGCTCGGCGACATTGGATTTGAGCGACACGTCGAGCACCGTCAATTCGTCGCCGGAACCGGCGTCGACGCGGCCAAGCAGCAGAATATCGCGTTTGACGCCGGTCACCAGCACGCTAGCACGCGGCTCCTCGAGGCGCAGCTGATGCAGCGCGCAGATTCCGTCGGCATCTCCGTTGAAGATGTCATAAAATGTGGTCAATGCGAATTGCTCCCGATTTGCCGCCTGCAGACGGCGCGCCGCGCGGTTTCCGGCTGGCGTGGATACTTGCCTTAGCTTACCTGCTCGTCATAGCCTATGCCAGCCTGCAGCCGTTTCGCGGCTGGCGACAACCTCCCGAAGTAGTCCTGCGATTCCTGTTTGCGCCGTGGCCGCGCTACATCACCCTCGACGACATTCTGATCAATCTCATCGCTTATGTGCCACTGGGTTTTCTGCTGGCACTGGGCTTAAGGGCGCGCTTCGGCGCAGGCGTGGCCGTCGCCATCGCCACGCTGCTCGCAGTGGCCACGAGCCTGTCGATGGAAGGCATGCAAATGTTTCTGCCGTCGCGCATCGCTTCCAACATCGACCTGCTTGCCAACGGCGCCGGCGCGCTGTTCGGGGCGCTCGCCGCGCCCCTGCTTTCCCCCCATGGGTTTCCCGGCAGCAGGCTCGCCGCGCTGCGGCAACGTCTGTTTGTTCCGGGCACGCTGGCCGACGGCGGGCTGGTGATCGTCTTTCTGTGGCTGTTCACCCACCTGCACCCGACGGCGCAGCTTTTCGGCACCGGCAATCTGCGCAACACGCTCGAATTGCCGGCCTATTTCATCCATACCCCGCAATTGCTACTGTTCGCCGAGGCTGCCGTGGTATTTTTCAACCTGCTGGGCCTGGGGTTGCTGATTTCCGCTTTGCTGCGCGCAGCGTCAAAACCCCGCCTGCCTGTAGCGGCGGTCATTGGCGCAGGACTGCTCACCAAGGTGGTTGCAGTAATCGCGCTGGCCCATTCATCCGGATTGCTGGCGTGGCTGACCCCGGGCGTGATCCTGGGTTTGCTGGCCGGGGCCCTGCTGCTGCACCCGCTCGTGGATTTGGCGCGACCGGCAAAAATCGCCATCGCCATGGTGTGTTTCTGCGCCGCCATCGCCGCCATCAACCTGGCGCCGGATAATCCGTATCAGACCGTGCCGCCGCAGCTGCTCGCCGGCGGTCACAGCCATTTCCTGCGCTTTTCCGCCATCATCCGGGCGCTCTCCGAACTGTGGCCCTTCCTTGCCGTAGCCTATCTGCTGACCGCTGCAGGCGCAGGCGCCGTGCGAACGTCTTCCTGACGCGGAACGAAGCGGACGCCCCGATCGTTTATAATTCCAGCCTGCGCCATCGCGGCAGATCGCCATCCCGCCCCGATTCAAGGGGATGCTGTCAAAGCAGCACCGCTCAATTCGAACCAACCGGAAACCGGAAATGAGCTATTACGAGAAACATGTGTTCTTCTGCTGCAATCAGCGCGAAGGCGACGCCCAGTGCTGCAACAATCGCGGTTCGCAGAAAATGCGCGACTACGCAAAAGACCGGGTCAAGCAGCTCAGGCTTGCGGGGGCGGGCAAAGTCCGCGTCAACGTGGCCGGATGCCTTGATCGCTGCGAGCTGGGTCCGGTGATGGTGATCTACCCCGAAGCGGTGTGGTACACCTATGTCGACCAGGAAGACATCGATGAAATCATCAGCGAACATCTGCAAAACGGACGTATAGTCGAACGCCTGCGTATATAGTTTTGGTGAGCGGTTAGCAGTAAGCGATTAGCAGTAAAAACCTCGCGCGCATCACGACTTACCGCTCACGGCTTACCATCTCACCTCATGCCTCCCATCACCATCCGCCCGATACCGCCATCCACGCTCGAACGCGTCATGATCGACGGGCCGGCGGGGAAAATAGAAACCGACATCAACGATCCCGGCGCGGCGCGCGGCATCGCGCTCATTGCCCACCCCAACCCGCTGCAGGGCGGCACCAAGGACAACAAAGTGGTCACCACGCTGGCCAAAGCTTTTTTCAGCCTGGGTTATGTGACAGCGCGGCCCAACTTCCGGGGCGTCGGCGCTTCCGACGGCGCGCACGACGAGGGCCGCGGCGAGACCGAGGACCTGCTGGCCGTGGCCGGATATATGCGGCAGCGCTATTCCGGACTGCCGCTTACGCTTGCCGGTTTTTCCTTCGGCAGTTTCGTGCAGACGCGTGTTGCGAAGCGCTTGTCCGCGCTGCAACTGGTGCTGGTGGGCCCGGCGGTGAGCCGCTTTGCGGCGGAGACCGTTCCGCCGGACACGCTGGTCGTGCATGGCGAACTCGACGACGTCGTGCCGCTTTCCGCGGTGCTCGACTGGGCGCGCCCGCAAAACCTGCCGATCACCGTCGTTCCCGGCGGCGAGCATTTCTTCCACGGCCGGCTCAATCTGCTGGCGCAGATCGTGGCACGGCATTGCCGGCCTTGATTCCGCAATTCCTCCCATCATCCGGGCCCGCGGCAATCTGATGCAATATCTGCGTGTCCGTCAACTGCGCAAATCCTACGGCGGCCAGGAAGTGGTCGCCGGGATAGATTTCGATCTGAAACCCGGCGAATGCTTCGGCCTGCTTGGCCCCAACGGCGCAGGCAAGACCACCACCCTGCGCCTGTGCCTGGGACTCACCGAACCGGACAGCGGAGACATCACCATTTTCGGCCTGCCGGTGCCGGGGCAGGCGCGCGAAGCGCGCCTCAAAATCGGCGTCGTGCCGCAAACCGACAACCTCGATCCCGACTTCACGGTACGCGAGAATCTGCTGGTCTACGGCCGCTATTTTGATCTTTCCGACGCCGCGATCCGCAACCGCATTCCGGAGTTGCTTGAATTCGCGGGCCTCAGCGCACGTGCCGACGTCCGCATACAGACGCTGTCGGGTGGCATGAAACGCCGGCTGACGCTGGCGCGCGCGCTGATCAATGATCCCGACCTGATTTTTCTCGACGAGCCCTCGACCGGCCTCGATCCGCAGGCGCGGCACCTGATCTGGGAGCGCCTGCGGCAGCTTATGAACCAGGGCAAGACCATTTTTCTCACCACGCATTTCATGGACGAGGCCGAACGCCTGTGCCACCGGCTTGCCATCATGGACCGCGGACGCATGATCACCAGCGGCGCGCCGCGCGAACTGATCGCGCAGCACATCGAGCCGCAGGTGGTGGAAGTTTTCGGCGACGGCGCCGCAGCCTGGGCCGACGCCTTCGGCAGGGCGGCGGCCGAGCGCTGCGAGATAACCGGCGAAACCGTTTTTTGCTACACCCACGATGCCGACTCCATGGTGCATCACCTCGATTCGCAGGCAGGGCTGCGCTACCTGCACCGTCCGGCGAATCTAGAGGATGTGTTCCTCAAGCTGACCGGGCGCGAATTGCGCGATTAGAAAACCGAAGTGCACCGGACAGGATTAACAGGATGAAAAACAGGGTCTACAAGATTAGACTTCACGAAACCGGGCGCTTGCTCGCGTCTTCCAGGGTCCTACCGCTCGAATGATTCCGCTTCTATCCTGTTAATCCTGAAAAATCCTGTGAATCCTGTCCATTTGCTTTTGACCGCTTCGGCATGAGCGCCAGACATTACCAACCGCCCCGGTTCAGCCTGCGGTTCCTGCACGTCTGGCGCCGCAATGCCCTGGTGTGGCGCAAGCTTGCCATTCCCTCGATGCTCGGCAACCTGGCCGATCCCATGATTTACATGCTGGGGCTGGGTTTCGGTCTGGGCGCCATGCTGCCCGAAGTCGGCGGCACCTCATACATCGGCTTTCTCGCCGCGGGCATCGTGTGCTCGAGCACCATGATGAGCGCGTCCTTCGAGGCGATGTACTCGGGCTTCTCGCGCATGCATGTGCAGAAAACCTGGGATGCCATCATGAACGCGCCGGTGACGCTCGATGACGTGCTGCTCGGCGAGGCGGTATGGGCCGCCAGCAAAAGTTTCCTTTCGGGCATGGCGGTGTTGCTGGTCGCCACCGTCCTCGGGCTGACGCAGTCATGGCTGGCGCTGTGGATGCTGCCGGTGATCTTTCTTACCGGGATCGCATTCTCGGGAATGGGGCTGGTGATGACCGCGCTCTCGCCCAGCTATGATTTCTTCATGTACTACTTCACGCTGGTGATCACGCCCATGATGCTCGCCTGCGGGGTGTTTTTCCCGCTGGATCAGCTGCCGCCGCTATTGCAGATCGTGGCGCAGGCGCTACCTCTCACGCACGCCGTGAGCATTGCGCGCCCCCTGATGAACGGTGCGCTGCCGGACGGTATCATCACGCATCTGCTGGTGCTGGCCGCTTACGCGGTAGTAAGCTTCCACGTCGCGCTCATCCTGACGCGCCGTCGACTGCTCAACTAGGCGCAGCATGCTCTGGATCAAGACTTTTCATATCGTTTTCGTGACTGCCTGGTTTGCCGGGCTGTTCTACCTGCCGCGCATCCTGGTCAACCTGGCACTGGAGCAGGACGATGCGGCGCGGGCACGCCTGCTGACGATGGCGCGCAAGCTCTACCGCTTCATGACCCTGATCGCGGTTCCTGCGCTCGCATTCGGCCTCTGGCTGTGGCTGGGTTACGGCATCTCCGGCGGCTGGCTCCATGCCAAGCTCGCGCTGGTGGTTCTGCTGGCCGGCTACCACCACGGCTGCGGGCGGCTGTTGCGCAAATTCGAGGACAACCGCAACACGCATAGCCACGTCTGGTACCGCTGGTTCAATGAAATCCCGGTCATTCTCCTGCTTGCAATCGTCATCCTTGTCGTCCTCAAGCCGTTTTAACGGCATGAAGATCCTGCCTGCGGTCACGATTATGCTGACGCTCGCCCTCGATGCCGCCGCGCAGACGTCCGAGGTCGCCGCGCGCATCCTGGTGCAGGATTCGCCGCTGGCAGGCTTCCAGTACTATGAGGGCAAAGATCTGTGGCGCGAAATGAAGCCGGGGGACACACTCACGCTGGCGCGCGAACCCGGCAATCCGCACGACGCCAATGCCATCCGGCTGGAGTGGAAGGGCCGCAAGCTGGGCTATGTGCCGCGGCGTGACAACAGCGACCTGGCGCGTCAAATGGACCGCGGCGTGGCGGTCGAGGCGCGCATCACGGCGCTCAAGGCACGCAGTAATGGCCGCAATCTGATCAGCTATGAGATAGCTGTCCCGCTTGAGCGGCGGTGAATTAAAAATAAGATTCAGGAGGAACACATGAAATTCGGGCGTTTCGAACAGCAGGGGCGTATTTTCTACGGCATCGTCGAGGACGATCAGGTGAGCGAACTGGATGGCACGCCTTTTGACAGCCATAAAGCCAGCGGCAGGCGCCACGCGCTTTCCGCGCTCAAGATCCTGGTGCCCTGCACGCCATCGAACTTCTACTGCGCCGGGCTCAACTACGCCGCGCATATCGAATGGGGCAACAAGCGCAAGGGCACCAACACCAAACTGCCGGAAAAAGCCGATGTCGGCTACCGCTCGCCCAACGCGCTGATTGCGACCGGCGAAACCATCATCATCCCCGCCGACTCCCCCGGGCCTGTCCAGTACGAAGGTGAGCTGGTGGCGGTGATCGGCAGGCAGGCGCGCAATCTGTCGGAGGCCGATGCGCTGTCCTGCGTGCTCGGCTATACCCTGGGCAACGACCTGAGCGAACGCACCTGGCAGAAAACCGATCGCACGCTGTGGCGCGCCAAGAACTGCGACACCTGGAAACCCATGGGTCCCTTCATCGCCACCGGCCTCGACCCGATGAACCTGACCGTTTCGGTGCGGGTCAACGGCGAAACGGCGGCCGAGTACAGCACCGGCAAGATGCTGTTCTCCTGCCAGCATTTCATTTCCAAAATCTCGCAGTACATGACGCTGCACCCCGGCGACGTGATCTGGCTCGGCACCGACAATGCCACCGAACCCGATCTCAAGCATGGCGACGCCGTCGAGATAGCGCAGAAAGACATCGGCGTGCTGCGCAATCCGGTGGTGCGTGCCCAGACTTAGACGCGGATGTAATCCGTATCGCTGCAGTGAAGGCGTGAATGAGTGAAAGCGTGAACCCCCTCTCCCCTTCCCTCTCCCCGGATGCGGGGAGAGGGAGGTTTCTGCTGCGCGCCCTCACTCCTTCACCCATTCACTCCTTCACGGATTTCTAATGGAACACTTCTTCGCCACCTGCCCGCGCGGACTGGAATCCGCGCTGGCAACCGAACTCGCGGAACTCTCCGCGCTGGAAATCAAACCTGTCGACGGCGGCGTACGCTTCGCGGGGGCGTTTACGCTGTGCTATGCGGTCAACCTCGAAAGCCGCATCGCGAGCCGGGTGCTATGGCGCATTGCCGAGGCACGCTACAAAACCGAGCAGGACATCTACGACATGGCACGCGCGCTGCCGTGGCCTGACTGGTTCGGTCCTGAGCGCACCATCCGTGTCAATGTCGCGGCGATCAAGAGCCCGCTGAGAAGCCTGGATTTCGCGACGCTCAAAATCAAGGACGCGGCATGCGACGCCTTCCGCGCCGCCAGCGGGCGGCGGCCCGATGTCGACACCCACGCGCCCGACGTGCGCATCCACGCTTTTCTCACCGCGACCGACTGCACGCTGTACCTGGATACCTCGGGCGATGCGCTGTTCAAGCGCGGCTATCGCAGCGTCACCGGCGAAGCCCCGCTGCGCGAAAACCTCGCCGCCGGCATCCTGCGGCTCAGCGGCTGGCAGCCGGACATGCCGCTGCTTGATCCGATGTGCGGCAGCGGCACTTTTCTCGCCGAAGCCGGCATGATCGCGCTCGACATGGCGCCCGGGCTCAACCGCCGCTTCGGCTTCGAGAAACTCAACCGCTTCGATCAAAAAGTCTGGCAAGCGCTGCACGGGCGGGCCCGGGCGCGCAAAAAAACATCAATAAAAACAAATATTTATGGGGGTGACCTGTATGGCGACGCGCTGAAGCTGGCGCGCGCCAACCTCACCGCCCTTGGACTGGAAAATGCGGTGAGCCTCAAGCAGGCCAATGTGCTGGAAATGCCGGCGCCGGCAGATGGCGGCATCATCGTCACCAATCCGCCGTACGGCGTGCGGCTCAGCGAGCAGCAGGAACTCGCCGAGTTCTATCCCAAGCTGGGTGACGCATTGAAGAAAAAATTCAGCGGCTGGACCGCATACCTGCTCACCGCCGATTTGCGGCTCGCCAAACTTATCAGGCTCGCCGCTTCAAAACGCACGCCGCTTTTCAACGGCGCGCTCGAGTGCCGTCTGTTCGAGTTCAAGCTGGTGGCGGGCAGCATGCGGAAGTAGCGCGTTATCACATTCACATTGCGGTATGCTTACTTCGGCAGTATCAGCCAGCGGGAAATGGCCTGAACCATGCGAGCCACTGAACAAGCGGGTTGCGGCTTACTGGAACCAGTCGCCGGCGTCAGGGCCAAAGAGGATTAGGATATGCGCCGTGTGTGAGATGCGACTCGCTCGACGCGGTGGACCACAGGATTGCGTGCGGGAAATGCCACGGTGAAATTCCGGTCTCCGGTCGACACATAAGGCAACCGAAATATGAGAATCATTAAAAAACCAAAACCTTTGGCCGATTGCGAGATTTGCCATGCGCCCACCAATCTGAAAATGGAGGTCAATCAGCGCTGCAACGGAACCGTCAAGGGCAGACGATGTTCCGGAATATTCAGGGCCAGCCTGGGAAAAACCTGGAACGAATGTCAGTCCTGCAGTGCGACGGGAAAACTAGGCAGCCAGGTTTGCGACGAATGTTCCGGGTTTGGCTGGCGTTTGTTTCGCTGAGTCCTGCGCAGCGGTTGTGGCAATTCCGTTTCCCGAACAATCCCGAAGCCATAAAAACCACTTTTGATGCTGCCCGCCGCGCCATATTCTCATTGTGCCGCGCCTTTGTGCCACACCCCGCACTGACAAAACGGAAAAAATAAAGCCCTTGTCTGAGGGATCAAGGGCTCCCTTGGGAATAACAGGCTATTCGGTAATAGACCTAACCACCAATAAATTAGCTATAAAACAACAAATTAGATAAATACATAGCAAATAAGCGACGTTCGGACCTAATCATGCCCCTATTATTAGCGGACTGGCGACAGTCTATGGGCAGTATATTTAGTGTATAAGCGTCAAATACAGATATAATATAGCGATAAAACGACATTCTGAGGCGAATCTTGGAAAAACCAGCGGTTAGCCGACAAGACGAGCTCCTCATTACTCGTGGAGCTCCAGACAATGAGGCCCGGACGATTCAGCGTCGCGCCAAGGCGGGCGAGCTTACCAGGGTCGCAGAGGGCGTCTACTTGGCCGAGCGCGATCCAGAAGCCCAAAAAGCTATCGTTCGCCGCAGCTGGGCCCGCATACTTGCCACGCTAGTACCCAGCGCAGTCATATCGCATCGTAGTGCTTACTACGGTGGACTGTCAGCGGACGGCAACATTTATCTGAGTCACCCGACCAACTACAACCGCAAAATCGAGCTTCCCGGCGTTCGGGCAATTCTGGTGAAGGGATCAGGCCCGTTGCCAGGCGATTCTCCTCTTGGTAACGAAAAGCTCTTCTTCGCATCACGCCCACGGCAGCTTCTCGAAAATCTTTCGCCCGAGCGCGGTTCTCGCGGAAAATCCGCCGGCGCGAAAGCCGTCGAGGAGCGACTGGTGTCGATACTTAACGCCAGCGGCGAAGACGAACTTAACAAGATTCGCGATACCGCACGAGAGCTGGCCAAGTCCATGGCCCTTCAGCATGAGTTCAAGAAGCTCGACAAACTGATTGGCGCGCTCCTTACTACTCATGCCGCAGGAGTCCTCAAAACCAAAGAGGGAAAACGCGTCGCCAAAGGCACCCCCGTGGATACCGAGCGCATGGCGCGATTTGAGATCCTTGCCGCCAAACTTCGGGTTGAACCGCTGCCGCACCGTACTGCAATTGCCGTGCGCGAGCCGGCCCGATCGAATTTTGCGTTTCTGGAGTCCTACTTCTCGAACTTTGTCGAAGGCACCGAATTCGCCATCGAAGAAGCACGAGACATCGCGCTTCACGGACGCATTGTCGAGAATCGCCCGAAGGACTCGCACGATATACTGGGCGTTTTCAAGCTCGCGGTTCAATCGCCCTGGCGCGACACCGTTCCACCGTTCGGACCGGACTTTCCAGCGGAATTAGCCAGGCGTCATGCGGTGATGATGGAGAAGCGACCTGAATGTAATCCCGGCCACTTCAAAATTGAGCAAAATCGTGCGGGCGGCACGTGGTTTGTCGATCCACAACTCGTTCGCGGCACGCTAATCGAGGGATCGAGCCTGGCCAAGAGCGTACCAGAAGGTCTGCCGCGCGCCATCTATTACGCATTTCTTATATCCGAAGTCCATCCCTTCAGCGATGGAAACGGCCGCATTTCAAGAATCGTGATGAATGCCGAACTATCGCGTACCGGCGATGCCCGGATCATCATCCCAACGCTATTTCATGAAGAATATATAGATTGTCAGCGCCAGTTGACTCGTCAGAACGAGCCCGCTGGTTTCATTAAGGCTCTCGTGCTCATGCAGGGCTGGACGACCGCTTTTGATTTTTCAAACGTTGACGCCTTAATCGAAGCAATCAAAGCGACGAACGCTTTGGAGCATTCGAGAGCGCAATTCAGGTTGGCGATGCCTGATAATTCTCCCTTAGGCTGATCTTGCCGGCTCTCGAGTGCGCGAGAAGTAGCACCAGCTTCAATGCGCGAAGGCTTACCAATTGGCACGACACGCGCTGCGCGGGGGAAGGCGATGGTGGCAAGGGCACTACTGAACATAGATCATAACTTACTGATATATAGAATTAATAACTGTTTACAATTGTTGTGTTGCCCCCAGAGTTGCCCCCCGCCGGATTGCGTCGACCGCGGAAGCCCTCCCGGAATTTTCTACCTGCCGGTGGCACTGAAATTGGGTCAGCCTCAGTCGGGAAGTAGACTGCGCGATTCAAGCTAAGCGATACAGTTCGGGTAGCGCTACTTCATTTGCATCAAGCGAAGTGCATTCTCCCGTATGATTTTTGGTTTCACTGCCGCTGACCATTCCCACTTTATATACGCCGCAACCATCTGGTCGATTGGGCGGCTCGGGTAGGGACTCCCGAACACAGTCCGATCAGAAAAGTAATTGT
>CAKKQX010000272.1 GCA_919902235.1 Burkholderiales bacterium
GATCGGCAGCTAGCGCTTTTCTAATACCCCGCTGCTTGCGGCGGGGTAGTTTATTGCTCGCGCTTGTGCCGGCGCTGCTGCTGCTGCTGGCGGCGCATGTCGTGCTGCTGTTCGTCTACGACGTGAAGCCGCTCTACCTGCGCATTGCCTCGGTGATGATACCCATACCCTTCGGTTTCGCGCTGCTGGTGTGGCACCCGAGGCGACTGGGAATCTCGGCATTCGCGGGTTTCATCATGGCGCAGGCGGCGGTGTTCCTGATGCTTCTGGTTACCGCGCGCATCGACAACGTGCCGGTGCTGCCGCAGGATCCGCGTGAAGTCCGCGAAGTGCTGGAGTACGTGGTGAGCATCGGGCTGGCGTTGCTGACCGGGCTGCTGCTCGGCAAGCTGCGCCATCGCCGGCTGAGCATCGCGCCGCGGCCCAACCGCGCAGTGGTGTTCCTCGCGCAACTTTTCACCAACGACAAAGACGGCGAGCTGGGGATCGTGCGGATGGCAACTCGCCTCCAGCGGCTGACCACGGCCGCGACGATGACCGCGACCACGGCCGCGACCGGCGCGGCGTCGGTCTACGCCGGCGTCAAGGCGCTGCTCGGCGACGGCTAAGCCTGGGAGTAGGCGGTCAGTTCCAGCCGCTCGCTATTCAACACCTTGCCGCTGGAGTGCTTGCGCATGTATTCGTTGGCCACGATGCGCCGGATCCCCGGTGCGATCCAGTAGCGGGTCTGCAGGTTGAAGTTGCCTGATCCTCCGCTCCCCGTGAAGTATGTGCCCCAGCCCTGTCCCTCGATTTTGTAAGCCTCGAAAGTGCCGGCAGGTACCGTCACTTGTTCTCGAGCGACCACCTTGAGTTGGTAATCGGTATCGCTAGTCGCGCCATCAGGACGGGTCAATCTGAAGCGGGTCGCCCATTTCTTGCCTACGGTGTACTCGGGAATGAAGAACTGGGCGCCGGTGAAACGGATGCCATCGGGCCGCTTCAGTATATTGCCGAACAGGTCGGTCACGAGCTGGCCATCGTTGAATAGCACTTCCGTATCGGTGATCCCGGTCACCCGGTTGGTCCTGGTACGCGTATCGAGCTTCGTAAAAAGATCAATCTCGCGGTAGCGGTAGCTGTCGCCGATCTTAAAGTTGGTGTCGAT
>CAKKQX010000273.1 GCA_919902235.1 Burkholderiales bacterium
CACGCCGTCCATGGCCTGGCCGTTGACCGCGGTCTCGATGCAGTCGGCGATCACTTCACGCGACACCAGTGAGTATTTCATCGCCTCCGTGCCCATGCCGATGCCGTCGGTGATGGTCGGCACGCCGAACACCTGCGGCATCGCGCCCGTGGCCTTGAGCGCCGCCATTGCGCGGTCGACCAGCGGCTGGATGCCGGCGTTGCACGGGTTCATGGTCGAATGGCCGTTGGCCACCCCGACGATGGGCTTGTCGAAATCGCCGTCGCCGAAGCCGACCGCGCGCAGCATGGCGCGGTTGGGCGAGCGCGCGGTGCCCTGGGTGATGAGATGGCTGCGTTTGTTGAGCGGCATGAAAAAATCTCCGGGGGAAATACAGCTTGTATAATGGAACTCCATTTTAACGCATCCGGCCACGCCATCCATGTTCGTTCATCCGCAATTCGACCCCATTGCCATCAGCCTGGGCCCGCTCGCCGTGCGCTGGTACGGGCTCATGTATCTGATCGGTTTCGCGCTCATCTGGTGGTTTGGCCGCCGCCGCATCAAAGCCAACCCGCAGGGTGTGTGGACGTTCAAGGATCTCGACGACGTGATGTTCTTCGGCATTCTGGGCACCATACTCGGCGGGCGCCTGGGTTATGTGTTGTTCTACAAGTTCGGCGATTATCTTGCGGTGCCGTGGAAGATTTTCTACGTCTGGGAGGGCGGCATGTCCTTCCACGGCGGTTTCCTCGGCGTGGTGCTGGCGCTATGGTGGTTTGCAAAGAGCCGCAAACAGGACTGGCTGGCGATCACTGATTTCATCGCGCCGCTGGTGCCGCTGGGGCTCGCCGCCGGGCGCATCGGCAATTTCATCAATGCCGAGTTGTGGGGGCGGCCGGCCGAGGTGCCGTGGGCGATGGTGTTTCCCAACGTCGACCGCCTGGCGCGCCACCCGTCGCAGCTCTACGAGTTCGCGCTCGAGGGCGTCGTGCTGTTCGCCATTCTATGGTGGTTTTCGGCGAAACCCCGGCCACGCGGTGCGGTGTCGGCGCTGTTTCTGATCGGCTACGGCGTGTTCCGTTTTGCGGTGGAGTTCACCCGCGAGCCCGACGATTATCTGGGCTTGCTTGCAATGGGTTTGTCGATGGGGCAATGGCTGTCGCTGCCGATGATCGTCGCCGGCATCGCCATGCTGGCATGGGCGTGGCGCGCGCCTGCCGGCAAGCGGGCTTGATCCGGGCGCGCAGATCAGGCGCGGCGATCGAGCAGGCGCGCAAAGTTGGCGAGCGACAGCAAATGGCAGTAGACGCGCGCGAGAACCCCGGTTTGCGCCAGTTCCTTGAGTTTTCCCGCCGGCAGATCGTTCAGTTTCTGCTCTGAAACCCGGTACATGCCGGTCATGGCGAGCGGCGCGCCCGCATTCGGCACCGCCTGCATGGTGAAGGTTTCCAGCACGCCCAGGGCGGCGAGCACGCGGCACATGTCTTCGGTGCGCGCAAGGTCGGCCTCGAATTCGAACAGCAGTTTTTTGCGCGCCTCCCACGCCGGCAGCGGATTGCCTTGCTCATCATGCAGCGCTTCGCCCTGATCGCTGACCGCGCCTTTTTCGACACAGGCGATGCGCTCGGGCCGCTCCCGGCCGCTGACCGTGACCCGCGTCATGCAGAACGGATAGCGGCGGACATACGCCGGCAGATAGACGCCGCTGTCCCAGGCGCCGTCCGCTGTCAGGAACAGATTCTGCTGGTTTTCAAGTCCGAGGACCGCCATCGCAACGAAGCTTTTGCCGTTGCCGCTCACGAACGCGATCGGATAATCGCGCGCGGCCGCGGCGAACTCGACGCAGGACAGCGGCAACGCGGTCAGCTTGCGAAATGCCGGCGGCGGCATGCGCTCCGGAGGCAGCGCAACGCGATGCGTCCTGGTGAGGGGGATTATTTCCCGGTAACCGTATGGGGCCTTGATGTCCATGACCGTTCTCTAAGGCTGCGGCACCAGCGATTGTAACCCTCGTGCGGGCGCCAGAATTGCGGATTTGTCGCATCCCGCCCGAGGCGGTAGAATACGCCCCTCTTCATGGGGTGGTAGCTCAGCTGGGAGAGCGCCGCGTTCGCAATGCGGAGGTCGGGAGTTCGATCCTCCTCCACTCCACCAAAATTCAAAGGCCAGAGTTGTCTCTGGCCTTTTTCACATATGAAAAGAAGAGCCCTGCCCGGAAATTGCCAAAACAAACCAACAGGCATTCCGGACTTTTAATCATGTCGTGTCTTATTGAGCGTTTCATAATGGATGTCAGTCGGAACGCTCAACCGCCCTCCCCGAAGGAGAGGGCGAGAACGGCACCAATTCGCTGTCGCGAATTAGTGAAAGATCAATAATGAGGATATTGAAACATGAAATTTCGCAGAGTCGTAACCGGTTTTAACAAAGACGGGAAAAGCTGTATCAAATGGGATGCCGCGATCGAACCGATTGCCGGGAGGCCGGGGTTTGGCAATATTCCGATGTGGGCGACCAGGAAGCTGCCGGCGGAGACCACCGATGACGATCCCAATACCTGGGATCTCGGCACCAGCCTGGCAGGCGGCTCGGTGTTTCGGCTGGCCCGCTATGAGCCCGGCGTCAAGGCCCGCTGGCACCGCACGGATTCAGTCGATTACGCCATCTGCCTGTCCGGAGAACTGTGGATGGAAGTGGAAGACGGGGCGGAGGTGCACCTGACGGCGGGGGATGTGGTCATTCAACGCGGCACGCTTCACAACTGGATGAATCGCGGAACCGAGCCCTGCATCATGGCGTATGTGTTGATCGCAACCGAAGGCGGCGAGACCACCGGCTGGTAAGAAACGCCGGTTCTCCTGGCAAAAATTCCGACCGCAGGTTCGTGCTACGGCCGTTGCGCGCAGGCCTCAGCCAGCGACATCTGACAACGCTTTTACGATTTTGTCTCGCGCTCGAGCAGCGCGCGCTTGCGTTCGACCCCCCAGCGATAGCCCGACAGCCTGCCGTCATTGCGCACCACGCGATGGCAGGGAATCGCCACCGCCAAGGCATTGGCGGCACACGCCTGCGCCACGGCCCTGACCGATTTCGGGGCGCCGATGCGCCTGGCGATGTCGGTATAGCTTGCCGTTTCGCCGGCCGGGATTTGCCGCAGCGCCTGCCACACGCGCTGCTGAAACGCGGTGCCGCGCACGTCGAGCGGCAGATCGAGTCCCAGCGCGGGAGTTTCCACAAAGCCTAATACTTTCACGACCAGCCGCTCGAATTCGGCATCGCCGCCGATCAATTCGGCCCGCGGAAAACGATCCTGCAGATCGCGTGCCAGCGCATCGGGATCGTCTCCCATGAGAATGGCGCACACGCCACGCCCGGTCGCGGCGACCAGAATGGAGCCGAGCGAACACTCGGCAAGGGCAAAGCGTATCCGGGTATTTGCGCCGCCGGCGCGATAGTTGGTGGGAGTCATGCCCAGGACCGCGGTTGATTTTTCATAGAAACGACCGCTGGAGTTGTAGCCGGCGCCATAGATTGCTGCGGTCACCGTGCCGCTGCGGCCGAGTTCGGCCCGGATGCGCTTGCCGCGGTGCGCCGCCGCGTACGCTCTTGGCGTCAAACCTGTTACTGATTTGAAGATGCGATGCAGGTGGTAGGTGCTCAGTCCGGCATGGTGTGCCAGTTCGCCGAGACTGGGCGCTTGTGCGGCGTTCTCGATGAGCCGGCACCAGCCAGCCACCCGCAGGGCCTGCTGTTGGGCCAGCGCAGGCTGATCCGGCTTGCAGCGTTTGCAGGGGCGAAAGCCCGCCCGTTCGGCGTCCGCGGCACTCAGGTGGAACTTGACGTTCTCGGGCCGCGCCGCGCGCGCCGCGCAGGACGGGCGGCAGTACACGCCGGTCGTCTTTACCGAGTAAAAGAATTTACCGTCCGCCTTAGGGTCGCGGGCAACCACGGCCGCCCAGCGCGGGTCGCTCACGGTCGCTGCCGCGAGCAACTTGGGTTTTGTGGACAATTTCACTTGCGTGCTTTCAGCGATTTTCATGATTGATGTTCGAAGTTTAGTCGTCGCCGGAAAACACTGCACTCCGGGTCTTGCTGTTGAATTCACAGGCGCAGATCAGCGCCGTCTCGCGGGCGGCAGCGCCGGGTAACCGGCCTGGGCGCGGCCCAGGCCGGTAATCCAACTTTCGGGACCGCGGGTATAATAAATTTTCGAAAAACACAGCGCGGACGACGTTTAGAGTGCCGAATACGCGCTCCGCGCAATTATATATTCCACTACCCAATGTCTTCCGATCACCACAGCCTGTTGCGCGACAGCGTAGCCGATTTCGTTGCACGCGGCACCGATATCGCCCGCGTGCGCAAATTGCGCGGCACGCCCGCCGAATATGACCGCGCGGTATGGCGCAAAATGGCGGAACTGGGCTGGCTGGGCGTATTGATACCCGAGCAGTACGGCGGACTGGGCCTCGGCCTCGCCGAGGCGGCGATCGTTGCCGAAGGCCTGGCGCGCGCGCTGGTTCCCGAACCCCTGACGGCGGCCACGGTGCTCGCCGGCGGCGTGCTGGCGGGCGGCGACAACGAAACCCTGAAAAACGAGTTGTTGCCCAGGCTCGCGGCAGGCGAAGTGCTGCCGGCACTGGCATGGCAGGAAAATGCCGGTGCGCTGGACGTTACCGCGATCAGCACACAAGCCCTGCCGTTCGAGGGCGGCTTTCGCCTGAACGGCGAGAAGCGTTTCATTGCCGGCGCGGCGGGTGCCGACGGCTAC
This sequence comes from Burkholderiales bacterium, assembly GCA_919902235.1. Classification (GTDB taxonomy): domain Bacteria; phylum Pseudomonadota; class Gammaproteobacteria; order Burkholderiales; family SG8-41; genus CAKKQX01. Next base: position 4,754 of record CAKKQX010000273.1, read on the forward strand.
ATCGTGTCGGCGAATACGCCGCAAGGCATGGTGTTGTTCTGGCTCGCGCGCCATACGCCCGGCGTCGATCTCAAACTGGAGCCGCTCGCCGATGGCCGCCATTTCGGCGTATTGCGCCTGTCGGATGCGACAGTGACCGCGGAGAACCAGGTAGCGGGCGCGGCCACGGCGCGTGGCGCGCTGGAAAAAGCGCTCGACCACGCCGCGGTCATCGCCGGCGCCGAGCTGTGCGGCGTGATGGGCCGCGCGCTCGACATGAGCGTGGACTACATGAAAACGCGGGTGCAATTCGGCAAGCCCATCGGCAGCTTTCAGGGCTTGCAGCACCGCGCGGTGGACCTGTACATCCAGAAACAGCTTTCTGCCGCAGTGCTGGAGGAGGCGTTGCAAGCGCTCGATCAACATCCCGACGCGACGGCGCGCGCTGCGTACGCGAGCCGCGTCAAGGCGCGCTGTTCCGACGCCGGCCTGCGCATCACGCGCGAGGCGATCCAGATTCACGGCGCCATCGGCTTCACCGACGAATACGACGCAGGCCTTTATCTCAAGCGCGCCATGGTGCTCGCCGCCTGGCTCGGCAACGCACAGCAGCACCGCCGGCGCTACGCGCGGCTGGTGCCGCCTGAATTCGAGTGATGCAGCGGGATACCGGCGGAATACAGTCATGACCGATTACAACCAGATCAGCGACGAGGCCTTCCGTACCACGGTGCGGACCTTCTTCGAGCAGAACTACCCGGCACACCTCAGGTTCACGGCGCGGCGCCTGCGCTGGGAGGAAATCAAAGGCTGGTATCTCACGCTGTCGGGCAAGGGCTGGATCGCGCCCAACTGGCCGCGCGAGCACGGCGGCATGGGGCTCTCGCCGCAGAAGATGATCATCTATTTCGAGGAGATCGAGCGCTGGGGCATCGCGCGCGCCCCCGATCACGGCATCGTGCAGGTGGGTCCTATCCTCATCAAGTTCGGCAGCGACGCGCAGAAGCGGGAGTATCTGCCCAGGATACTCGCCGGCGAGTACATCTTCTGCCAGGGCTATTCCGAGCCCAACGCCGGCTCCGATCTGGCGAGCCTGCGCACCGAGGCGGTGCGCGACGGCGGTCATTTCGTGATCAACGGCCAGAAAATCTGGACCACGCTCGCCCAGGAATCGACGCATATGTATATCCTGGTACGCACCGACAAGCAGGCCAAGAAGCAGGAAGGCATCAGCTTCATGCTGCTCGACATGAAAACGCCGGGCGTGACGGTGCGGCCGATCCGCAACCTCGCCGGGCATGAAGAGTTCTGCGAAGTGTTCCTGGAAAACGTGCGCGTGCCGGCGCAAAACCTGGTGGGCGAACTCAATCGCGGCTGGACCATCGCCAAGGCATTGCTGTCCTACGAGCGCATTAACATCGGCAGCCCGCGGCGGCCGCAGTATGCATTGAAGCGTCTGGCGCTGCTGGCGAGGAGCAAGGGGCTGTTTGATGATCCCGGCTTCGTCGACAAGTTTACCCAGCTGCAGCTCGACATGGCCGATCTGGCGTCGATCTATGCGCGCTATGTCGAAGTCGTGAAACGCGGCGAGGCGCTGGGGCAGGACGTGTCGCTGCTCAAGATCTGGGCGATGGAAACCTGGCAGCGCCTGAGCGAGCTGCTGCTGGAAACCGCGCAGGAATACGGCTGCGTTACGGGCGAGATCGACTTCGACGGCGTCAAAGTCGATGTGCTGTCGCCGTTTTATTATTCGCGCCCGGCCACCATTTACGGCGGCTCCAGCGAAATCCAGCGCAATATCCTCGCCAAATACGTGCTGAATCTGCCGTCGTGACGCGCC
>CAKKQX010000274.1 GCA_919902235.1 Burkholderiales bacterium
AAACTCGCGGGACTGCGGCTGGGCCTGCTCGACAACACCAAGTGGAACGCCAACAAACTGCTGCGCGGCGTGCGCGACCGGCTGGCGGAGAAGCACGGCTTCAGCACGGTGAACTACTACTGCAAGGAGAGCTTTTCGCTGAACGCCGCACCGGCGCTGATCTCCGAAATCGCGGCCAATAACGACATCGTCATCACCGCCATCGGCGACTGAGGGTCCTGCACGTCGTGCTGTATGCACGACTCAGTGATGCTGGAATCCAAGGGCCGTCCCACGGCGTTGATCCTCACGACCGAGTTCGTGCTCGAGGGGAAAACACAGCGCGATGCGCTGGGCATGTCTGGCCTGGAGGCGGTGGTGATCAACCATCCCCTGAGTTCGCTCACCGAGGCGGAAATCGGGCAGCGCATCGAACAGGCACTGCCGCAAATAGAATGCGTCTGGCTGGGGGCCTAAGCGACGAGCCGCGGGCCCTCCTCAGCGCGGCATATCGCCCGCCAGCGTCACGCGATGCATGACGCGCCGGTGGCCGTGATAGTCGTTCACCGGATTGTGCTGGGTGCAGCGGTTGTCCCAGAAGGCAAGCGAGCCGGGCTCCCAGCGAAAGCGGCAGGTGAGCTCGGGCCGCACCTGATGCCTGAACAGATATTCAAGCAGAGGCGTGCTTTCTTCCACCGTCATGCCCCTGAAATGCGAGGTATGGCCGACGTTGACGTAGAGCGCCTTGCGTCCGGTCTCGGGATGCGTGCGCGCGACCGGATGCTCACCTACCAGTGCCTTCAGTTGCGCGCCGGCTTCGCGCAGCCGATCCTCTCTCGTCTTCGAGACTTCGGCCTTGGTTGAGGTATTGATGCCGGTGAGACCAGCGAGCAACTTTTTGAACCGCTCCGACAGCGTCTCGTAAGCGAGGTACTGGTTGGCGAACAGCGTGTCGCCACCCCAGGGCGGGGTCTCCAGCGCGTAGAGCATGCTCGCCATCGGCGGGCGCGCGAGATAAGTCGTGTCGGAATGCCAGATGCCGCCGAAGTTCATCTGCTCGTGTTCAAGCTTGATGACCGGGGTAATCAAAGGGCAGTCGGGCAGGCCCTTTAACTGCGGGTACTCCACAGGCTCGCCGAAGCGCCGCGCGAGCGCGACCTGTTGCTGCGGAGTCAGTCTCTGGTCGCGAAAAAAGATCACCAGATGTTCGAGAAACGCCTGGCGGATTTCCACTACAACTTCGTCCCCCGGCGGCTGCGCGAGATCCACGCCGTGGATCTCGGCGCCGAGCGCCCCGGCCAGCGGGCGCGCCTCGAAGTGTCGCCATGAACGACGCGGCGCGTGGTTCATCGCCGGCTGCGCCGGCGGGTCAGGGGCACGACTCGCGTCTGCCATCACTTGAACACGTTGGTCGTGAGGAGGCTCGGCAACCAGGTCGCCAGTGCGGGGAAGAAAATCACCAGCATCAGCACCAGAAAATCGCTGAGGAACAACGGTACGGAGCCCCTCACGACCTGCATCAAGGGAATCTTCGAGGTGCCGCTCACCGCGAACAGGTTCAAACCCACCGGGGGCGTAACCACGCTCATCTCGACGGCGAGCGTGAGCATGATGCCGAGGTGGATCGGGTCGATCTTCAACGCGTAGGCGACTGGGAATACGACCGGCACCGTCAGCAGCACCATCGCCACCCCGTCGACCAGCATCCCGAGTATCAGCAGCACGCCCATGAACGCAAAGATGAAGCCGAGCGGCGTCAGCCCCCATCCAACCACCATCTCGGTGATCTTCTGCGGCCAGTAGAGGTTGGCCAGCAGGAACTGGAACACGCCGACGCTGCCTACCAGGAAGATGATCACCGCGGTCAGATTGAGCGAGCGGCACGCGGTCGGCAGCAGTTCGCGCAGGAACTGGCGGCCATTCGAGATCAGCCCGTACAGGATCGCATAGCCGCAGCCCGCCGCCGCAGCTTCCGTCGGCGTGAAAAGCCCGCCATAGAGACCGCCGAGAATCACGACCGGCATGCCGAGCGCCGGCGCCGCGCCCTTGAACTCCGGCCACAGGCGGCTGCGGTCGAATTTGCCGCGCGGGAGTTTCAGGATCATGGCGATGACGATGACGCTCAGGGCATTGCCCGTGGCAAGCAGCAGCCCCGGGACGACACCGGCGAAAAACAGCGCCACGATCGACGTTTCGGTGACGATGCCGTACAGGACGAGGATGATGCTCGGCGGGATCAGCATCGCGATGCCGCCGGCGGTCGCCACCAGGCCGCCCGAAAGCCAGTCCGGATAGCCGCGGCTGCGCATCTCTGGAATGGCGATCACGCTCATTGCCGCAGCCATCGCGACGCTGGAACCCGAGATCGCCCCGAACAGCACGCAGGCAAGCACTGTCGCCACGCCGAAGCCGCCGGGCATCCAGCCGACCAGCGCGTCGGCGAAGCGGAACAGCTGCTTCACCAGGCCGGTGCGTTCCATCAGAAAACCCGCGAAAATGAACAGCGGGATCGCGATCAGCGAATAGCGTCCTACGAAGCTGAAGAACTGGCGGAAGATAACCGTGGGCTCGAGCAGCGGATCAATCGCGATGTAGGCCGCGGCCGCGGCGCTGAGCGCAATGCCGATCGGCACGCTCAGTACGAGCAGTACCAGTCCCACGATCCATACTAGGTGCATCTGCTCTCTCCCCCGGGAAAATCAGCGGTTCAGTGTGCCCCG
>CAKKQX010000275.1 GCA_919902235.1 Burkholderiales bacterium
GATCGTCAGCCGGATGTAATCCGGCAGCGAGAGCGCCAGGAACTCCCTGTTGAAATCGTTCAGATCAAGAGCAAGAAAGACGACGGCCACAGCCTTCCCCCCGGCACCGACGACGGGATAGCCGAAGTTGATGCTCGGTTTTTTGGTGACACGCCCGATTTGATACTCGCCGATCGTGAAATCCCCGGTCCGCAACGCGTCCCGAAAATAATGGCGGTCACTGACCCTGACACTACTGTCACTTCCGAGGGCACTGCAGGATTGCGTGCCGTCCGCATTCAGTATGCCAATACTGTGATACCTGTCTTTGCTTGTCTTCAGGACATCAGCCAGGTACAGGGTGCAGCGCTGCGGATCGCCCATCAACTCCGGCGCGGCCTGGGAGATCGTTTTCAGCATCTGACGCGAGGATTCGACGATGCGGTCCTGATAGGCTGCGACAAGTTGCGCGAGCCGCGCGATCTCCTGCTTGGCTCTGGTCTCGGCGGCCGCGCGTTCGCGTGTCGCGTGCAGTATGGTCAGGCCCAGCAGGGGCAGACAGATGGCAACGATGAGCGCGACGATCCGGACTCGTGTGCTGAGGTTTTCCAATTGGTCTTCTCCGACGCTTCCCGGCGATTATATGTTAGCCGGCCGGGCCCGGCTTGGTTTGCATCAGTGCTTCGAGTTTTGATGCAGTGGCATACGGCATCCGGTCGCTGGCGGCGACGATGGTTTCGGAGCGGAAATTTTAGATGGGCAGGCGCTACAACGCGGTGCTGCTGAAATAGGCATTTCCCGCAAATGCCGTTAAGCTGGTGATAAGCAATTGTCTGTGCGGGTGGACCGACAGGGCTGTGCGCAGATCTTGGGCAACTGCTGCGCACAACATAAATAATCGTTTAAAAACAAATAGTTATTTAATACCGCGATGAGCAACGCCATACTTCACCAAATGCATCGCATCGTCATCGTCGGCGGCGGCGCCGGTGGGCTCGAGCTTGCCACGCGGTTGGGCGATACGCTGGGCCGGCGCGGCCGCGCGCAGGTGACGCTGGTGGAGCGCTCGCGCACCCATCTGTGGAAACCGCTGCTGCACGAGTTCGCCGCCGGCAGCATGGATATCGATCATCACGCGCTGCCTTACCTGGCGCAGGCGCGCTGGCACCATTTCCGCTTTCAGCGCGGCAGCATGCACGGACTGGATCGCGCGCGCCGCGTGGTGCTGGTGGCGCCGACATTCGATGAAGACGGCCGCGAGCTGATTCCGCGCCGCGAAATACCGTACGACACGCTGGTGATCGCGGTCGGCAGCCATACCAACGATTTCGGCACGCCGGGCGCGCGCGAGCACGCGTTGAGCCTCGACATGACGGAACAAGCCGAGCTCTTTCACCAACGGCTGGTCAACGCCTGCATCCGCGCCAACGCCCAGGCCGGGCCGCTGCGGCCCGAACAGCTGCATGTCGCCATCATCGGCGCCGGCGCCACCGGCGTCGAGCTTGCCGCGGAGCTGCACAAGACCACGCGTGAACTGGTCGCCTATGGACTGGACAAGATAAATCCCGAGAAAGACGTGCAGCTCACGCTGATCGAAGCGGCGCCGCGCATTCTGCCCGCGGTGCCCGAGCGCCTGTCGAAGGCAGCGGCGGAACTGCTGCGCGGACTCAACGTGCGGGTGCTGACCAACGAGCGCGTGACCGCGGTGGCGGCCGACAGCGTGACAACCGCGAGCGGCGCGAAAATTCCGGCCGAGCTGACGGTGTGGGCGGCGGGCATCAAAGCGCCGGATTTTCTGCGGGAAATCGGCGGGCTCGAAACCAACCGCCTCAATCAGCTGGTGGTGCACGACACGCTGCAGACGACGCGCGACCCCGATATTTTCGCGCTTGGCGATTGCGCGGCCTGCCCCTGGCCTGGCAAAGAGCGCGGGGTCCCGCCGACCGCGCAGGCGGCGCATCAGCTGGCCACACACCTCGCGCGCATGCTGGCGCGCCGTCTTGAGGGCAAGCCGCTCAAGTCGTGGCGCTACCGCGATTTCGGTTCGCTGGTTTCGCTGGGCGAATATTCCACCGTCGGCAGCCTGATGGGCGCGCTGTTCGGCGGCACCATGTTCGTCGAGGGCATGTTCGCGCGCTTCATGTACGTGTCGCTCTACCGCATGCACCTCTACGCGCTGCACGGTTTCGCCAAGACGCTGTTCGACACGCTGGCGCGCATGATCACGCGCCGCACCGAACCGCGGGTCAAGCTTCATTAAGGCCGGGGATGAGCGGCGTGATAAAATCCCCCCCTTTTGCCGACTGGAGTTGGATGTGGCAACCATTGATTTGACCAACGACAATTTCGAGGAAGTGGTGACCGGGAACGGCATGGTCGTCATCGATTTCTGGGCGCCGTGGTGCGGACCGTGCGTGGGATTTGCGCCGGTATTCGAGGCGGCCTCGGAAAAATATCCGGACATCGTGTTCGCCAAGGTCAACAGCGACGACGAGCAGGAACTCGCGGGCCAGTTCGGCATCCGTTCGATTCCGACGCTGATGGTGTTCCGCGAGAAAGTCATCCTGTTCTCGCAGGCCGGCGCACTGCCGGCTTCCGGCCTCGACAGTCTGATCACCCAGGCCAGGGCACTCGACATGGTGAAGGTGCATGCGGAACTGGCGCAGCAGCAGGCGCAGCAGCAACAGTAGTCCGGTGTGCCCCCGCAGTGATTTGCCGGATGGGGCGGGTTAAACAGCGTCCTGCAGCGCGCGCTCCAGCCAGTCTTTTTCTTCCAGCCGTTTCACAAACCACTGCAGTGCCTTGCCTTTGTGGCTGGTGCGCCAGGCCACGAAGAGTTGCGCGCTCACCTTGGGTTCTTCGGTGCGCATGATGACCAGCTTGCCCGCTGCCGCCGCGTGCTGCGCCGCCTGTCGCGGCAGATTGCCCACGCCCAGCCCCATGCTTTGCGCCAGCAGCTTGGCGCGCAGGTTATGCACGGTCAGCGTTTCCTGCCCCGACAGCAGTCCAGTGGTGCGTGGCGGCAGGTTGCGCGAGCTGTCGGCCACGGTTACCGCGCGATAGTTCTGTATATCGCCGGACTTGAGCGGCTCGGGCAGCGCTGCCAGCGGGTGGTGGGGTGCGACCGCGAATACCCATTCCACCTCGCCCAGCAGCCGCATGGCATAACCGCCGCCTGCCGGGCTGTCCCCCGAGACGCCGATCACGAGTTCGGTGCGCGCCGAGGCCAGCGCGTCCCAGCAGCCGCCAAGCACTTCGGATGCAATGCGCAGCCGCGTCGAACATGCGGATTGCGATGCATAGAATTCGGCGGCGAGCTGCAGCATGACATATTCCGAGATAACATCGTCGTAGGCAATCCGCAGTTCCGCTTCCCAGCCGGTAGCAACCCGCTTGACGCGTGACTCGAGTTCGCCCGCGGCACGCAGCAGATTCCGGCCCTCTTCGAGCAACTCGCGTCCCGCCGCGGTGAGTTTGGCGCGGTGCCCGCGGCGGTCGAACAGCTGTACATCGAGATCCTCCTCGAGCTTTTGCACCGTGTAAGTCACCGCCGAAGGCACGCGGTGAAGTTCGTGCGCCGCTGCGGCGAAACTTCCCCTGCGGTCGATGGCGTCGAGCACCAGCAGGGCATCGAGGGACAGACGCATATACTAAATCCACATACATATCATGGCGATATGTCCTGTTTTGGCGCCGCGCGAAACGTAGTGGTCTGAGCGATTAAGGCCATAGCGAAATCGTGACAGTATAGTACGCGGAAACGCCGCAAAAAATCGAGATATTCAATAAATGCCAGAAATGCGAAGCGCTGCAGCGCCCTTGTTGACGGTCCAATGGCTGCGCTTCAAATATTTTTATGGCAGGGCGCATTAAAATGTAGGAATATTCGGCGAACGCAATTCCACGATCAATATCTTCGGGAGTGGCCATGAACGCACGCCATTGTTCAATGCGGCTCGCGGCGCTGGTGTGGAGCTGTGCCTGCCTTCAACTGCCGGTTGCTTTTGCGCAGGCAGGGGACGCGGTTGCGACAGAGGCAAAGCGGCGGGAGAGCGAGCAACTCTATCTCCGGATGCACAAGGTGCTCAGCCACCCGCGCTGCCTGAACTGTCACCCGAAAAGCGATTCGCCCAGGCAGGGCGCGTTCGAACGGCCGCATGTGCCGGCGATTACCCGCGGCCCGCATGGCAAGGGGCCTGCAGCCCTGCAATGCAGCTCCTGCCACCAGGCGCAGAACAATACCGCAAGCGGCGTTCCCGGGGCACCCAACTGGCATCTCGCGCCGCTGTCCATGGCCTGGGAAGGCCTGTCGCCAGGCGGACTGTGCCGGGCGCTGCTCGACAGGAAAAACAACGGTAACCGCAATGTCGAGGCGACAGTGAAGCATCTGACGACCGACGAGCTGGTTGCCTGGGCCTGGAACCCCGGCGCCGACCCGTCCGGAAAGCCGCGCGAGCCGGTGCCGGTGCCAAGAGAAGAGTTTGTGAAACTGGTGAACGCCTGGGCCAAGCTCGGCGCCGCCTGCCCCAAATAAGTAAGAGTTCCTTCGGACGCCAGGAGTCGTGATGATTGCACTCAATGTCAATGGCAAGACCCATCAGCTCGACGTCAGTCCCGATATGCCGTTGCTGTGGGCGATACGGGACACCATCGGGCTCACCGGGACCAAGTACGGCTGCGGCATTGCACAGTGCGGAGCCTGCACGGTGCATGTGGACGGCAACGCGGTTCGCTCCTGCAGCATGCCGGTCTCCGCGGCCGCCGGAAAACGCATCACGACGATCGAGAACATCGGCGATACGCGCGTGGGCAAGGTGGTGCAGTCGCATTGGGAAAGACTGGACGTCGTGCAGTGCGGCTACTGCCAGTCCGGCCAGATCATGAGCGCTACGGCGCTGCTCGCGAAAAATCCGCAGCCCACTGATGCAGACATCGATCTCGTCATGTCGGCAAACGTCTGTCGCTGCGCCACGTACGTGCGCATACGCGCTGCAATCAAGGCAGCCTCGAAAGCACTTGCGTAGGAGACGGCGATGAAAAATCTTCCGGTTCTGAACCGACGTGAATTTCTCAAAGTCAGCACACTGGCAGGTGCAGGATTGACGCTCGCTTTTTACCTGCCGCGGGTGTGGTCGGCATCCGCGCCGGCTGTGGCCGGCACCGCCTCACCGCCTGGCGTGTTTGTGCGTATCGGGACCGACAACACGGTTACCGTGATGTCCAAGCATCTGGAGATGGGGCAGGGTGTCCACACCGGCCTTGCCACGCTGGTCGCCGAAGAACTCGACGCGGATTGGGCGCAGGTGCGGGTCGAGGGCGCGCCCGCCGACGCCAAACTTTACAACAACCTGTTCTGGGGGCCGGCCCAGGGGACCGGCGGCAGCACGTCGATCGCCAATTCCTGGGAGCAACTGCGCAAGGTGGGTGCGACTGCGCGAGCCATGCTGGTCGCTGCCGCGGCGGACAACTGGAAAGTGTCTGCCGCTGAGATCGCGGTGAGCAAAGGCATGGTGACGCACAAAAGCGGCCGCAAGGCGAACTTTGGCGAACTGGCGGCGAAGGCGGCTGCGATGCCGGTGCCAGCCGACGTGAAACTGAAGAAACCCGAACAGTTTCAATTGATCGGCAAACGCGCGCCGCGCAAGGACAGCAAGGCCAAGACCAACGGCACTGCGCAGTTCACCATAGACGTGAAACTGCCCGGCATGCTGACGGCGGTCGTCGCCCATCCGCCGCTGTTCGGATCGAAAGTGAAGTCGTTCGATGCAGTGAAGGCGAAGGCAATCAAAGGCGTGACCGACGTAGCGCAGATACCCTCCGGGGTGGCGGTGCTGGCAACGGATTTCTGGGCCGCGAAGCAGGGACGCGACGCGCTCGCAGTGCAATGGGACGAGACCGGCGCGAACAAGCTGGGCTCCGCCGAGATACTCGCCCAGTACAAGCAGCTTGCCCAGAAGCCGGGCATGGTTGCCCACAAGGCGGGCGATGCAGACAAAGCGCTGGCTGGCGCGGTGAAGAAGCTGGAAGCCGATTTCGAGTTTCCCTACCTCGCGCATGCCCCGATGGAGCCTATGAACTGTGTCATTCAGCTGAAAGGCGACACCTGCGAGATCTGGAACGGGGAGCAGTTGCAGACTGTGGACCAATATAACATCGCCAGCGTGCTGGGCCTGAAACCGGAGCAGGTGAAGCTCAACATGCTCTATGCCGGCGGTAGTTTCGGCCGCCGCGCCAATCCTGCTTCGGACTACCTGGTCGAGGCGGCGCACATTGTCAAATCCATTGCCGGCAAGGCGCCAGTCAAATTGCAATGGACGCGCGAGGACGATACGCGCGGCGGTTTCTATCGCCCGTTCAACTATCACACGCTGCGCGCCGGACTTGATGAGAAGGGTAATCTGGTCGCGTGGCAGCACCGCCTTGTCGGGCAGTCCATCCAGACCGGCACCCCGTTCGAGCAGATGTTCGTGAAGGACGGAATCGACGCGACTTCCGTCGAGGGCGCGAATAACCTGCCGTACGATATTCCGAACATGCTGGTGGATCTGCATTCGCCGCGGCTCGCGGTGCCCGTGCTGTGGTGGCGCTCGGTAGGTTCAACCCACACCGCGTTCTCGACCGAGACGTTCATCGACGAACTGGCCATCCTGGCCGGCAGGGATCCGCTGGAGTTCCGTCGCGCCTTGCTGAAGAAGCACCCGCGGCACCTGGGGGTGCTCAACCTCGCGGCGCAAAAGGCGGGATGGGGTAAACCGTTGCCCAAAGGGCACGGACGCGGCATCGCGGTGCATGAGTCGTTCAGTTCCTACGTTGCTCACGTTGCGGAGGTGTCGGTCAGGCCGGATGGTAGCTTCAAGGTCCGCCGCGTGGTGTGTGCGGTGGACTGTGGCATCGCCATCAACCCGGACGTAGTGCGAGCCCAGATGGAGGGCGGCACCGGTTTCGGCCTGGCGGCCGCGTTGCACAGCGAAATTACGCTGAAGGACGGCCGCGTCGTGCAGTCCAACTTCCACGACTACGCGCCATTGCGCATGAACGAGATGCCGGTTGTGGAGGTGCATATCGTGCCCTCGGCCGAAAAGCCGACTGGCGTCGGCGAACCCGGCGTGCCAACGGTTGCTCCGGCTGTGGCGAATGCCATCGCAGCTGCAACTGGCCGGCGTTTGCGCAAGTTGCCGCTGCGGCTCAAAGCCTGATTGCGGCATTCTCAATTGCCTGCGGGATTCGTATTTTCCCGCGGGCGAACCTTTTCTCTGACGGCAATGTCACAGAACGGATAGAATCCCTTATCCCCTTCCTTTCGCGTTGCCTGGCTTCAT
>CAKKQX010000276.1 GCA_919902235.1 Burkholderiales bacterium
TAACAGGATTTACAGGATAAGTGCTGCAGATTCTGAATTCCGGAAATATCCAATCCAGCACGGTATTGTCATTGCTGCGCAGACGGATATCCAGAACGTTGGGAAATTACCGGGCCCCCGCCTTCGCGGGGACGACGGGATCGGAGTTTCCTTAATCCTGTTAATCCTGTAAATCCTGTCCATTCGATTTTCAGACCTTCCACGATCCCCGCCCTTCGGCAGTCGCGGCTTCTTCGTAGCCGGCATCGCCGGGCATCAGGCGCCTGCCGCCCTTGTCGATGCGCGGCAGCAGCGCCGGAATGTGGCGCTGGGCGCGCATCGCCTGCATCAGGCTGTCCACCGTGGCGTAATCCGCGAACTGCTCCAGCGTTCGGATGGTGGGGGTGCGCATGTTGAAGTCGCCGCCGCGATGCCGGTCCAATGCCACGGCCGGGTTCACCCACAGGTGATTAATGGTCTCGCGATTGTCGTGCAGCGGCTCCTGATTTTCCGGCGCCGCCGCCAGAAAAAACCGCGTGTCGTAGCGGCGCGGCGCGGTGACCGGGGTGATCCAGTGACTGAAATAAACCAGGCGGTCCACCGCCATGCGCAGGTCCTCCTGCTGCAGCAGTGCGCAGAATTCGCAGCCGCCGGCATTAAGCGTGTCGCGGTGCGCGCTGAAACGCGCTGCCGCTTCCGCCTGCGCCAGCGTCACCAGACTGCCGCTGCGGTCATAAGTCAGCAGCACGCCCGCTTCCTCGAACGATTCGCGGATGGCGGCGACCCAGTAAGCGAGTCCGCCGCGCGGCATACTGAGGATACCGCTTGCCGTGGCGTCGTCGAGGCCCGTGCACAAGCCGCACATTTCCGCCGAAGCGTCAGCTTCGTCCAGCGCGCCGCCGGGAAACAGATACATGCCGGGCATGAATCCGGACTGGAAATTGCGCTGCATCATCAGCACTTCAAGGCCGCGCGCCGAATCGCGCACCAGCGTGACGGTAGCAGCAGGAAGAGGAACGACTTCTTTCATTTCAAAAACAAATAGACAGGATTTACAGGATTAGACAGGATTTACAGGATTCCTGCTTCAGGTTTCTGAATTAGTCCTGTCAATCCTGAAAAATCCTGTTAATCCCGTCCATGATGTTGCAGTTTTCTATTTGTCCACCAGCAGTTTCATCAGGCTGGAGGTGTCGAGCCGGCCATGGCCCTGCTTTTGCAGGCGGGCGTAGAACTGGTCGATGAGCGCGATGACCGGCAGCTGGGCGCCGTTGGCGTGCGCCTCTTCCAGCGCGATACGCAGGTCCTTGCGCATGAGATCGACCGCAAAACCGAAATTGAATTTGCCGTCTATCATGGTCGCGCTGCGATTTTCCATTTGCCACGACGTCGCCGCGCCCTTGGAGATTGCCTCGACCACGCGCCTGGCGTCGAGTCCGGCGCGCTGCGCGAACGCCAGTCCTTCGGCCAGCCCCTCGATCACGCCGGCTACACAGATCTGGTTGACCATCTTGGTTTTCTGGCCCGCGCCGGCCGGTCCCATCAGGGTCACCGCGCGCGCGTAATGCGCGATCACCGGCCGGGCAGTCTCGAAGGCCGCAGGATCACCACCGACCATGACGGTGAGCACACCCTGCTCGGCGCCCGCCTGGCCGCCGGACACCGGTGCATCGAGAAAAGCCAGCTTGGCGCCGCGCGCCGCCAGTTCCAACTCGACCGCGACCTGCGCCGAGGCGGTGGTGTGATCGACGAACAGTGCGCCGCGCTGCATGCCGGCGAAGGCGCCGTTCTCACCAACAGTGACTTCACGCAGGTCGCTGTCGTTGCCGACGCAGGAAAACACGATGGCCGCATCCGCGGCGGCCGCGCGCGGCGTGGGCGCCGACTTGCCGCCGTATTTGGCGACCCAGGCCTCGGCCTTGCTGTGAGTGCGGTTGAATACCGTGACGTCGTGGCCGGCGCGCGCGAGATGGCCTGCCATCGGGCCACCCATCACGCCGAGGCCGATGAAGGCGAGCTTGCGTTTTTGCTGCGGGATATCAGTCATGGATGATGGGTCTCAATACCGAAGGATTGCCGATATTTTAACTCATCACCCAGCGCCAACGCCGCCCCCTGCTTGCGCGGGGTTAGCGGCATCGCGCAGATTGGACCTAGTCCGTGCCCTTGGCGCCCGAGGCCTTGATCAGCTGGGCGAATTTGTCGCTTTCGTCTTTCACGAACCTGGCGAGTTCTTCCGGCGTGCTGCCCACGGCCTCGGCGCCGACGTTGCCGAGCTTTTCCCTGACGTCCGCCAATTGCAGGATGCGGTTGATCTCGGTATTGAGCCGGGCGATGACCTCACGCGGCGTGCCCGCCGGCACGAAGTATGCGAACCAGTTGCTGATGTTGAAGCCCGCAACGCCCGCCTCGCCCATGGTCGGCACGTCAGGCGCGGCCGGCGAGCGCTTGGCAGTGGTGACCGCCAGCGCGCGCAGCTTGCCGGCACGCACATGCGGCATCGCCGGCGGCATGCCGGAGAAGAAGGTCATGACGTGGCCGCCGATGAGGTCGGGCATCGCCGGGCCCGCACCCTTGTACGGCACATGGGTCATGTCGATTTTCATATTGATCTTGAGCAGTTCCCCTGCCAGGTGCTGCACGCCGCCGGTACCGGCCGACGCATAGGTAAGCTGCCCCGGCCGGGATTTGGCGAGCGCGATCAGCTCTTTCACGTTTTTCGCCGGCAACGAGGGCGTAACCACCAGAATCAGCGGCGTGATCACCGCCAGCGATACCGGCGCCAGATCCTTGTCGACGTTGTACGGCATTTTCTGCAGATGCGGCAGCACTGCGATTTCGGCTGGAGATCCGAGCAGCACCATGTAGCCGTCAGGCGCCGCCTTCGCCACCAGGTCCGCGCCGATGATGCCGCCCGCGCCGGGCCGGTTGTCGACCACGATATTCTGTTTCATGGCTTCCTGCATTTTCAAACCGACGGTGCGCGCCGTCAGATCGAGCGCGCCGCCGGCGCCGAACGGCGCGATCACGCGCACCGGTTTCGTCGGGTAAGTCTGGGCAACGGTCGCACCCGCCAACAAGACACCGCACACGGCGACGCCTGCCCTGAACCCGCTTGTCGCTGTTTTCATTTTTGCTCCTCCAGTTTTACTGATCGAGTTTAGTGTCAGATACCTGGATGATCTTGCGGTATTTTTGCGCCTCGGACCTGATGAAACGCGCAAGCTCCTCGGGCGTCGTCGGCGTGACTTCAACGCCGGTATTGATCAGGAAATCGCGCGTATCCTGCAGCCTGAGGATGCGGTTGAGTTCCGCGTTCAGCTTCGCGATCACCGGCTTGGGCGTTTTGGCCGGCACCAGGAAAGCGAACCAGATGCTGGTGTCGAAATCCTTGACGCCCTGCTCCTGCATGGTCGGCAGATCGGGCAGCAGGGTGGCGCGCTTGGCGGTGGAAATCGCCAGCGCCTTCATACGCCCCGACTTGACGTGGGGTATCGCCGGCCCCATGCCGACATAGCCGAACTGCACTTCCCTGCCGCCGATCAGCGCGGTCGAAGCCGGCGCGCCGCCCTTGTACGGCACGTGCACGATGTCGGTGCCGGTGATCATCTTGAACAGTTCGCCCGACAGGTGCATGGGGCTGCCCACACCCACCGAAGCATAGGACAGGGTTTTGGGCTTGGCCTTGGCAAGATCCACGAGTTCCTTGATGGTTTTCGGCGCGAACGCGGGATGCGAGGCGATCAGGATAGGCGACACGGTACCGAGCGAGACCGGGGCGTAATCCTTCTCGACATTGTACGGCAGCTTCCTGAACAAGCTGGGATTGATTGACAGCTCGCCGGTGGAGCCGACGAAAATCGTGTGGCCGTCGGGCGTGGCCTTCTGCACGATCTCGGCGGAAATGATGCCGCTGCCGCCCGGCCGGTTATCGACCACCACCGGCTTGCCCCAGTTTTCGGACATCTTCTGTCCCACCGCGCGCGCCAGGATGTCGGTGTTGCCGCCGGGCGCAAACGGCACCAGCAGCCGCAACGGTTTTTCCGGGAAAGCCTGTGCCGAACCCCTGGCGGCGGTTTGCGCCCAGGCGCCAGTTGCGGACAGCGCAAGCATTGCGGCGCAGGCCGCGGCGGATATTGCGTGAAGCTGTTTTTTATTCATGATCTCTCCTCCTCGAAGAACTGCGATTAGGCCGATCAGCCCAGCACGATCGGATATCCCGGCGGCGGCGAAAAACCAAGATCGCCGCGTCTGATCACGGCCTCGGCGCCGCCATTTTGTTCGAGCAGCTCGGCCTGGCGCTTTTTGGCGCGCGCATCGACTTCGGCCGGGTCGCATATCGCATAAAGCCGCGCGCGGCACTCAGCCAGTGCTTGCGCATGACGCGGATCCGCGGCGATGTCGGTGAGTTCTTCCGGGTCGGCCTCGAGATCGAACAACTGGGGCGGATAGGCGACGTAATGCACGTATTTATATCTGCCGTGGCGGATCATGAACGCGCCGGTGGTCGAACCCATGCCGTGGTATTCCGTCAGCACGTTGCGCGGTGGGTCTTCGCCCTGCGCCAGCCTGAACAACGACACGCCGGGATGATTGTCGTATGCCTCGGGCGTGCTTGCGCCGGCGCATTCCAGAATGAAAGGATAGGTGTCGACATGATTGGCGGGCGTGCTGATTTTCACGCCTCGCGGAATATCAGGCCCCCTGATGATGAGCGGCACGCCGGCGACTTCTTCGTACATGGTCGACTTGCCCCACAGCCCGCGCGCGCCGAGATTGTCGCCGTGATCCGAGGTGTAGAGGATGCGCGTGGAATCGGCGAGGCCGGTGGCTTCCAGCGTGCGCAACACCTTGCCGATGTTGTCGTCGAGAAAGCTGCACAGGCCGTAATAAGCGGCGACCGCTTTCTTGAGTTTTTCGGCGTCGAAAAAACGATCGTAGGCGAAGCTGCCGGCGTAATCCTTCAGATAAGGATGCTGCGGGCGCTCGTCGTGCCCATAGAGCTTGGGCATGGGCATCTGGTCGAGCGGATACTGGTAATAGAACTCGGCCGGCGCCACCAGCGGGAAATGCGGGCACACGAAAGACACGAACAGCACCCACGGCTTGTCGCGGTATTTCGGCGCCTCCTCGCGCAGCCAGATCTGGGCGCGGGTGGCAATCTCGCGGTCGTACGCTGTGTATGCAGTTTCGCCTGGCCCGGCGAGCTTGGCGATTTTCCACGACATCCCGCGCTCCGGCAGGTCGCGGCGCACCAGGCCCATGAGATCGCCTTTGCCCTCGATGATGTTCATCGGGATGATCTCTTCGGAAAAGCCGTTGTCGTCGCCCTCGAGCCCGCGGAAATGCAGTTTGCCTATCGACACCACGCGATGGCCTTTGTCGCGAAGACGGTGGTGCCAGCTTGGAATCGAGCCCTCGTAGGCGTCGGCGTTGTCCCAGAAGCCGATCTGGTGCACATACTTGCCGGCGGCGAACGCGGCGCGCGCCGGCACGCACACCGGACAGGTGGTATAGGCGGACTTGAACAGGGTGCCGCCCGCGGCAAGCGCGTCGATGTTGGGCGTTTTGACGATGGGATGTCCGCTCGCCCCCATGATCTTGGGGTTGTGCTCGTCGGACATGATGATGACAAGATTGGCCGGCTTCATTTCATGGCACTCAAAAGTTCTGTTTTCTGTGGCAGGGCATTTTTTTGATTGTAGGTATCCGACACGACCAGCCGGCGCCGGTTGGGTGGGATGTACAGCGTCTGGTAATAAACAGGGCTGCCGCGCCCGGTGCTGGCGGCTATCTCCAGCACGGTGCCGATGGCGCCATTGCCCAGCCTGAGCGCGCGGCATACGCTGCCGGGAAACGCCGCCGTGCACATGGTTTGCGTGATGTGCGTGACCGGCAGTCCGAATTCACGCCCGAGCACGGCCTTG
>CAKKQX010000277.1 GCA_919902235.1 Burkholderiales bacterium
AGCTCTCGGCTTATATCGCTGCGGCACCGCGGCGCGCGCTGCCGGCAGCCGTCGTCGAGCGCGCCAAGCACCATCTGCTCGACACGCTGTCGGCCATGGTGTCGGGCTCGCAACTGCTGCCGGGCAGGCGCGCGATCGAGTTCGCCAATTCGCAGGGAGGCAAACCGGAAGCAGGTGTTATCGGCAGTCGCATTGTCACCTCGGCGATCAACGCCGCGCTGGCCAACGGCATGCACGGACATTCCGACGAGACCGACGACACTTATTATCTATCCCTGGTGCATCCCGGCTGCAGCATCGTGCCGGCCGCGCTCGCGGTGGCGGAACGCCAGCGCCTGGGCGGCACGGCGCTGCTGCGCGCGCTGGTGCTGGGCTATGACGTCTGCGCCCGTATCTCGCACGCGTTGGGTGTCGAACGCTTTCGCAGTGCCGGCCACTCGACACACAGCTTCGGCGGCAGCTTCGGCGCGGCCGCCGCCGCGGCCGCGCTGATGGGCCTGAATGCGGACCAGGCGCGTTATCTGCTTTCGTACACCGCGCAGCAGGCTTCCGGGCTGTCGTGCTGGGCGCGCGACACCGAGCACATCGAGAAGGCCTTCGATTTCGGCGGCATGCCCGCGCGCAACGGTGTGACCGCGGCAATCATGGCGTCCATGCACTTCACCGGCGTGGAAGACGTTTTTTCCGGCGACCGCGGTTTTTTCCACGCCTATGGCGCGCATGCGCTTCCTGCGAAACTGGTCGCAAACCTGGGGCGTACCTACGAGATCATGAACACCTCGATCAAGCGCTGGGCGGTGGGCTATCCGATCCAGGCGCCGCTCGACGCCGTTTCCAACCTGATCGCCAGACACGGCATCAGCGCGAAAGACGTCGACCGCATACGCGTGACCATAGACGAGCAGGGCGCGCGCACCGTCAACCAGCGCAAGATGGCGAGCATCAACATCCAGCATCTGGTGGCGATGATGCTGGTGGATGGCGAGATCACATTCGCATCGGCGCATGATGCGGCGCGTGTGCGCGACCCGGCGCTGCTTAAAATCAAGAACCGCATCGAACTTGCCGGCAGCGCCGCCTTCATGCGCACCAAAACCACCCAGGCCATCGTCGAGATCGCGACGCGCGATGGACGCCGCCTGCGTCATCACACCAAAGCCGTGCTCGGCACCGCGGCAAACCCGATGTCGCGCGAGGATGTTGCCGCGAAAAGCCGCGACCTGCTGATACCGGTGATAGGCCCACGGCGTGCCGGACGTTTGATCGACGTGGTCTGGCGCATTGAGCAGGTGAAAAACATGCGCGCGTTGCGACCGCTGCTTTCTGTTTAAAATATTTAATAAAAACAAATACTTATATAAAAAGGCTCTGTAAATGAACATCGATTTGCACAATCACGTCATACCCGAAACCGTCATCGCGGCCATCAAGCGCGAGCCCGAAAAATTCGGCACCCGCATCGAGGAGAAAAACGGCAAGCGCTACTTCGACAGCCACGGCCGCATGACCGAACTGCTGCCGGAATTCTGCGACACCGATGCCAAGGTTGAATGGATGGACCGCAACAAGCTGGACATCGCGGCGATCTCGGTGGGGCCGCCGATTTATTTTTATGGGCTGGCGCCGGAGGCGGGGCTTGCAGCGGCCAGGTTGGCCAACGACGGCATCGCGCAGATGGTGGCGAAACGCCCCGACCGGCTGCGCGGCATGGCGCATCTGCCGATGCAGGATCCCGACGCCGCCATCGCCGAGCTCGAGCGCGTGGTGAAAGAGCACAAGTTCAAAGCGGTCGAGCTCGCCACGTCGATCGAAGGCACACCGCTTGCCGATCCCAAATTCCGCAAAGTGCTGAAGACCATAGAGCAGCTCGGCTGTTTCATCTTCGCCCATCCCTATCAGTGCCTGGCAAAGGGGGGGATGAACGATTATTACCTGAGCAACTTCGTCGGCTTCCCGCTCGACACCACGCTGATGGTCGCGCACCTGATGTTCAGCGGCGCGCTCGACGAACTGCAGAAGCTGCGCATCCTGTGCGCGCACGGCGGTGGATTTCTGCCGTACCAGATCGGCAGATTTGCGCACGGCCACCGCGCACGGCCCGAACCCAAGGTGAACAACGTCACCGCGCCGCGCGAACTGTTCAAGCGCTTCTATTTCGACGCCCTGACCCACGATGCGAAGGCCGCGCGTTATCTGATCGATCAGGTTGGTGCCGACCACGTGGTGATCGGCACCGATAATCCTTTCGACATGGCACCCGATGACATCATGGGGTCGATCGACGCCATCCCCGGACTCACCGCTGCCGAGCGCGAATGGATTTGCGAGCGGACCGCGCGCAAGCTGCTGGGCGAGGGGTAGTTACGATGTTTTCGCGCCGTTGACAGGGCATCGCCCATGAAAGAAATCAGGGTACTTTCCGCCACCGGCATTCTGGGTTCCGGCTTCCGCGAGCAAACGCTGAAGCGTGCCATGGCTCTCAAGCCCGATTTTATCGGCGCCGATTCCGGCTCCACCGACCCCGGGCCGCATTACCTTGGTTCCGGCGAGACGCTGTTCTCCGATTCGGCGTACAAGCGCGACCTGCGGCTGATCCTGCTGGCGGCGCGCGCGGCCAGGGTGCCGGCCATCATCGGCTCGGCGTGCACCTCGGGCAGCGATTCCCAGCTCGCGCGTCTGGTGGGCATCGCGCGCGAGATCGCGCGCGAGGAAAAACTTAATTTCAGGCTGGCCGCGATTCACAGCGAGCAGAACAAGGATTACCTCAAGCGCAAACTGCGCGAAGGCAAAATCAGCCCGCTCGCCAATGCGCCGGTATTCGACGAGCAGGTCATAGAGCGTAGCGCGCACATCGTCGGCATGGCCGGCGTCGAGCCTTTCGTCGAGGCGCTGGAAAACGGCGCCGACGTGGTGATTGCGGGACGCTCCAGCGACACCTCTATTTTTTCAGCGATGCCGGTGATGCACGGTCTCAACCCCGCCACGGTCTGGCATGCGGCGAAAATTCTCGAGTGCGGCGCGGCCTGCGTGGTGCTGAGAAAGTATCCCGACTGCATGTTCGCCGTCATTCGCGATGATCACTTCATCGTCGAGCCGCCCAACCCCGAGTACCGCTGCGATCCGGCGAGCGTGGCCTCGCACAACCTCTATGAAAATTCCACGCCCTACGAACTGGTCGAGCCTTCCGGCGTGCTCAACACCTACGCGGCGAAATACGAGGCGCTGTCCGACCGTGCAGTGAAGGTCTCCGGCAGCACCTTCAAGCCGGCACAGCGCTACACCATCAAACTCGAAGGCGCGGAACTCGCCGGCTACCAGAGCATCATCATCGGCAGCGTGCGCGACCCCGTCATCCTGCGCCAGTTTGATTCGTGGATGGCCGGGCTGATGCAGGCCGCGCGGGACAGGATAGCCGCGGTGTTCGGCGCGGGCATCGCAACCCAGTACAAATTCGACGTGCGCGTGTTCGGCAAAAACGCGACCATGGGCCCGCTCGAAAGCGAGACCGGCATCGGACACGAGGTGGGCCTGCTGTTCCAGGTGACCGCCGGTACCCAGGAACTGGCCACCGCGCTGATCAAATCGGTGAGCCACATCGCCGTGCATTACCCGGTGCCGGAATGGACGGGGCTCATCACCTCGATCGCCTATCCCTATTCGCCGGCCGAGATCGCGCGTGGCCCGAGTTACCGTTTCAACATGAATCACGTGGTCGAACCGGCGTCACCGCTGGAAATGTTCAGCATCGAATACCACAAAGTGTGAGGACGGCATGAAACTGTGGCAGGTGACCAAGTTGATCCGCAGCAAGAACGCCGGGCCCTTCGAGCTCACTTTCGACGTGATTTTCAAGGACCACGCAACCTACGAGAAAGTGCGCGACGCAAACATCATCAGCGCTGCGTGGTTCGGCAGGACCTACCGCCTGGATCCGGGAATGGTATCGGTCATCAATTATGACGCGGCGAGCGCGATCAAGATCACCATACCGCGTCCCACGATCTCGGGCGACATCGACGACACCGATGTTTT
>CAKKQX010000278.1 GCA_919902235.1 Burkholderiales bacterium
TGGAGCGGGTGAAGGGAATCGAACCCTCGTCGTAAGCTTGGAAGGCTTCTGCTCTGCCATTGAGCTACACCCGCCTGATCTGAGCTCCCTGCATGAGTCCAATGCGTCCATACCGCCCGACAAAAACCGCGCCCCGCAAACTCCCTGAATCCTGGTGGAGGGGGAAGGATTCGAACCTTCGAAGGCTGAGCCAACAGATTTACAGTCTGCCCCCTTTGACCGCTCGGGAACCCCTCCGAACGAAACCGAGCATTATCTTCAGTTTTCCCGTTTCTGTCAAATAACTTAGCATCGCAGATCGTGGAAGTCGCAGCGTGTCCGATCGTCTTTCCCGACGGATCAATGTGCCGCGCAAAAGTGGCGCCTGATCATGCTTTTAAGGCAGATATAAGCGCATGGCCAGGCCCAATTTTGCTTACTGAAATAAAGCGGAAAAGCTGGCGCAGGAAAAATCGGCCGCATCTTGCGTGCCAAGGCCGCTGACTTAGCGCGCCTAACATAATGAAACGCGCGCTGCGCGAGACCGCGGCCGGGGCGCATGCGCAAGGAGCGCGACGAGGCCATGAGCCAAAACTCGCGCCAGCCCCAAGGTAAGTTTTTGATAACTTGCGATATTGCCTGCAGGGTTGCGGCCGGAATCGGCGCTGCCTTTGTCGGCCGGCTGGGTCATATTCGCGATATGGCCTGCGCCGTCCTTCGCGTCATCGCCGATTCCGGCCGCAACGCACACGTGTTTCATTATTGTTAGGCGCTCTTAAGCCCCGCCCGAGCCGCTGACGCTGGTGCCGCCGCACACAAACATGGTCTGACCGGTGATGTAAGCACTTGCTGGCGCCAGCAGAAATACCACCATGCGGGCAACGTCGTCCGGCGTGCCCACGCGTTTCACCGGAATACTGTCGATGACCCGCTGGCGCTTGTCACTGCCCAAGGGGTGGCCGTTATCGAACAGTTCGCTGGCAACCGGACCCGGCGCCACGGCGTTAATGGTGATCCCGTCACCGCCCAATTCAAGGCACAGGGTACGCGTCATGCCGATGAGGGCCGCCTTGGCCGCCGAATAAATGGTGCGGTGGGTCTTGCCGAGCACGGCGCGCGAGGACATGCTGACGATACGCCCGAATTTCGCGGCACGCATGCCGGGCGTCAACGCCTGGATCAGGATCATCGCCGCGCGCACATTGAGCGCCATCACATAATCGAGATCTTCAACTGTGGCCTGCTCCAGCAGGCCCGGCATGTTGGCGCCGGCGTTATTGACGAGATAACGCACCGGATACTTGGCGGCGATTTCCCCGGCAATCTTTTGCGTCGCGGCGGCATCGGCAAGATCCACTTGGTGAAACAGCAGGCGCTCGTGCTTGAGGCGCGGCGGGCGGCGCTGTAGCGTCACCACCGTGCAACCGCTGTCCAACAGATGCCTGGCGATCGCCTCGCCGATACCCGAGCTTGCGCCGGTGACTACCGCTACGCCTTCCATGGTTTCTTCTCCCCGCTGCGTTTTGAGCAGGCGATTATAAAGAAAACACCCGCACATGCCGCAAGAGTCCACGATCCGGCCTCATGGGCCGGTTCCGTTTTGCTACCATTATGAAAAAGACGCGTCGCATGCCCGCCTCCCCACCATTATTGCGCAAGGTTCTTAACCCGGACAGTGTTGCCATCGTCGGCGCGCGCGGACGCGCGCGAGCTTCAAGGAAAAGCGCAAGGTGAAGTTCAAAAGCAAATGAAATGGGCAGGATTTACTGGATTAAAACCCCGTCATTCGGAATCCATGATGTGGCAAGATCTTGGGGATAAATCCTGTTTATCCTGTCGATTATTTTTTTGCTATCAGTGAACCCCGCTATGGCCCACGATAAGAACGCTTCTGTCCGTGCGACACTGATCTGCGCCGTGATCCTGCTCGGACTGATCATTGATCAGCGCTTGGAGTTCTGGGGCCAGACGCTCACCAACCTCGCGGTGTGGACGCTGTTCCTGCATTGGCTGCGACAGGCGAAAGGCGAAGACAGGGTGGCGCTCACCGCCTGCGTGGTCTATGCCACGCTGGGCGAAATCTTCCTGTCGCTGATCTGGGGGCTCTACGAGTACCGCCTCGCCAACGTGCCGCTGTTCGTGCCGCCCGGGCATGCGCTGCTGTTCATGCTCGGCACCATCGCAGCATCCCGGTTGCGCGACTGGATCGGCTGGTTGGTGCCGCTCGCAGCGGCACCCTTCGCGGCATTCATGCTGCTGACCGGCGCCGACACTTTCGGCGCGCTGTTGTATCTGATGTTCCTGCTGTGCGTGGTGTTCGGCCGCGCGCGCAAACTCTATGCCGTGATGTTTGTGCTGGCGCTCGCCATGGAAACCTACGGTACTGCCATGGGCAACTGGACCTGGGAAACCACGGTGCCCTGGCTGGGTCTCGCCACCGTCAACCCGCCTATCGCCGCCGGCGCTTTTTACTGCGTGCTCGACATGCTGGTGGTCGCAACGGTCCGCGCTTTCCGTTCCGGTACGCCGTCATCGCATTCCCGGCCGGCGCTGCCCGCGGCTGCACGTTAAACCCGCATTCGCGTATCACTGATCACCATGGGATTTAAATGAGTCGTTCACTCGGGCGATAGTTGCGTTACCGCGTAGTCTGCTGCGCCC
>CAKKQX010000279.1 GCA_919902235.1 Burkholderiales bacterium
GCTGATGCCATTGTCGCTCGCCGCAAGCACGCGGCTCGATTACGGCATGCTGGCAAGCCTGGCCATCGGCCTCACGCTGCTGGTGGCGAGCTTCGCCGCCGTCAGCTTGTATGCATCGTGCCTGAGCGTGCACCCGATGGCAGCAGCGCTCGGCGGCTTCAGCGCGTTGCTGGCGATGCTGTTGATGGGAGAAACCGCCGGCGACAGCCTGCGCGCCCGCGGCTGGCCGGTGCCGGCAGCGCTGGCGCAGGTGCTGTCCCCTCTCAAGAATTTCGAACCGTTCAGCAAGGGGCTGATCGACACCTACGCCATCGCCTGCTCGCTGCTGCTGACGACGTTTTTCCTGGTGCTGGCCATACGCCAGCTGGATGCCGGGCGGCTGCGCGGCTGAGAAATCAGGACACTGAGCGAAAAACCGGGCGAACCGCCGAGAACATCAGGCCATGAAAATCAACTCCAGACTGCGCATGCAGCTGTTTGCGCAAAGCAGCCTTACCCTGGTGCTGCTGGTCATGCTCGCCGCCCTGCTCGCCTACGTGGCGCACGACTACCGCAAGGAGTGGGATATCACGCGCAGCACGCGGCACACGCTGTCGCAGGCTTCGCTCGAGGTGCTCCGGCAACTCGACGGACCGCTCACCATCACCATCTACGCCGTGGCCCAGGACGGGCGCGGGCAGAATCTGCACAAGTCGCTGCAGGAATTCGTGCGTCCATACCAGCGCGCAAAGCCCGATATTGCGCTTGCCTTCGTCGATCCGCGCGAGCAGCCCAAGGCGGCGACCGCCGCCGGCGTGCGCGCGCCGGTCGAAATGGTGATCGAATACAGGCAGCGCAGCGAACGCCTCACCACCTTCAACGAGCAGGCGTTCACCAACCTGCTGATGCGGCTCGCGCGCGGCGCCGAACGCCTGGTGCTGTGGCTGGACGGACACGGCGAGCGCAGGCTCGACGGCGCAGCCAACCACGATCTCGGGGAGTTCGGCCGCCAGCTCCGGCAAAAAGGCTTTCAGCTCAACAGCATGAACCTGGCGGTGGCGCAGGACGTGCCATCCAATGCCGCGCTGCTGCTGATCGCCAGTCCGCAGGCCGATTTGCTGGCGGCGGAAGTGCAGAAGATAGAGCGCCACCTGAAGGCCGGCGGCAATCTGCTGTGGTTGATCGACCCCGAACCGCTGCGCGGCCTGCAGCCGGTTGCCGAACTGCTGGGGCTGGTGCTGACGCCGGGCGTGGTGGTTGACCCGACTGCCGCCCAGTACCGGGCCGCGCCCACCATCGCCATCGGCTCTGCCTCCGGTTACGCGCGCCACCCGATCACCAGCGCATTCCAGCTCAACACCGTATTTCCGCTCGCGCGTCAGATCGGCGCCGCGGAAAGCGACGAATGGCGCGTGACGCCGCTGATCGATGTCGCGCAGCGCGGCTGGGTGGAAGTCGGCAAGCTCGACGGAAAAGCGGTATTCGACAAGGCGCGCGATTTTCCGGGACCGGTCAATATCGCATCCGCTTTCGAGCGCAGCGTCGGCGATCGCCAGCAGCGCGTGGTGGTGGTGGGCACCGGGCATTTCCTGTCCAACACTTTTCTCGGCAACGGCGGCAACCTCGATCTCGGCATCAACATCATCAACTGGCTCGCCGGCGATGACAGTCTGATCGCGGTCCAGCCGCGGCCCGCGGCCGACAGCGCGCTCGATATCGACCAGACCACGCTCTATCTGATCGCCTTCGCTTTTCTGCTGGCGCTGCCGCTGGTGTTCGCGCTCTGCGGCACCGTGATCTGGTGGCGCCGGCGCAAAGCACTGTAGTTTGATGAGAAAATCGTGGCTGCTCAACCTCGCGCTGCTGAGCGCGGTCGTCGCGCTCGGCTGGTGGGTCTATCTCAAGCCCGCAGAGGAAACAACCGCGTATTCGCTGTCGGCGTTGCAGGCGGGCGCGGTCAGCAGCATTCGCATCGAGCGCAGCGGCCAGGCGCCCATGGCGCTGGCGAAAAAAAACGGGTTGTGGTGGATTGCCGCGCCGCTCAGCGCGCAGGCGGAACCGTTCCAGGTCGAGCGCCTGCTTGCCATCCTGGGAGCCAAAGCGTCCGCCCGGCTTGCCGCGGGCGATCTGGCGCGCTTTGATCTCGACCAGCCTGCGGTAAAACTTGTCATCGATGGACAGACATTCGGCTTCGGCACCGTCAGCACCACCAGCCGCGAGCAGTACGTGCTGACGCAGAGCGCGGTTTATACGATAGAACTGCGCCACGGCGCGGCGCTGCCGGCCGATGTTGCCCAGCTTGTCCGGCGCCGGCTGTTCGCCGGCGACGAAATGCCGGTGACTTTCGAACTGGCGGACTTCGCGCTGAGCAGCAAGGACGGCAAATGGGCGTTAACGCCGGCGCCGGCCGACCTCAGCGCGGACGACATCAACCGCTGGGTCGATCAATGGCGCCAGGCCTCGGCGCTGCATGTCGAACCCTATGACCAGCGCAAGCCCATCGGCGAAATCAGGATTGTATTCAAGGATGGCCGAAAGCTTGCGCTCGGCATTCTGCAGCGCGAGCCCGAACTGGTATTGGTGCGGCCCGACGAAAACCTGCAATACACATTCTCGAACGAAACCGCCAAACGCCTGTTGACGCCGCCCGACGCAATTGCCAAGCCCTAAACTTGTCGCAGCGCGCGCAGAATGCTTGACGCGGTAAATTTCACCGCCCCAACTTTTCTCAGTGCATCCTGTAACCGTTTTTTATTAAGCGCGCCTAACAAAATAA
>CAKKQX010000280.1:0-3476 GCA_919902235.1 Burkholderiales bacterium
CGATCTAATGCTCCCCCAACAGCCACAACAACTCTATTCTGGGACATACAAGGGTGGGGGAGAGGGTAGGGGAAGCGCACAGCCCCTCTCCCCGACCCTCTCCCCGCAAGCGGGGCGAGGGGGGTTTCTTTGAGATGTGTAGATACCTACGCCCGGAGGGAGAGGGAGGCAAAGCCCTTCTCCCGCCGGGACAAGGGAACACTTGAAGCGAAGCAGAAGGGTGGGGATGAGGGAAGATTTTTGTCACTGATTTACCGAATGCTCAATAATAAAATGGCGCTTTGTTTGCCCCTCTCCCCGCGGGCGGGGAGAGGGAGGATTCCGACGTGCTCTCTCCGGGGGAGAGGAGTGCCGTTTTGCCGGATGTTCTTGCGCAAAGCGGTTATTTTTTATTGATCGGAGACTGCGGATCGGTCAGGTACGCGACCATGTGGGTGATCTGCTCCGGCGTGAGATGGCCGGTCGCGCCCAGGCGCGGCATGTTCGAGCACGGGAAATACGCCCAGGAATTATAAATTTTCTCATAGGTGTATTTCACGATCGCCGCGGAATTGCCGCGCTGCGTGCCGAAGCCGGTCAGGCTGGGCCCGACATTGCCGACGTTGACCTCCCCGGCGGCAAGCGCATGGCAGTTCTGGCACAGCGCGCCATTGCCCTTGCGGGCCTCCAGCTTGCCGTTGCGTATGCGGTCGCCGGCGCCGTCATGTGCAAGCTTGTCGCCGGTCTTCCAGTCGCCCACCAGCTTCCCGGATTGCGGATACTGGATGGAGGCGCGCGCCAGTTTGACCACTTCCGCCGCTTCTTCCTGCGAGAGCTTGGCGTCCCCGATCTTGCTGCATATCTGCTGCGACTTGTCCTGCACCAGGCGCTTTGCGGTCGCCGGTGTCGTGGAGAAGCCTTCACTCACCATCTTTTCCGCGATCCGGCGCGTACTGGCCTGATCGGGATAAGTTGCGCAGCCCGCAGCAATCAAGCCCGAGGCGCCGAGCGCTGCCCATTTCAGCCATATCGTTTTCATGTGTGTTTCCTCTCTTTCTCAGCGCTTGAAGCCGGGTACCTTGATCACGGCCCCGTTGCCTTGATAGTGGAGATACGTGGTCAATGCGATTGAAAAATCAGACGCATACTCCAGATCGGGCAGCCGCATCTGCCACACGCAATCGGAGAGCCGCCATTGCATGGTTCGAATCGTGTCATGCGCGCCGCGATAGGCGGGCCAGGTTGCGACGACTTCCTGTATCTGCTTCTTGTCGGTCATGTTGACCAGATCCTGCAGGCGAATGCGCTTGTCGGCCTCGCCGTGACAGGTAACGCACCCAAAGTCCGTCTGACCACTGCGCCGGTGGAAGAGGTACTCGCCCGCCTTGTACATGTCGTACTCTTTCTGATGGTTTAGCGTGACGTTCATTTTCTTCCCGTTCGAGCGCGAGGTGATATAGAGCGAGAGGTTCTCTATATCCGATCCGAGACTGAGAGGAGAACTGATGGCCTTTTTGATCAGGTCCTCGCGCTTGAAGCCCTGCAGTCTATCCATGCACGTCAGCAGCCTGGATTCCAGGTCCTGCACGCTGTCGGTGTCGGAGAAATAGCGGGGTAACTGAGCGGAGGCGCCTTCGAGCTTCCCGGGGCCCAGTCCGAAGTCGCACTGCTCCAGCGAAGCCTTGTTGGGGCCGCGCTTTTCATAAAATAACTTCTTGCCCCTGTCTACAAACAGATCGCCAGGGTTGTCCTCGACCAGCATCTGGCGTCCCACACCCAGCGGGTCGGCCGTGTAGCCGGGGGCGCTCAGGCAAAAAAAGGCGAGTGCAGCAATACCGCTTCGCAGCTTCAGCATGATTTCCTCCTCCTTGTTTGTTATTACCCCCTTGTATTGCTGGAATGGATAGGCCGCTCAGGGAGCGGCTACCGTGGCTTCATCGGTGCGTTTGTCGCCCTTGTTGTCGGTCCAGGTGACGGCGATCTTGTCGCCGGCCTTGGCGCTTTTCACGCGCAGGCCGAGAAACGGATTGCGCGAAACCGCCTGGCTCCATTGCGCGTCGAGCACGGTCTTGCCGTTGTGCGTGACGACCACGCTTTGAATGAAATGCAGCGGCACGATGCCGCTGCCGGTCTTGCGCTGGCCGGTTTCCATCGGGTGCAGCATCAGAATCCGCA
Organism: Burkholderiales bacterium; assembly: GCA_919902235.1. Classification (GTDB taxonomy): domain Bacteria; phylum Pseudomonadota; class Gammaproteobacteria; order Burkholderiales; family SG8-41; genus CAKKQX01. Next base: position 2,155 of record CAKKQX010000280.1, read on the forward strand.
CATCCGCGACATCGCCCTGCAACGTCGCGCGTATTTTCATCGGTTCAGCCATGCTGGGTTCCTTTCCTCGTTATCCTGTGATCGCAAGCGTGTCCGGGGTCCGGGTCAGCCGCAGCCGCCCACCGTGACTTTCACTTCCTTGGCGGCGGTGTAGAACTTGCCGTCGGCCTTGACCACCACGCGGATATCCGAGGTCTGGCCCATTTTCAGGCGGGTGGAAACATAACTGTCCCCGCCGCTCGAAATATCGAAGGTCGCCGCCAGCGGGAAAGGATTTTTCTCGGCCAGAATGGAAATGCTCTGGGTGTTGGGGATTTTGCTGGTCACGGCAACCGGCACCACGGCGCCGTTTTCAGCGATGTCGGGCGCGGTGATGGTGATGTCCTTGCTGTCGATCATGTTCGTGGCGCCCAGGCCCTTCAGTGCATCGGCCATTGCCTTGGATTCGAATGCGGATTTGTTCCAGGTCGCGGCCCACGCCTGTCCGCTCTTCAGCAAACCCGCGGTGGCGGCAATCGCCAGCGCGCCGGCGCCGCCTGCTGTTTTCAGAAAAGTCCTGCGCAAAGTGTTCATGATGGAGTTTCCTCGCTGTGTTGCTGTGTTGAAATCTTCCGGCAGCCTGCAAGGCTGCGGCTCCTCTGCATCAGAATATTAGTGACTTCTTTTATTAGTTGCTGCTTATCCATTTCTATGCTAGCCAAGATTGATGAGGTTGTCCACAACGGAAAAATGGCTAACCCGAGTGGCTGCCGCCACTGGGACAGCCCGGTGATGCGCTTGTCCGGAACCGACGAGTATAATATAAGATATTGAATCTAAAGTGTTTTTCTACCGCTGCGGGGACGCAGTTCGGCCTTCCAGTGCCCCGATTTGCCGCCCTTTTTCTCCAGCAGCCGGAGGTGCTCCAGGCACATGCCGCGGTCCACCGCCTTGCACATGTCGTAAATCGTCAGCAGTCCTGTGCTGAGCGCGGTCAGCGCTTCCATTTCGACACCCGTGCGGCCGACCGTTTCCACGCTCACAACACAATCCACCGCGGGCGTTTTGTCGTCGATGGTGAACTCGACATCCACCCGCGTCAGCGCCAGCGGATGGCATAGCGGTATCAATTCCGAGGTGCGCTTGGCCGCCTGTATGGCGGCGATGCGCGCCACGCCCAGCACATCGCCTTTTTTTGCGCTGCCGGCAACAATCTGCTTGAGGGTCGCAGCCTGCATGCGGATGCGGCCGCCGGCGCGCGCGACGCGGTGGGTTTCTCCCTTGGCGGCGACGTCCACCATATGCGCCTGGCCGCGCGCGTCGAAATGAGTGAGTTTTTTCAT
>CAKKQX010000280.1:3576-5095 GCA_919902235.1 Burkholderiales bacterium
TCATTCCCGCCGTGCTGGCGGAAGGCCTGCCCGACCTCGGCGATGCGTCGCAGTCCGATTTCACGCCGGCGCAGGAGCGCCGTCTCGGCGAGAACATCATGCGCGAGGTTCGCGCCGACCGCAGCTACTATGACGATGCCGAGGCCACCGACTACATCAGCAACCTCGGCAACCGGCTGGTTTCGCGCGGCGCCGACACGCGCCAGGACTTTGACTTCTTCCTGATCCGGGACCCGCAGATCAACGCGTTTGCGTTGCCGGGCGGCTTCATCGGCGTTCATACCGGTCTGATACTCGCCGCGCAGAGCGAATCGGAGGTGGCCGGCGTGATGGCGCACGAAATCGCGCACGTCACGCAGCGCCATATCTCGCGCATGATCGCGCAGCAGAAACAAAGCCAGATCCTGTCGATCGCGGCGTTGGCGGTGGCGATACTCGCTTCGCGCGCAAGCTCCGACGCCGCGATGGCGGCAACCGCTTTCGGACAGGCCGGGCTGGTGCAAAGCCAGCTTAATTTCACGCGCGACAACGAACGCGAAGCCGACCGCGTCGGTTTCCAGATTCTCGACCGCGCCGGCTATGACCCGCATGCGATGGCGGTATTTTTCGAGCGCCTGCAGCGCGCCACGCGCCTCTATGAAAGCGGCGCGCCGTCGTACCTGCGCACCCATCCATTGAATTACGAGCGTATCGCCGACATCCAAAGCCGCGCCCAGAGCCTGCCCTACCGCCAGGTTCCCGACAGCCTCGAGTTCCAGCTCATACGCGCCAAGCTCAAAGCGAGCTTTGACCCGCCGCGCGAAGCCCTCGTGTATTTCGAGGAAAGCCTCGGCGAGCGCAAATTCCTGAGCGAAGAAGCCAGCCGTTACGGCCTGGTGGTGAGCCTGCTCAGGACCAATAACCTGGCGCGCGCCAAAAAAGAACTGCAGGCGTTGCGCAAACTCGGCCGCGCCAGTCCCGTCATCGAAACGCTTGCCTGCCAGGTGCTGGTGAGCGCGCGCGAAAACGACGCGGCCCAAGCCTGCTACCGTCAGGCGCTCAAGACCTATCCCGCTTATCGCGCGCTGATTTACGACTATGCCGAAGCGCTGCTGCAACAGCGCCAGGCCGAGACGGCGCTGAAACTGGTCGAAGAGCGGCTGCAGCATGTCAAGGAGGACCACCGCCTTTATCTGCTGCAGGCGCGCAGCAACGCCATGCTCAACAGGCGGCTCGCGCAGCATCGCGCCCAGGGCGAAGCCTATGCCCGGCTGGGCAATATTCCGGCGGCTGTGGAACAACTGGAAATCGCGCTCAAAAGCGGCGACGGCGATTTCTATCAGCTCTCGGCGACCGAGGCGCGCCTGCGGCAATTGCGCGCGCAGCGCGAAGAGATACGCAAAGAACAACGTCGCTAAGGCGCCGGCTCATCTGAAAGCGGCCGGCATCAAAAAATCGGCCGGCGATTACGGTTTACCGTTCTTCTGCGCGCGGGCACGCGGAGAAAACAAATCCCCTCTCTCCCGGCCTCTCTCCCGCA
>CAKKQX010000281.1 GCA_919902235.1 Burkholderiales bacterium
ACGACATGCTGATGACCATGCCGCTGGTGTGGAGAATAGGCGTATGGATATGCACGCGGCTGGGCGCGCACGGCAAGTCGGACCAGCCCGCGGTGTGGCGCATCATGCTGTCGATGCCGCCGATCTGGGCTTTCATTCTGGGCACGGCATCGCAGCAACTCGGACTGACTTATGCGCCGTTGACGGCAGCAACCTGGTTTATCGGCCAGGCGACTATTCCGGTGACGCTGTTCGTGCTGGGCATGACCATACCCTGGCGCAACCTGACACCGCGGCCCGAAATTATGTCCGCTGCGCTGGTGAAACTGGTGGCCACGCCCCTCATCGTGTGGCTCGCCGCAACAGTGCTGTATGCGCCGGTTGGCGAGGCGCAATACGCGGCGGTGGTGGAGGCGACAACGCCGGCCATGGTGACCACGCTGTTGCTCGCCGACCGCTTTCGACTGGATGCGAAAGCTGCGGCGCTGCTGATAGGATGGACGACCATCCTGTTCTGGGTGACGCTGCCTGTGATCATGGCATTGGGAATGATTCGGTGAGGTAAAAACGGTAAGCAGTGAGCAGTGAGCGGTAAGCGGCAAGCGGCAAGCGGAAAACCCCGTCTCTGTTCCCCGGTTTCACTGCTCACCGCTTACTGCTTACGAATTACACATTTACGGAAAAACAATCATGAAACTCGGATTCATTGGACTGGGAGTAATGGGCGCGCCGATGGCACGCAACCTGATGCAGCATGGCCACCAGATGGGCGTGTACGCGCGGCGCGCAGAAACTGCGGCGCCGCTGGTGGAAGCCGGTGCGGTTCGTTACGCTACGCCGTCAGCACTTGCCGCAGATGCCGAGGTGATATTCACCGTGGTTACCAATTCGAGCGATGTCGAGCAGGTGGTGCTGGGCGAAAACGGCATTATTCACGGCGCACGCGCCGGTAGCGTGGTGGTCGATATGGAAACCATTGCGCCGACAGTGGCACGCAATATTGCGCAGGCGCTGGCGAACAAGGGCATAGATATGCTGGATGCGCCGGTTTCGGGCGGGCCGATGGGTGCCGAGCAAGCGACCTTGTCCATTATGGCGGGCGGCAAGCCAGCGGTGTTCGGGCGCGTGAAGCCGCTGTTCGAATGCCTGGGAAAAACCATTGTGCACGTCGGTGACAGCGGTGCCGGCCAGATTACCAAGGCCTGCAACCAGCTGGCGCTGCTGGTCAACGCGCAGGGCGCTGCCGAGGCGATGACGCTGGCCGCGCGCTGCGGCGTTGATCCCGCCAAGGTGCGCCAAGTCATGCTGGGCGGCGTGGCGGCAAGCCGGGTGCTGGAATTGTTCGGCAAGCGCATGGTCGAGCGCGATTTCGCAGCCGGCATCGAGACCCGCCTCTATCATAAGGACCTGGATATTGTGCTCGGCATGGCGCACGATCTGGGCATGGCGGCGCCCGCCGCGGCCCTGGTCATGCAGAACATCAATGCCCTGATGGGCAGGGGAGAGGGCAGGAATGATCTTTCAGCCCTGATCAAGGTGGTGGAAGGGATGAGTAAGCAGTAAGCAGTAAGCGGTGAGCGGTGAGCGGAAAACCCTCGATTGCGCCGCTGTTCTGCTTGCCGCTTACCGTTCACCGCTCACCAATAAGGAGTCAATATGAGCTTTACCGCAGTTGAACAATCCACTCCGCGCCTGCACCGCTCCGAGCTCGCGGTTCCGGCTGCTACGCCCGCATTGTTCGAGAAGGCTGCGCGTTCAGCGGCAGATTTCGTATTCATCGATCTCGAGGACGCGGTGGCGCCTGACGACAAGGACCAGGCGCGCCGCAACGCGGTGGCTGCGCTCAACGACATCGACTGGGGCGACAAGACGCTTTCGGTGCGCATCAACGGCCTCGATACCCATTACATGTACCGCGACGTGGTCGAGATCGTGGAAAACTGCCCGCGGCTCGATATGCTGCTGATACCCAAGATCGGCGTGCCGGCCGACGTGTATGCCGTGGACATGCTGGTGACGCAGATTGAACAGGCGAAAAAAAGAGTGGAGCAGCGCCTGGCGCAGGGCCGTCACGGGCGCCTCGGACTGGAATTGCAGATCGAAACCGCGCTCGGACTGGCTAATGTCGAGGCGATTGCCCAAGCCAGCCGTCGCGCCGAGGCGATCTGCTTCGGCGCCGGCGATTTTGCCGCCTCGACGCGCGCGCGCACCACTGTGATCGGCGGCATCAACCAGGACTACGGTATTCTCGCTGACCGCGATGCCGCGGGCGGGCGGGCATTTTTTCTGGCCGATCAGTGGCATTACGCGCTGATGCGCGTGGTCGTGGCCTGCCGCGCCTATGGCCTGCGTCCGATCGACGGCCCGTACAGCGATTTCAAGGATCCGGACGGCTTCCTCGCTGCGGCGCGGCGGGCGGCTGTGCTCGGTTTTGAAGGCAAGATGGTGATTCATCCGTCGCAAATCGAGGCCGCCAACCGGATATTCAGCCCGACCACGGAGGAAATCGAAAAAGCGCAACGCATCATGGAAGCTATGGCGCAGGCGGCGCGCGAGGGCCGGGGCGCGGTGCAGCTCGACGGCCGGCTGATCGACATCGCCAACATCCGCATGGCACAAAATCTGCTGCAAAAGGCTGAAGCGATTAGCGCTGCGGACAGGACCTGAGCCCGGGGCGCGCCTCTTCGTGCTTTGCCGGCGGCGGAAATTTGGCTACACTGGACCTGTTGATCTTTCACTAATTCGCGACAGCGAATTAGTGCCATTCTCACCCTCTCCTTCCGGGAGAGGGTCGGGCAGAGGGATTGAGCGTTCCGACTGCCATCCATTATGAAATGCTCAATAGTTATAAAAACAATCAGCAATTCTGCGCAGGGACATTGCCAAGGAGGCGGCCATGAAATCCGTGAGACAGTTGTTGCAGGCCAAGGGAACGGTGATTTTCTCAATTGCGCCGGAGGCCAGTGTGTTCGATGCGCTCAAGCTGATGGCGGAGAAAGATGTCGGCGCGCTGCTGGTGGTGTCTGGCGGCAAACTGACCGGCGTCCTGTCCGAGCGCGATTATGCGCGCAAGGTCACGCTCTACGGCAAGTCTTCCCACGATATTCCGGTGCGCGAAATCATGACCGAAAAAGTGGTGACCGTGCATCCTGAGCAAACGGTCGAGGATTGCATGGCACTGATGACCGCCAGGCGCGTACGTCACCTGCCGGTGATGGACGGCGACAGACTACTCGGTCTGCTTTCGATCGGCGATCTGGTCAAGGAGGTGATCGCGGAACAGGAGCAGACTATCAGGCAGCTCGAGAGCTATATTCACAACTAGAACATGATGGATTTCAGGAGTGAGGCGCGAACAGCGCTGCCCTCTCTGGTTTTCTCTTCTATTTCTCCATTTTTACTGCTCACTCGCTCATGAATTTCGGCGCAATCATCATCGGTGATGAAATTCTCTCCGGCAAACGCCAGGACAAGCATCTTGCCAAGGCCATAGCCACGCTCAAGGAACGCGGTTTGCAACTGCTGTGGGCCCACTATCTGGGGGATGATCCGGAACTGATCGTCGCAACGCTAAAACGTACCTTTGCCACGGGAGATACGGTATTCAGCTTCGGCGGCATCGGTGCCACGCCTGACGACCACACCCGGCTGTGTGCGGCGCGCGCCGCAGGTGTCGAATTGAAGCTGCACCCCGATGCGGAAACCGAGATCCGCGCGCGCTTCGCGGGCGATCCCAAGGGCTTGACGCCGCAGCGGCTGATGATGGGCGAGTTTCCCGCAGGCAGCGTGATCATCCCCAACCCATACAACCGGATTCCGGGATTCAGCCTCAACCGGCATTATTTTCTGCCGGGATTTCCCGAGATGGCGTGGCCGATGATGGCGTGGGTGCTCGATACGCATTATCGTGATCAGTTCGATACCGCCGTCGTCGCCGAGTCTTCTATCATCGTGCGCGAAGCCGGTGAAAGCCAGCTGATCGGACTGATGAACGATTGCCTGGCGCATTTTCCGCAGATCAAGGTGTTCAGCCTGCCGCGCGTGCAACCCGAACGCCATATCGAACTCGGGGTGCGCGGCGATCCCGGCCACGTGGCGACGGCAATTGCCGAATTGAAGCGGGGGGTGAGCGCGCTGGGATTTCCGTGGGTGGATCATCGCAATGCGGAATGAAGAGGGCCTGTGCAGCCTGTCGAACGCCGTCACCGCATGCGGAAATAAAAAAGCCCCGGAGGTCCGGGGCTTTTTACCAGCGCTTGAATCAGCGAGTATTACTTCTTGGCTTTCTTCACGCCGTTTACCGCTTGCTTGGTAGCTGCTTCGATATTCGACTGGGTGGCGTCGCTGAACTGCTTGGCAACTTTCGACACGTTGTCGTAGGAAGCGTTGACCGCGGCAATCGCCGATTTGAGGGCGGTGATACCGACCTCGGAACCTGCCGGCGCGTTTTTCACCAGCTTGTCGAGGACGGTCACGACTTGCTTGTTGAAGTCCGCAACCTGTGCTTCGGCCAGCTTGCCGAATTCGGCCTGGGTCGTGGTGGCGAGGTCGTAGACGCTTTTCGCGTAGGCGGTGGCTTTATCCAGCGACGGCTGCGCCAGGTTGTCTTTCAGCGCGGCGAATTGCTGGATGTCCTTGACCGCGGCCAGTGCCTTGGCGCCTTCGATGCCGTCGGCAAACGCGGTTTTGGCAGCTTTGAGCTGCAGGTCGATCATGCGCTCGGCGCCTTCCAGGGCAACGCCAGCGAAGCGCATCGCGACTTCCAGATTGGCCTTGTTCAGTGCAATCAGTTGCTCGGGTGCTTGATACATTTTAGATCTCCTTTAAAAACAATTAGTTAAGTTACGTGGCGGCTAGTATTGTTGCAATGCACAATCAGTATTATAAGGGCTTTATCCCGCGGGTCAAGGGGTTTGACTAAAATATTTATTGCACCGCAATAATCCTGGGTCATCACGCCAGAATTTGTAACTTGTACCAATGCGCCAGAAATATAAATAACATATTATAATCAAATAGATAAGATACATCTGCGGATTGTCACTGAGAGGTGGGAAGCAATAGGCAAGCGGCAGCGCTGCCGGGCTTTCCTTGGCAATCCTGAAGAACCCCGCATATCCCGCTCATTTGCTTTTTGGGTTTCAAGAATGCAATCTGGCCCGGCCTGTTATCTGAAACGCAAATACCATGAGGAAAAAACCGTGAGCACGATTTTCAGCAAAATCATCCGGCGCGAGATTGCCGCCGACATCGTTTACGAAGACGATCTGTGCATGGCGTTTCGCGACGTCAACCCGCAGGCGCCCACGCATGTGCTGATTATTCCCAAGAAGGTGATCCCGCGGCTTGCCGATGCAGCAGTCGAAGACCAGGCTTTGCTGGGGCATCTGATGATTGCCGCCGGAAAAATCGCGCGCCAGCTCGGTGTCGACGACGCATTCCGCCTGGTCACCAACAATGGCGCGGATGCAGGACAGAGCGTGTTCCACCTGCACCTGCATATCCTCGCCGGCCGGTCTTTCCACTGGCCGCCGGGATGAAGCCGGTGATTCAGTAATTGAGTGATTGCGCTGGTGCATGGCCAGTGGCTTTATCGCTCGGCAACTGAGTCACTAAATCACTGTTAACTCAATCACCCGCCTTGATGCCCAGGTCCTGCACTGTCTTGCGGTAACGCGCGAGTTGATCGACGACGAACTTCCCGAACTCCTCCGGCAAGTTATGCACCGGATCGACGCCCAGTTGCAGGAATTTCTGCGAGACGTCGGATGAATTGACGGCATCGGCGACGGCTTTATTGAGTCTGGTGATGACGGTTTTCGGTGTTTTTGCCGGTGCCAGCAGACCGAACCAGCCGAAGGATTGGTAGGCAGGAACGCCAGCCTCGGCAACAGTCGGCACATCCGGCAGTGTGGGCGAGCGTTTGAGGCCGCCCACTGCCAGTGCCTTCAGTTTCCCGGCTTTGACCTGGGGCACCATGCTGGCCATTGGTCCGAAATAGAACTGGGTTTCGCCGGCCATGGTCGCCGCGACCGATGGCCCGCCACCTTTGTATGGGATATGCACCGTGTTCTTGTCGATGCCGGCAAGGTGCACGAACAGTGCGATTGCGTAGTGGCTGCCCGAGCCGGTGCCGCCGGACGCGTAGTTGAGCGTTTTGGATTTGGCCTTGGCCAGAGCGATGAGTTGCTTCACGTTGGAAACAGAAACGGACGGGTTCGCGACCAGCAGGTTCTGGGCTATCGCGAACAGGGAAACCGGCTCAAAATCCCTGACCGGATCGTAGTTCAGCTTGCGATGAATGGCTGGGCCGAAGGCCTGGGTGGCGGCCGAACCGGCGAGCAGCGTATAGCCGTCGTGATTTGCGCCCGCGACGATCTCCGCCCCGATGGTGCCGCCTGCGCCGCCGCGGTTGTCAACTACCACCTGCTGGCCAAGTACTTCGGTGAGTTTGTTGGCGATGATTCGGCCTATCGTGTCATTCGCTCCCCCCGGCGGATTCGGCGAGACCATCCGGATGGGGCGGGACGGATAATTTTGCGCGTGCGATGCGCCAGCTGCGATCAAGGCGCACAGGAGCAGAACGAGTTCAAGCCGTTTCATGCACTCTTCCCCCGGTGGTTATTATCAGGCTTCGAGCGGCAGCCGCACCGCCTGTCCAGTACGCGCCGAACGCTCAATGGCAATGGTGGTCTCCAGGTTCACTATCGCCTGCTCGGGTGTGGTGTGGGGGGTGGGATTTCCCGTGACAAGGTGGTCGAGCCAGGAGCGTGTCTCGTTGCCGAGCGGTCCCCAGAAATCACCGAGCGCCCAATCGCCCGGCGTGGTGCTGCCCAGGAACGCCATGTTTATGCGATGGTCCGGAACATAGGGGTGCGGGATGCCTTTGTCGGTGTAAAGCAGGTGATCCATGTGATCGTCGTCGATCATCATGGTGCCTTCCGAACCCAACAGTTCGACGCGGTCCGACTGGCCCAGCGTCGGGTAGTTCGCCGGCAGCGCATAGCTCACGCCGAAGTTGACCACCGCGCCGTCGGCGAACGTGACGATCGCCCAGGTGACATCATCCGCGCCGTAGCCGGCTTGCTTGAAGATGCCGCTCTGGCCGCGCGCGATCA
>CAKKQX010000282.1 GCA_919902235.1 Burkholderiales bacterium
CAAACCGCCGGCTCGGCGGTCCGCCCGGCCTCGTTCTGCGGCGTTTTCGGCTACCGCCCGACGTGGGGCGATCTGCGCGCGACCGGCGTCATGGAGGCCTCGGGCTCGCTGGACACGCTGGGCATATTCGCGCGCTCGGTTGAGGACGTCGCGCTCTATCGCGATGTGCTGCTGGGAGTGACGCCCGAACCGGTTGCGGCGGATATTCGGGCGCCGCGCATCGGGTTTTGCCGCCCCTACTTCTGGCCGCACATCGAGCCGGCAACACAGAAACTGCTGGAAGACGCCGCGCAGCGGCTGGCGCGCGCGGGCGCACATGTCGAGGAAGTGAATTTGCCGGCGGATTACCAGCAACTGGAGACGGCGCACCGCCTGATATCGGGTTTCGAAATGGCGCGCAATCTCACCTGGGAACTTGAAAACCATCGCGCCAGCATCAGCGAAAAGTTCCGCGAGGGGCGGCTGAAAGACGGGCTCGCCTGCACCTACGAGCGCTACTGCGAAATGCGCGATCTGGTCGCGCGCTGCCGGCGCATGCTGGAGCCGGTGATCGCGAAATACGATGTGCTGCTCGCGCCGTCGGCACCCGGCGAAGCACCTGCGGGTCCGGATCCGGTTCCGCATCCGTGGGTCTACATGATGTGGACCACGATGCACGTGCCGTCGCTGACGCTGCCGGTATTCAAAGGACCGCATGGCCTGCCTGTCGGCGCGCAGCTCATCGCGAAGTGGAGCGACGACCGACGCCTGTTCGCGGTGTCGCGCTGGGTCTACCGGCAATTGACCTCATAGCCACGGAGCGCATCGAGGTTGGATAGGCCGGGACCGCTGCGTGCCATGCCGATTTCCCGGTGGACTGAATGTTCTGTATGGCCCGATTGATAATCTGACAAGAGGAAAAGTAATGGCAAACGGTCCCTGGGTCGAGCATTTTCCGGGCAACATGGTGTGGTCCAACGCGTGTCTGGTAACCAAGGGCATGGCGCCGTACGGCGCCGTGGCGCTGGGCGAAATCGACGAGGTGTGCGAGCGGCTGCGGTCGCGCCAGAACGAGCCCGATGCCTGGCGCGAAGAATGGTGCGTGATGGGCGCGCGCCTGGAAAAAGTGGCCGACGCCGCCGAAGCCGCGGGCCACAGGATGACGGCGGGCAATTACTACCTGCGCGCGGGGATGTACTACTTCACCGGCGAGCGCTTCATCATCCCCGGCGAGCAGAAGCGCGAAATAGGCCGCAAATCGATCGAACTGCAGACCCGCGGCATCCTGCGGCGCTATTCGAATGTCGAAAAAGTGGAAGTGCCCTACGAAGGTACAACGCTGCCGGCGCTGTTCATGAAGGCGCCGGGCGTGTCGGGACGCGCGCCCATGGTCGTGGTCTTCAACGGCATGGATAACTGCAAGGAAATGAGCGTGCTGTTTGCCGGGCTGGAGTTTGCCGCGCGCGGCTGGCACACGCTCGCCATCGACGGACCGGGCCAGGGCGAATCGCTGCGGCTGCGCGACCTCTATGCCCGCCACGATTACGAGGTGCCGGGCGCGGCGGCCTATGATTACGTGGCTGCACGGCCCGACGTTGATCCGCAAAAAGTGGCGGTCATGGGCTACAGCTTCGGCGGCTATTACGCCTCGCGCATCGCCGCGTTCGAAAAACGCTACGTTGCCGGCGTGGCGATGAGCGCGCTGCACTGGGACCTTGCTGCATGGCAGGCCGAGATCAAGCGCAAGCAGGAAGCTGATCCGAAAGGAACATCACAATCGACTTTCCACTTCCGCTGGATCATGGGCTGCATCGATGATGGCGACGCTGCCATCGAAAAAGCCAGACGCTTTTCGCTCGCCGATGTCGCCGGGCAAATCAGCGGTCCGTTTCTCATCGTCCATGCCCAGGACGACAAGGTCGTGCCGGTCGCCTCGGCCCACAAGCTTTATGAGGCGGTCGGCTCACCGCGCAAGCACCTGAAAATTCTCACCGCCGAAGAAGGCGGCGCCTATCATGCGCAGGCCGACAACCGGCAGGTGGGCATCGATTACATCGCGGACTGGATCGCCCCGTACTTCGGGTAGCACGTTGGTGTGCTGGCGATGCGCCACGCGCGGTGAGTCGTTCAACTTGCCGGATACCACACGCAAAGGTTGAGACCGGAGCTTGCGCATCCGGATCGGCGGATCGCCGCGCACCCAGCCCCTGACGTAAAGGTAGCCTGCTTCTTTCAACAATTCACCGTCCACGGGTTCTCGTAGCCGCCAGCTTACCTCCAGCCATTGGGGGCCTTCCTGTTTTAAATGTCGCGGTGAATCCCTGAATCATGCGCGTCTCGCCGGCCTCCCAGTGGAAATCGCGGCCTTGACATAGACTTGAGGTTGCAGTCCAATTCAAGCCAAGGGGTTGATCGCGATCGCCCCGTGAGGCGGCAGCTGAAGTATCGCGTCCAGATCCTCTAGCTTGAGGTGGATGCCATGCCGTCTCCGTCACAAATATCCGTTCCGCAGCTATCCCGTCTTATCGGTCTTCCCGGCGCGCCCGTGGTTATCGACGTGCGCACAGAAGACGAGTTCCGGAGCGATCCCCATCTTATTCCTACTGCGCGACGACATGATTTTCTCGAATCGGCGGGTTGGGCAGGACAGTACGCCGGGCAATCAGTAATCGTCTGCTGCCAGCGAGGTTTCGAAATCAGCGAGGGTACCGCCGCCTGGATCCGGCAGGCCGGAATAAATGCCCAGACGCTGGAAGGCGGTTATGCGGCTTGGCGCGCGGGCTGCCAACCACTGCTACCCGCCGATAAACTGCCTCGGCGTGACGCAGCAGGCCGGATGGTGTGGGTAACGAGGGCACGCCCCAAGGTCATACGTATCGCCTGTCCATGGCTGATCCGGCGGTTTATCGATCCTGAATCGGTCTTCATGTTCGTGTCTCCATCCTCGGTACAGGATGTTGCGGATCGCTTCAACGCCACGCCCTTTGATGTGGACAACGCATACTGGAGCGATCGGGGCAAGAAGTGCACATTCGACGTGATGATCGAGGAGTTGGGCCTGGATACTCCAGCCCTCTCCGAACTGGGTATGATCATCCGCGGCGCGGATACTGGACAGCTCGATTTGACGCCACAGTCCGCTGGATTACTCGCGGCATCCCTCGGCTACTCACGCATGTTCCGCGACGATCTCGCCCAGCTTGATGCAGCAATGGGGCTGTACGATGCCTTTTACCGCTGGTGCCGGGACGCAACCGAAGAGACGCATGGCTGATCCCGGAACTGGGCTTATTTTTCAGTTCATCGCGCATCCCACACAATTCTTTTGCTCCAGGAGAAACGATATGCCTGACATTGCTCTGTCCAATCTCATGATATTTCTGGCCGGTGCCTTTGCTGCAGCTTTCGTCACCGGACTCGCCGGCTTTGCTTTCGGCATGGTCGCCGCGGCAATCTGGTTTCACGCCTTGACGCCGATTCAGGCTACCGCCCTGATTGTTGCCTACGCGCTGCTGGTGCAGGGCTATGCCGTTTGGAAACTCCGGAGAACCGTGAATATTGGGCGACTGCTCCCCTTCATTGCCGGCAGCGCCGTCGGCATTCCCTTCGGCATCATTATCCTGAAGTGGGCTGCTCCGTCCGACCTTCGCATTACAGTGGGGCTGCTGCTCATTTCATTCAGCCTCTACAATCTTGCCCGTCCGAAGATGCCGGAATTTCGCCAGGCGGGCGCCGTGCCCGATACCATGGTCGGCGTGTTTAATGGTGTCCTCGGCGGATCGACAGGACTGGGCGGTATCTTGCCAACAATCTGGTGTGGACTGCGCGGATGGCCAAAGGACGAGCAACGCGCGGTATTTCAGTCGACCGCAGTCGCGACTTTCCTGATGACAATTCTGTGGCTGGGCGGTGCAGGCACGCTCACAATCGACATAGCCCGATTGTTCGTTGTCGGCCTGCCGGCTTTGTTCATCGGCACATGGCTCGGGTGGAAGCTATATGGCCGGCTGGACGAAACAAAATTTCGCAAGGTCGTTCTCGGATTGCTGCTGGCATCAGGTATAGCTCTCGTATGGACCTGGCGCTGACCCGCCTGTTCGTTTTCGAAATTTACCGCGATCGCTTGCCGGAAATGACTCGCGTATGTCTTTGCGCAGATTCTAGCTTTGAAATTGCGCGTGCAATGGCGCGGCGGCCGGGGGAAGGCGCTGCCGCCGCCACATTTTCATATCAGTTTCGTTGAAAATTTCTTTTTGCGCGATTGACGGATCGGCTGCCGAACCTTCAACTGCCTGGAATTATCCCTGGCTTTAGCGTCAGGCAATGCCCAGCGACGTCTTCGGGTCTGCACTTCCACACCCGGCCCATGAATTTGCTCGAAAAGCAGTGCTTGAGCGCGTTGCGCAACGGGCGCAGCCGAAACGGATAACCGAAGACGTAAGGGTGGATGGAGATGTTGCACACCAGCGGGTGCGTTTCGCTTTGCTCCACCATCTCCTCGAACTGATCGACCAGCATGTCGCAGAACTCGCGCCCGGTGTGCTGGCGGTGCACCACCTGCGGTGAATCGTTCAGCTCGGCCGGATACGGCACGGAGAGGATGGGACCCGAGCGCGTGCGCATCCAGATCGGCTGATCGTCGTGCGGCCAGTCCATGATGTAAAGATAACCCGCCTCTTTCAGCAGATCGGCCGTCCACGGATTCTCATAGGCGCCCGCCCCCATCCAGCCTTTGGGCTGTTTGCCTTCGTTTTGCCTGAACGTCGCCGTGACTTCCTCAATCACGCGCGCTTCGTCCGCCTCCCAGCGGAAGTCGTGCAGGTTTTCAGAATTGGTGCGGCCGTGGCCGACGATCTCGTCGCCGCGCTTTCTGATACGCTCGAAAATCTGCGGCGCGTAGTCGTAGAGCAGGCTGTTGGTGTTGTGCGCGAGCGGCATGCCGAGTTCGTCCGCAAGATCGAACAGGCGCCAGATGCCGACGCGGTTGCCGTAGTCGCGCCACGAGTAATTGCGCTGCGTCTGCGGCTCGCCGTGCTTGGCGTTGTCGTGGCCGCGACCTTTGCCGAAAGCGAAGCATTCGATGTTGGTGGTGATGCAGAACGCGAGCCTTTTGCCGCCCGGCCAGGAATAATCCCTGCGTTCGATCAGCGGTAAATAGTCATAGCGGTTGTGATGCGGCAGCGCAAGCGGTGAAGTCATGGCGGTTGTCCCCAATGCGTTTCCGCTAAACTTACCACAAGTTTCATCACCCTCATGGCCCCATGTTCTCCGCCGCCTCCGTTCCCGAGTTGATCCTGCGCGCTGCAGCATCGAAGGCGAAATCTGCATCGCCGGTCCGGCGTTGATGCAGGGCTATGTCCCGACAGGATGCGCGCCTTACCCTGCCCTAGAGTTTCCTGCGTTGGATCGGGCGCACGCCGATTTTCGCAGGACGCACACCGGGGCGCTTTTGCGACAAATTCCGCGGCGCGGCGGCATCCGCCGTCGCAGCGGTCTCGAACGCGCCCATCGAATAAACGAGTTCCTCGAGATCCTCGCGCAAATTCTCCGGGAGCGTCAGACTGGCAATGCGCTGGAGACGCGCCTCGCGAGTCTGCAGATCAAGCATTCCCGTGAGATAAAGCAGCAGATCCCTGGTGGTGTATCTCGACGCGGTTCCCGCGCGCCAGAAATCGCGAGGCAGAACGGGATAATCGCTGTACTTTCCCGGAAACAGCACCCGCAGCACGAAACCGAGGCAGCTCATGCAACTGCTGCGCGGACCGTCGTTCTCGCAATAAGGCGTCGCAGCCTTGGCCCACGGCTGGATACGGTTCGCAAGTTCCCCTCGCAGCGTGGCCATGGCAGCATCATCCGGAAATGGACGTATGCCATAGAGGTGCCAGACTTCGTAGTCCTTCCCGCCCGCCGGCACTATTCCCGATTCGACAAACGGGGAAATGACGACCCCCAGATCCGGGAATGACCAGGCAATCCTCTGATCGGGCATTTCGATGCCGACCTGGATTTCCAGCGTGTCGTCCGGCAACCGCAGAAGAAAATAGTGAACGTAACCCGCCTGATCTGTGCCGGCTGCGGTCGCGGCGATCACCGGCTTGTCCGCGCGAGTCCCGGTGCCGGGACTCGCAGCCAGCGTATTTGCGGGCGGCGATTTGGGTGCGGCCGCAACCGCCGGGCGGACGCGCGATGTTGCACGGACGAAGCGTATAAATTCGGTTTCGGCGCGAACGGCAGATCCCGCGACCGTGCTGCGACCCTGCGGCAGCGACGCTTGCGCAATGCCGGAATGGACAAGGCTCAGGATCAACGCCAGCACCGTGCCGATACCCGCCGTGCCGATTCCATATCCCGACCGCTTCGAATCCATGGCAGTCCTTGAAAAAAACGAGCCGCTTTTCCAAGAAGTATCGCGCTAAACCGCACTTCACGCCACTATGCCGCCAGGATGCGGGCTGCGACGCCGGGCCGGGAATCCGCACAATCTTGCGGTTCAACCGTTCGATCACTTCCGGAGGCACGCCCGATAGATTTTTTCATTGTGCTCCCCGGATGATTTTGCACGTCTGCGCGCGGCATGACCGTCACTGGCGCATGCTAATATACAGCCCTGTGCAATCAACCGGATAGTAGCGGCCCCGGTCGCTTTCGCTCCCACATCACGGACAATAATAGTTGGCGATACCTCTTCCTCTTTCCGCCCTTCCCCTTGCCGGCGTCAGAATCATCGAGTTCTGCCAGGTGCTGGCCGGTCCGTTCTGCGGCTGCCTGCTCGCCGACATGGGCGCCGATGTGATCAAGGTCGAGTCCCCCGAGGGCGATCTCATGCGCGCGTGGCCGCCCATGCTCGACGGCTACAGCCAGTACTTCGCCTCGGTCAACCGCAACAAGCGCTCGGTGGCGCTGGATCTGAAAAACCAGACCGATCTTGATGCTGCGCGCAAGCTGGCGCTGTCCGCCGATGCCATCATCGAAAACTTCCGGCCCGGCGTGATGACCAAGTTCGGCCTCGATCACGTCACGCTCGCCAGGGAAAAACCGTCGCTGGTCTATTGCTCGGTGTCCGCCTTCGGCCAGACCGGCCCGCGCGCCAGGGAAGGCGGCTTCGACATGACAGTGCAGGCGATGAGCGGCGTGATGAGCGTGACCGGCGACGCCGACGGGCGCCCGGCGAAGTGTGGCATTCCCATCGCCGACTTCACCGCGGGACTGTATGCCGCGTTCAGCGTGGTCTCCGCGCTTTATAAAGCCGGGCACGGCGGCACCGGCGATCATCTCGACGTGTCGATGCTGGGCGCCATGCTCGGCATCGCCAATCTGCAGACCAGCGAACTGTTCGGCACCGGCCGTGATCCTGTTCGACTGGGCTCGGCGCACCCCATGAACGCGCCCTACGCTGCGTTTCGCTGCCATGATGGCTATTTTGCGCTCGCGGCGGGCACCGACAAGCTGTGGCAGGCGGCGTGCGAGGGCATCGCCCGCGCCGATCTCGCGCAGGACGCGCGCTTTGCCACGCCCAGCCTGCGCGCGCAGCACCAGAACGAGTTGCGCGAACTGCTGGAAACAACGTTCGTAAAATACGATGCCGCGCAACTGCTGAAAATTTTCAACGAGCGCGGCGTGCCGTGCGCGCCGCTCAACAACTACTCGCAGGTGCTCGCCGATCCGCAAGTTCAACACATGCAGTGGGTCGAGGACCTGGCCTTGCCGAACGGGGTGCGAACAAAAACTGTCGTTTCGCCACAGCGCGTTTCCGGGACGCGCCTCGGCGTGTATCGCCATCCGCCGGCGCTGGGCCAGCACACCGCCGAGGTGTTATCGGAAATAGGAATAAAATCAAACATCACATCTGTCCGGTAGATTTTGACGTTACTGGACTAAAATCCAACAATAACGC
>CAKKQX010000283.1:0-3769 GCA_919902235.1 Burkholderiales bacterium
ATCGGCTACGAGCGCTGGCTCAGGAATATCGCGGTCGGCCTGGGCAACGCGCCGAGTTCGCCGCAGATTATCGTGGCGCTGCGCGCGCGCGCCGATCATCGCTCAGCGCTGGTGCGCGAACATGTGGCGTGGGCGCTGGGGCGGCACACTGCTTAGATTCAAAATCTGTTGGACAGGATTAACAGGATTTAGCAGGATTAACAGGATGACGGTGTTGCTAGTGTTGCAATGGGCAAGAGAATTTACTAACATATTGTTTTTATTGTTATTTTGTGTGAATCTCTATGGCAATGGCAAATTGCAGTCCATCTGTTTTGTCAACTAATAGAAGCGGTCAAACTCATGACAGAACTTGATCTCAGACGCTCACCTTGGAATGAAGGACTCGGTATTTCCGGCGAGTTTCTTAATCACCAGCTCTATCTTCTAGGATGTATGGTTCACGCGAGCGCCGCATTTGAAAAGCTCGGCAAACATCCCTTGCCCGACCTACGTCAGCAATTCCAAGAAACAGAAATCGGTCGGCTTCTTCTCACTGTCGCGGTCGCGGTGCGCAACGCAATGGATCAAAACCCATCGCGTGCTGAATACTGGCTCCAAGATGTGGACGATAATGTGGGCACACTGAAGCTTCTAGACAGTAAAAAGAAAACAGAGTCCGTTCTCAATTTTCGAGAGGCATGCAACAAACTAATTCATTGTCTTTCTATTAACTTTGACTACAAATCTAAGAAACCAAAACGAGGAATGGCTCTTGCTCCTTTTGTGCATCTCTATGGAATGAAGGGTGCCCAAGAATGGAAAGCAACGATTGAAATCAATAAATTCATTGCTGTTGCGTCGCAATTAACATGACCGTTAACAACGCCATCAACACGGACAGCAATAAGCGGTGCGACGAAGGAGCGCCGCTTATTGCTGCCGGTTATGGCGAACGTTAGACAGCTTTCTTCAGGATTCACTATGCGCTCGCTGTTCATTGGACTCTTGGGGTTTCTCTTTGTGCCGCTACTCCATGCTGCTCCGGTGGCACCGCCGGTACGAGCAGAGATCGACGCAGTGTTATCCGCACTGCAGTCATCGGGCTGCAAGTTCAATCGCAACGGCTCCTGGTACGCCGCAGCAAAGGCGAAGACACACCTCCTTCGCAAGCTTGAGTACCTGGAAAGAAACAACGCCGTGCAAACAACGGAGCAGTTCATTGAACTCGCAGCCGCAAGAAGCAGTTCGAGCGGCAAACCCTATCTGGTCAAGTGCGGCAGCACTTCCCCGGTTGAAAGCAAGCAGTGGCTCACAGTGCAACTGAATGCAGTTCGCTCTTCCGGCCGCGAGACTGCTTCAGGCGCAAAATGAACACTGCATCCGTCCCATTGAGCGCTTGTACGGGCCAGCCGCCCAACCTTTCCATCGCGGGAACATTCAAAAGGCTGCGCCTTTTGCCCGCCTCTCATGTCAAATGTTAATTTGCATGGGAACCGCTGCACAAATCCGCAGTAATCGCATTCGCGCCGGCAAATCCCAGGCCGAGGTTGCAGAACGTCTGGGCTTGAACGCCGCGTGGTACGCTGACCTGGAGCAGCGCGATGAAGAGCTGGCCTCAACGCTTACGATTTTTCAGGCGATGGAGCTCGCGGCCATACTTGGCATGCGCCTGGGTGATCTGCTCAGCGACGGCACTGTGCCCGATCAACATATTTCGATCGTGGAGCTTGCCGAACGCATCAACGCGCATGTGGCGCGGGCCGGCATCTCAATCGATCAATTTGAGGATCAGGTGGGCTGGGAATTACGCGCGTTCCTGGACTCGCCATTTAAAGTGGCGTGCGAATTTCCGATCATGTTCCTGCAAGCGACCGCCGGGCATCTCGGCATCAATTGGTTGTCCTTGATTCCGGATGAGCCTGCAGTCTGATCCCGCGCTCGACAGCGAAACGCAGCACGCGGCATCTGCTCTGGCGGGCGTGCGCCATCTGAATTGAACGAATGATATGCACGATACATGTGCTGCGGAGTCGATGCCGCGACTGTGTGCGGCTGCTGGTTCCTGCCCGTTCTGTGAAACGGCTTTTCAGGACGGACTCTGGTCCGCGCGGTCCGCTATCACGCAGCGGATGTCGCGCGACATGCGCAGCGCGGTTTCCTCACCGCGGTAATAGCCCGGGATATAGGCTGCTTCGCTGAAGCCGAGCGCGTGGTAGAAGCAGCGCGCCGCGAAATTATTGGTGCGCAGTTCCAGAGAGATGGCGCCGATGCCCGCCGTCAGCGCCGATTCTTCCAGCCAGGCCATCATGCCGCTGCCGATGCCGCGGCGTTGCAGTGCGGGCTGCACCGCGAGCAGACTCAGGTGTGCCCGGGTGTCGCCGTATTCCATGATGGCGAATCCGGCAAGCTTGCGCTCGACCGTCACAACCAGCACGTTGGTGCGGCGCGAGCGAATCGCTTTCGCCACGCGTGCGGGATGCCAGGTCCAGCCGCGCAGCCCGATTTCCACCAGGCAGCGCGACATTACGGCAATGGCGTAGGCATCGGCGGGAGAGGCGAGTCTGAGCACGAACTTGGACATGGCGGCACTCCTTTGATTGGAATAATGCCCAAGATTTGAAACAGTTGGAAGTGCGGGAGGTCGAATCTTCAGGATGAGGGTGTTACGATGGCGGCAGTATCCGGCCTAGTGACAACACAGGCCGAATGGAGCGAAGGAAGAATCACGTGACTGAAAACAAGCACACAGACAGCGACGCCCCGGAAATCAACCTGGAAGAGGTGGGCAGGCTGATCGAAGCCCTGGAGCAGGACCTGGCCGGGGTGCGCAGCGGTTCCCGGGACGTGCAGCGCTTGAGAGACGAGGTCGAGACCCTCAAAAACGTGCTCAATTCCCCGATACGCCGGCATCACTGGGTGAGGGACGGCCTGCACAGCGTCAGGGAAGGCATAGACGACGCGCTGGACAGCGCCCTGGCCGAGGCCATGAAAGCCGGTCAGTACGTATCCGAAATCGGGCGCATCCTGGGATTGTAGGCGGGACCCCCACGCCGGGCTGCAGCCCGGCGTGAAATCCGGATATCCCGCCCGCGCAGGGCGCGGGTGATGGCGCTTATGCCGTGCCGGTTTTGGGGATGAATTTCAGCGCCACGCCGTTATTGCACCAGCGCTGCCGGGTCGGCGGCGGGCCGTCGTCGAACAAGTGGCCGTGGTGTCCGCCGCATTTGATGCAATGGTATTCAGTGCGCGGCGTGAACAGATAGTAGTCCTTCTTGGTGCCGAATGCGCCGGGGATGGTGGTGAAAAAGCTGGGCCAGCCGGTGCCACTTTCGTACTTCATGTCGGAAGTGAACAGCGGCAGGTTGCAGCCGGCGCAGGCGAACACGCCCGCGCGTTTTTCGTTGTTAAGCGGACTGGTGCCGGCGCGCTCGGTGCCTTCCTCGCGCAGCACGTTGTACTGCATCTTGTCGAGGCGCTTGCGCCACTCGTCCTTGGACAGCGTGAGCGCGGGGGTGGGGGAGGCCACGTTAGCGCTCGAGGCGAGCAGCATTTTCCAGTTTTTCTGGAGGTCCTCGATGACTTTCATGTTCGCGGGCTGCGCCGCACCGGCACGGCCGGCGATGGCGCTCCAGATTCCTGCTGCCAGCATGCCCTGTATGAATCCACGTCTTTGCATAACCGCCTCCGTTGCGTTGCGGGTAAGACCGCAGCGCGGGGGAGAGATTCCCCTGCGCCACCCTATATACGATAAATCGGCGAAAGTGGATGAAGCTTACAGCGTTGCCCG
>CAKKQX010000283.1:3869-13005 GCA_919902235.1 Burkholderiales bacterium
CGAACCGAATAATACCGTGCACTGGCTTGATAAAACGCCTCCGTTGCCGTGCGCGCCGGAGCGTGGAGCAGGGGCCCCGGTATCCGGGGATGCGACCGCGCAGGCGCGAGACGCACGGCTTACAGCGTTGCCCGCGAACCGAATAATACCGTGCACTGGCTTGATAAAACGCCTCCGTTGCCGTGCGCGAGGGCGACTTCGCAGCCCTTCACCTGGCGCTCGCCGCATTCGCCGCGCACCTGGCGTATGGCTTCGATCATGACCAGCAGGCCGTACATGCCGGGGTGGCAGTACGACAGGCCGCCGCCGCTGGTGTTGACCGCGAGCTTGCCGCCGGGGGCGATGCCGCCGTTCGCCACGAAACGCCCGCCTTCGCCCTTGGGGCAGAATCCCAGATCTTCCAGGAACAGGATGGGGTTGATGGTGAACGCGTCGTAGAGCGAGAGCATATTCACGTCGGCGGGCTTCAGTCCCGCCATCTTGAACGCCCTGGGGCCGGATTCGGCAGCCGCCGTGACGGTGAAGTCGGGCATGCTGGAAATATTGGCATGGCTCAGCGCTTCGCCCACGCCCAGCACGTAGACCGGTTTTTTCCTCAGCGATTTGGCGCGCGCGGCGGAAGTGAGCACGATGGCGCCGCCGCCGTCGACCACCAGGCAGCAGTCGCGCACGGTGAAGGGATAACTCACCATGCGCGCGTTGAGCGCCTGCGCTATGGTCAGCGGCTCTTTTTCCCAGGCCTGGGGATTCAGCAGCGCCCATTTGCGCGCAGCGACCGCGACTTCGGCCAGATGCTCGCGCGTGGTGCCGTACTGGTGCATGTGGCGCGCCGCGGCCATGGCATAGGCGCTGATCGGCAGGATGGGGCGGTACGGCGATTCGTACGGATTGTATTCGCGCGGGGACGCTGCGGCGCGCGACACCGAGCGCTGGGTGCTGCCGTAGGCGATCACCGCCACTTCGCACAGCCCGAACTGAATCGCGGCATGCGCGTGGGCAAGGTGCGACATGAAGGACGAGCCGCCGATCTGGGTGCCGTCGAAATATTTGGGTTTGATGCGCAGGTATTCGGCGAGTGCCATCGGTCCCATGCGCACCTGGGTTGCCGCCACGAACAGGGCGTCGACGTCGGAGAGCTTTAATCCGCAATCGTCGAGCGCGCGCATCGTGCCCTGCGCCATCAGATCAACCGGGCTGGTGTTGGGCGCGACCTGGCCGAGATCCGATTCCGCAGCGCCGACGACGGCGATGCTGCCTCTTTGCAGTCCGCTCATTTCGCGCCCCCTTCCCTCATCCCCGACCCTTCTCCCGGAGGGAGAAGGGAAACATCTGCCGCTCCTCTTCCAGTGAGGGCAGAGGAGTCGGGGGAGAGGGAAGTAAACACCGGATAAGGCGGCTGCTTGTCGTCGCCCGGATGCATTCTGACTTTGACACGCATGCCGATTTTCACCTGCATGGCATCGATGTCTTCGACCCGGCTCATCATGCGGAAGCCCTCGTCGAGATCGATCATCGCCACATTGAGCGGGGGCTCGCCCTTGTAGTACATGACAGTGGTGGTGTAGACGGTGCCCAAACCCTTGGACACGCGCCATTCGAGATTGCCGCTGCCGCTGCCGGGGGCGACCGCGCGCGGGTAGAACACCGGTGTGTTGTCGTCGGTGCAAACCTGATATGCGAGCTCGCCTTTCTTGCAATGCTCGAGATAAATCCCGAGCGGCGAGTTGTCTTTGAGGCTGGGTATCACGTGACTTCCTTTCTTCAATTAAAACAATATGTTACTGCCGTTGCGCGAGTCAGTCGACTTTCATGCCGGAAGTCTTGACCACCTTCGCCCATTTGTCGATTTCATTATGCAGCTTCACGCCAAATTCGGCGGGCGGCATGCCCACCGGCTCGGCGCCGCCGGCAATAAGTTGCGCGCTGATTTTGGGATCGCGCAGTATCGCCGCAATTTCCTTATAGAGGCGGTCGACCGCCGGCTTGGGCGTGCCCGCAGGCGCAAACAGGCCATGCCATCCCTCCGATTCGTAGCCGCGCAATCCCGCTTCGCTCATGGTCGGCACTTCGGGCAGCAGCACCGAGCGTTTGGCGTTGGTGACCGCCAGCACCCGCAGTCGGCCGTTTTTGACATGCGGCATGACGCCGGGGGCGCTGATCAGCGACAGCTGCACATGTCCGCTCAGCAAATCGACCACGGCCGACGCCGCACCCTTGTACGACACGTGCACGATTTTGATTCCCGCCATGCTCTTGAACAGTTCGCCTGCCAGGTGGGTGGGCGCGCCGTTGCCGGTGGAGGCGTAGCTGAGGGCATCGGGCTTCGCTTTGGCGAGCTCGATCAGTTCCTTGACCGACTTTACCGGCAGCGAAGGATGCACCACCAGTATGCTGGTGATGATCACCATCATGGAAATCGGCACGAAATCCTTTTTGATGTCGTACGGCAGATTGGGCACCAGGCTGACGTTGATGGCATTGCCGGTGGTGCACAACAGCAGGGTATGGCCGTCGGCAGGCGACTTGGCGACGATGTCGGAGCCGAGGATGCCGCCGGCGCCGCCGCGATTGTCGATCACGATGCGCTGGCCCAGCGCTTCGGTGAGCCGCGGCGCAACCGTGCGCGCCGTGATGTCGACCGGTCCGCCCGCGGGGAAGGGCACGACCAGGCGTATCGGCTTGCTTGGGTATTCCGCAGCCGTTGCGGCAGGGATGCACAACGGGAACAGCAAGCCGGCGAGCCATGCGCGTGTCCTGTCATTCATAAGCCAATCTCCATTTTGTTCTGTTCGCTCGACGTTTAATCGGCCTTGGCGTCGGATGCCTTCACGACCTTGCCCCATTTGACGATCATCCTGAAATCTGCCGGTTTCTATATTCTGCGAGGAAGTCCACGCTTGCCTGCGCGCAGCGGTCGGGATAGGCGCCGGCGGCATGCCAGGCGTCGCCTTCGAGCACCAGCAGGCGCGCGGATTTGACGCGTGACACCCACGCCTTCACGCCGTCCACCGAGCGCAGTCCGCTGCCGGTGGTGGTGATGATGAGCGTGGGGCAGGTGATACGTTCGACGTCGGCGCGTATGTCGAGCTTGGGCACCCAGCGCAGATAGCCCTGCAGCGTGGACAGCGGGGTCTTGCCCTGCAGATTTTCCACCCACCAGTCGACCTCGGCCTGTGACGCCGCGCTGCCCAGCCGCCCCTGCATGGTGTGGCGCGCCCAGTCGGGCACGCCTCTGGTCGCTATGTGCTTTACCCACTCATCCACGCCCGCGGCGGGGGTGAGTGGCGGCGTCACGCCGATCAGCGTGTGCACCAGCGCGGGACGGTCTGCCGCCATTTTCAGCACCATCGAACCGCCGCTCTTGGCGCCGACGAGATGCACGCGCTCGCAGCCGAGGCGGCGGATTAACGCTTCGATGTCGTCGAGCAACTCGTCCATGGTCCATTGATGCTCGCCGGGCATGGGCGTGGAGCGGCCGAAGCCGCGCAGGTCGATGCGCACCACGCGGTAGTGGCGCGCAAAATGCGGCACCCAGCCGCGCCAGGCCTCGCCCGACTCGGCCAGGCCGTGCACGAAAAGTATGGTGTCCGCCTTGCGCCACGGATCGGTGTGGTCATCGACGGTGTAGTACAGCGTGCAGCCGTCCGGACGCTCCAGATATGCATCCATAAAATGATTGATCTTAAAAAAACAAAAATATTGACAGGATTAACAGGATTGATGAGGCGTATTTACAGGATTAAATCAAAACAAATAAGCACACAATCAGCGGCCACTGAACCGCGGTTTGCGTTTTTCCTTGAACGCTGCAATGCCTTCCTTGTGGTCGTGGGTGAGCCGCGCGCCGCATACCGCGAGGATTTCCATTTCCAGCAATTGCTCCAGCGTCGGCGTGTACATGGACTGGAACATTTTCTTGGCCAGCGTCAGCGCGTAGGTGGCGGAAGACGCGAGTTCGCGCGCGAGCGCCTGTGCTTCGGCTTCCAGCCTGTCGTCGGCCACCACTTTCATCACGATGCCCATTTCCTGCGCTTCCTGCGCCGGCAGCTTGCGCGCGGTGTAGACCAGTTCCTTGGCGCGCGCGATGCCCAGGTATTGCGTCAGAAAAAACACCGCGCCGCCGTCGGGCGGGATGCCGACGTTCTTGAACGCCATCAGCAGGTAGGCGGTTTCGGAGGCGATGATGAGATCGCTCGCCAGAGCGAGGCTGGCGCCGATGCCGGCGGCGGGGCCGCGCACCGCGGCGATCACCGGTTTTTCCAGGTTGTGCAGATTGATGACGGTGCGATGGTGGCCGCGCGAGCGCTTGCGGCCGGAAACCACGTCGTAATTACCCATGGAGCTTACATCACCGCCGGCACAGAAGGCGCGGCCGGCGCCGGTGAGCACCACCGCGCGCACCGCCTCGTCGTTGCCCAATTGCTCAAAACAATCCGCCAGCTCGTGATACATCTCGCCCGACAGCGCGTTCAACTTGTCGGGGCGGTTGAGCAGCACCGTGGCAATGCCGTTATCGTGCGTGACCTGTATGCTCATGACGATGGCCTATAAGGATTTGACGCCGGCGGATTTTATGATTTTTCCCCACTTGATGATTTCATCGCGCAGGAAGCTCTGGTAGTCCTCCACCGAGCTGCCGACCGGATCCGAGCCCTCGCTTCTGAGTTTTTCGACCAGATCCGGGGATTTGATGACCTTGATCAGGTCGGCATTGATCCTGTTGATGACATTGCGCGGCGTGCGCGCCGGTGCGGTGAGCCCGTTCCATGCCACGGCCTGGAATCCCTTGAGTCCCGACTCGTCGAGCGTCGGCATGTCGGGCAGGGCGCCGGCGCGGTTGAGGCTGGTGACCGCAAGCGCGCGCAGCCTGCCGGACCTGATCAGCGCGATCGCCGAAGTCAGGCCGTTAAACACGATGTCGAGGTGACCGCCCACCAGATCGGCCAGCGCCGGCGCATTGCCTTTGTAAGGGATGTGCACGATCTTCGTGCCGGCCATGGCGTTGAACAGTTCACCGGCGAGATGGTTGGAGCCGCCGCTGCCCGAAGAGCCGAAATTGAGCATGCCCGGCTTTGCTTTGGCCAGCGCGATGAGTTCCTTCACCGATTTCACCGGCACACCCGGATTGACGACCACCACCAGCGGCGTGGTGTTGATGAGCGTGATCGGCTCGAAATCCTTTTGCGGATCGTAGGGCAGTTTGCTGATCAGGCCGGGCACGATGGTGAACGGCGCCGGCGTGACGAGCAGGGTGTGACCGTCGGGCGCGGACTTGGCGACGATGTCGGTGCCGATTACCGTGCTGCCGCCGGGCCGGTTGTCGACCACCACCGGCTGGCCCCACATTTCATTGAGCTTTTGCGCCACGATGCGGCCGATGATGTCGGTGCTGCCGCCGGCGGCGAACGGCACGACGAGGCGCACGGTCCTGGTCGGATAGGTTTGCGCTTGCGCAGATCCAAGAAATGAAAATAATATAAATAAAAACATATACTTACGATTTTTCACGTGCTCCTCCGTGCTGCGGATCAGCAGCTTTGCGCCGGCATGGCAGCGGGTCCAGGGTAGATGTTGCGCAAGCGGGACAGCGCGGCATGTGCTTCAGCTTCGAGGCGATCGACGATGGCGGCCAGCGGTTCGATTCTATCCGCGAACACGACGCCCTGTCCGCACGATAGCATCGCCTTCTCGTAATCTCCGCTCTCGTATGCCTTGCGCCCGATGCTGCCCATGATGTGCTTTGCAGCTTAGAATTGATTTTCCTCTACGTCCTCTGTGACAACTAATTTGGGTTTTTCAGTACGATCAGCGCGTCGGCGGCGAGCACACCCTGGCCTTCGGGCCGCACGAACAGCGGATTGATGTCGATTTCCGCGATGCGACCGGCGTGGTCAGCGATCAGCAAAGATATGCGCGACAGCGCATCGGCCAGCGCTGCGGTGTCGAGCACAGGCCGGCCGCGGTAGCCGGACAGCAGCGGCGCGCCCCTGATCTCGGCGATCATCTCTGTGGCGGTAGCAGTGTCGAATGGCGCAAAGCGGCAGGTCACGTCATGCAGCAGTTCGGTGAACACGCCGCCGAGGCCGAAAGTGACGACGGGACCGAAGAAGGGGTCGTCGACCGCGCCGACGATGACTTCGACTCCGCTGGCCATCTGTTGCACCAGGATGCCGTCGATGCGCGCATCGGGTTTGTATTGTCCCGCGGCGGTGATGAGATTGCGCGCGGCCTGCTTCAGTTGCGCGAGGTCGGCGATGTGCAGCCGCACCACGCCGGCTTCGGTCTTGTGCGGAATGTCAGGCGATTCGATCTTGAGCGCCAGCGGGAAGGGCAGCGGACTACGCTCGAGTTTCTCGACCTCGGTGGCGGCGAGCAGAGTTTCCGTAACCACCGGCACACCATAAGTTTTAAGCAGGGCTTTGGAACGATGCTCACCCAGCGTCGATGCGCCGGTCGGCAAATCGAGTTTTTGAGGTGTGATGATGCGCTTGAAAACGCGCTTTCTGCGTTCAGCATACGCGCGTTTTTTGTGCGCGAACTCATTGAGTGCGGCTAGCGCCTGCACGGCGCGGGTGGGCGTGAGCAGGCAGGCCACGCCGTTTTGTTCGAGGAATTCGACCACTTCGGGATTGTCGTCGGGAGAAGTCGGCCAGTTGAGCAGAAAAGGCTTGTCGGTTTCGCGCAGCAGTTCGACCAGCCCGCGCGACCAGGCGACGGCGGCCTTGCCGCGCGGCGCGCGCGCCACGCCCATGTCGATATTGGGATCGGCCATCACTTCGCGGATGAGCCGGTTGTAGGTGGCGAAGTTGTCGTTGTAACCCTGCGGCGTGGCATCCACCGGATTGCCGACGGTGGCGAAGGCGGCGACAAAACTGCGCAGGCTTTGCGCCGTGGCCGGTGACAGCGGCGGCAATTCCAGGCCATGCTCGACGCAGCGGTCGGCCATCAGCACGCCGGCGCCGCCGGAGAGCGTGATGACGCCGACGCGCTTGCCGCGCGGCAGCTTCCTGGTCTGGAAAGCCTTGCAGATGTCGACCAGGTCGTCGATGTCGCGGACTTCGACGAAGCCGCCGAGGCGGAATGCGGTGCGGTAGAGTTCGTAGCCGGCGGTAAGCCGCGCGGTATGCGAGGTTGCGGCCTGCTTGCCGGCGGCGGAGTTGCCGACCTTCCAGGCGAGTATCGGTTTGCCGAGTTCAAGCGCGCGCTCGCCGATTTCGACCAGCCGCCGGCCATCCTGCACGCCTTCGAGGAAAGCGACCACGATTTCCACTTCCGGCAGTTCGATTACATAGGTAAGCCAGTCGAGCGCGGTGAGGTCAGCTTCGTTGCCGGTCGAAATGGCATAGTTGAAACCGACGCCGTAATACGCCGCGGTGGCAACGGCGCCGAAGCCGAAGCCGCCCGACTGCGTGACCATGGCGATGGGGCCGTGCCTGAGGGTTTTCAACTGCAGGGTGCCGCCGAAACCGATGCGCGCGTTGTCCTGCAGATTGAGGATGCCGAGGCAGTTGGGGCCGACGATGCGCACGCCGCTTTTTTTCACCGCGGCGGCGAGTTTTTCCTGCAGCGCCTTGCCTTCGGCGCCGACTTCGCTGAACCCCGCGGACAGCACCAGCGCGAAAGGGATGCCGGCTTTGCCGCATTGTTCAATCACGCCCGGCACCTGCGCAGCGGCGAGCGCGATCAGCGCCACGTCGCACGGCTGGGGTACGGCGGCCAGATCGGGGTAGCAGGGCAGGCCCTTGATTTCGGCGTATTTCGGATTGACCGGATAGACCTTGCCCGTATAGCCGTATTCGGTGAGCAGGCGTATCGGCTGGCCGCCGATGCGCGTGAGGTCATTGGAAGCGCCGACGATGGCGACGCCGCGCGGGTTGAGAAAGCGCGAAAGATCGGGGCGGGCCCGGGGTTGCGGTGATGCGGCTGGGAAAGCGGACATTTTTTCCACGATCTGGATATGCAGTTCAGCCGTGAATTTTACTGCAGCACGCCGCAATGCAGGCGAAAATTCCGTAATATGGAGCATGTTTTTGTCCTCACGCGCCGCGCCGCAGTTCCCCCTGCAATCAGATGAACAAATGGACAGGATGAAATGCCTGCCGCAACGCGGGCTTTGCGCGCTGAACCGCGGCTCGCGCGTTGTGCGCAGCACATGCGGCACCTATAATGGCGCGGCGCGTTCCGGGCTCGACAATGAAAGGTGGGGGGAGTCATGGCGGGTGGAAACAGCACTGCCGCAGCATGGTTGGGTCGCGGCGTCGGGCTTGCCGCAGCGGCAGCGGTGTCGTTTGCAATGGGCGCGGCTTACGCCCAGGAATGGAAGCCGGACAGGAATATCGAGATCGTGGTGTCTTCCGGCGCGCACGATTCAGCGCTTTCTGCAATCGTTGCCGGGCATGCCCACCGTCAGCGTCAACAACCGGCCGGGCGGTGGTGGCACGGTAGCATGGAGTTTCGTCAACCAGCATCCCGGAGACGGCCACTACATCTCGACGCTTAATACCGCGCTGGTGACCAATCAGATCATCGGCCTCAGCACCTTGCGCTACCAGGATGTCACGCCGCTCAACATCCTGATGCACGAGTACGTGGCAGTGTGGGCCCGCAACGAATCGCAAATCATCTCGGGCAAGGATCTCGTTGCGCGGCTGAAACAGGATCCGGCGTCGGTGAGCTTCGGGATTTCGCCGGCGCGCGGCAACCAGAACCACATCGTGCTGGGCATGATCGCGCGTGCCGCCGGCGTCGATCCGAGGGCACTGAAAATTGTCGTTTATTCCTCGGGCGGCGCGGGCACCACTGCGGCGCTCGGCGGCCATGTCGAGGTCTGGGCCGGCACCGCCGGAAGCGCGCTGCCGCACATGCAGAGCGCCAAGATCCGCGTGCTGGGCATCAGTTCCGCGCAGCGCCAGGGCGGGGTATTCGCCAGCGCGCCGACGTTTCGCGAACAGGGCATCGACGCCGTGTACTACGCGTGGCGCGGGTTCCTCGGACCGAAAGGCCTGACGGCAGCGCAGACGGCATTCTGGGACCGCGCCTTCGCGCGCATCGTCGAGGACGAAGAATGGAAGGCCGAGCTCGAAAAGAACGCGTGGGGCCGCGAGTTCAAAGGCGCCGCCGAGGCGCGCAAGCACCT
>CAKKQX010000284.1 GCA_919902235.1 Burkholderiales bacterium
CCAGCGACCGGCGGCTGGACAGCGGGCTGCCGCAATTCGATATCAACGATCCGGCGGCGATTGCGGATTTCATCCTGAAATACGGCGAATCGGCCTGAGCAACCCATCCAGCAAAAGCTGTTATTGTGTTACTGTTGCGTGCGCGGCTCCAGGTGCGGCCATCACTGTGCCGTCCTTTTCTGTCAGTGGTGCCGCTGATCAAGAGCGGACGGCAAGTTCAGGGGCTTGCCGTAACGATGGTGTGGCGTGCCTGCGCTTCCCGACACGCCAGCGATGGTGGAAAGCGGGGAGGAGAGTCGTGATGCGGATACGCAGCATCGAGTGATGCTGCGCGCTATGTGAAATCGAAACGAGGGGAGCCGAGATGATTCGATACTGGCGGACTGTCACAGGGTTGGGTTTGTGGTGCGCAAAAGTCGTCTTGTGCGCCGGCAGCGCGTTTGCGCAGGACGGTGGCCCC
The DNA here is from genome assembly GCA_919902235.1 of Burkholderiales bacterium. Lineage (GTDB taxonomy): Bacteria > Pseudomonadota > Gammaproteobacteria > Burkholderiales > SG8-41 > CAKKQX01. The sequence goes on from CAKKQX010000284.1 coordinate 461, forward strand.
CAGGCCGCGGCCAAAGCATACCCCGAACGCCCGATCCGCATGGTGTTGCCTTACCCACCGGGCGGCAACACCGATATTCTCGCGCGCGCCGTCGCCCAGCGTATGACCGAAAGCTGGGGCAAAACGGTGGTGATCGACCCTCGCGGCGGCGCCAGTGGCGTGATCGCGAGCGAGATCGTCGCGCGCAGCAATGCGGACGGCTACACCGTGTTCGTGGGTTCGACGCGTGAGATATCGGTCAATCCGATATTGCTCGACAAGGTGCCTTACGACGTGGATAAGGACTTTGCGCCGGTCACGCAGGGAACGATCTCGCCGATTCTGGCCGCGGCTCATCCTACGTTCGCTCCTAAAAGCATCAAGGAAGTGATCGCGCTGGCGAAAGCCAATCCGAAGGCTTTGTCGTATGCGTCTCCGGGCATCGGCACGTCACAGCACCTGACGGGCGAGCTTTTCAACCTGAAGGCGGGAGTGAAAAGCCTGCACGTGGCTTACAAGGGTGGAGGTCCGTCGGTCCTGGCGGTCATGTCCGGAGAGGTCAAGTACGGCTATCTGGGCATGGGACCTGCGATTCCTCACGTCAAGGCAGGCCGGCTCAAAGCGCTCGCGCTTACGACTGCCAAGCGCTCTGATCTGTTGCCCGACGTGCCGACCATGCAGGAATCAGGTCTCAAGGATTTCGAGACCAGCATCTGGTTTGCGTTTTTCGTGCCCGCCAAAACGCCGAAAGCCGTCATTGCAAAGCTCAACGCCGAACTCGTGCGCATTCTGAAGTCGAAAGAGGTTAATGATTTTCTGGTCAGCACCGGCGTCGAGGTCGCGCCCGGCACGCCAGGGGAATTGGCGGCAACCATCAGGCAGGACGCAGCGAAGTACCGGGAGATCATAAAAGTTGCGGGCGTGCGCCCCGAGTGAAGGGCGTCCGCGAGGAGCGATCGTGAAGTGGGTAACGAGAAACTACGTGCATCTGGACCGTGTTGCCTGTCCCTGGCTGATCAAGCGCTTTATCGATCCGGACGCCGAGTTCGTCTTCGTGCCCTGGGGCAGGGAGGACGAGCGACCGGCCGATGCAATCCCGTTCGCCATTCCGGGGGTCGAACTTGGGCCTCATGACGCTCGGGGCACTACGTTCCAGAAGTTCCTGACGAAATATCAACTCCACGACCCGGCGCTCGATCGCATGGCCAAAATCATTGCCGGCGGCGTCGACTGCGTGTTGCACGATTATCGGCCAGCGCCCGACGAAGATTACGGTCAGATGGCCGTCGGGCTGCTCGCGATCTCAGACGGCATGATGCTGATCAAGGAAAGCGACGATGAAGTCATCGCAGCCAGCATGGCCGTCTACGATGCCCTGTACGCCAATTTGAAGGCCTGTGCGCTGCTCGAAGCCAGCGTAGAAAAGCTGCCGCCACGCGGTGAGCGTGGGCCCGCGCCGAAAACAGAGTTTCTGCGCGAGCTCCTCAAGCGCGCAAGCACAATCGACACACACATTCACGAGGGGAAACGATGATTCATTTTCTGACGCACTCCACAACGGACACGGTGGGCGTCGCCGTGACCGAATCAGTTAAGCGCGGACAGGCCCTGACGGGACGCGTCATGGATACCGGCGAGACGATCACCATCGTAGCGCTCGACGATATACCGCTGGGCCACAAGATTGCCGTGGCCGACATCGAGGAAAAGGGAACGGTCGTGAAGTACGGACACGACATCGGCCGCGCGGTGGCGCCGATCAAGAAAGGCCAGCACGTCCATGTCCACAACCTGCGCACCAAGCGGTGGTAACCATGCCGAATCTCACCATCAAGGGCTACCGCCGCGAGAACGGGCGCGTTGGCATCCGCAATCATGTCGTCGTGCTGCCGCTGGACGACTTATCCAACACGGCTTCCGAAGCTGTTGCGGGCATCGTGAAAGGCTGCATCGCGATACCCCACGGCTATGGTCGCGCCCAGTTCGGACGCGATCTCGACCACCATTTTCGCACGATGATCGGCACCGGCTCGCACCCCAACGTCGCTGCAGTCGTTGTCATCGGCATCGAACCCGGTTGGACGGCGCGCATCGTGGATGGTATCGCGAAGACCGGCAAGCCCGTGAAGGGCTTCAGCATCGAGCGTCATGGTGATCTCCTGACCATCATGAACGCCTCGCGCCAGGCGGCCGAATACATGCATTGGGCGAGCGAGCTGGAGCGGGTCGAGTGCCCCTTCAGCGACCTGCATATCGCAACCAAGTGCGGAGAATCGGATACGACCTCGGGGCTTGCATCCTGCCCAACGGTGGGCAACGTCATGGACAGGATCGATCCCATGGGTGTGACGACCTGTTTTGCCGAGACGTCCGAGATCACCGGCGCCGAGGATATCTGTGCCGCTCGCGCCGCGACCCCGGAGGTCGCAAAGCTGTTCCTCGAAACGTGGAACCGGTACAACGACTTCATCCTGCGCGAGAAGACCGACGACCTGTCCGACTCCCAGCCCACGAAAGGAAACATCGCCGGCGGTCTCACCACGATCGAGGAAAAGGCCTTCGGCAATCTCGAAAAAATCGGCAAACGCACCAAGTTCGTCGGCGTGCTGGGACCGGCCGAAGAGCCCAGGGGCAGGGGCCTGTGGTTCATGGACGGGCCTTCGCCGGGAGCGGAATGCCTGACCAACCAGGCGGCGGGCGGATTCGTGCTGCACCTTTTCCCGACGGGACAAGGCAACGTTATCGGTCACCCCGTCATGCCTGTGATCAAGCTGTCGGCAAATCCAAACACCTGCAAGACGATGCGCGAGCATATCGACCTCGACGTCTCGCCGCTCTTGCAGGGCGAGATGGATCTCAACCGCGCGGGCGACATGCTGCTCGATCTCATGGTGCGCACATGCAACGGTCGATTGACTTGTTCGGAAGTGCTCGGCCATCGCGAGTTCACGCTCACGAAAATGCACATGAGCGCGTGAAAACAAAGCCGGCTGCGCAGCGCTTTCCGACAACCGCCTGAACGATCCCCGCCGGAACCGCAACCTTGGTGATCGTAGAGGCAGCCGCTCTGGAGGACTTGACAGCACGGGCTTTGCAGAACGCCGGAGCCCGCCCCGGCATGGCGGCCGCGGCTGCGCGCGTGCTGGTGAAAGCAGAATCGCTTGGAGTGCAGTCGCACGGCGTCGCGCGCGTTCCGTTCTACTGCTCAATGTTGCGCGGTGGACGCGCGGACGGTTCCGTGGTTCCCAGGCCGCTACGCCAGCATGAGGCTGTTTATTTGCTTGACAACGCCGACGCTCTGGTTTTCGAAGCGTG
>CAKKQX010000285.1 GCA_919902235.1 Burkholderiales bacterium
CATTGCGGCGTCGCACGGCGAAGGCGTCTCCGACCTGATGGACCTCGTGCTGGCGGATTTTGCGGAAGCGCGCGAGCCGTCACCGGACGAAGACAAGCATCCCCGCATCGCAATCGTCGGCCGCCCCAATGTCGGCAAGTCCACGCTGGTCAACGCCCTGCTGGGAGAGGACCGCGTCATCGTTTTTGATCAGCCGGGCACCACGCGGGACTCGATTTATGTCGAGTTTTCGCGCGACGACAAGCGCTATACGCTGATCGATACCGCCGGCATGCGCAAACGCGGCCGGGTGGAAGAGGCGGCAGAGAAATTTTCGGTGATCAAAACCCTGCAGGCCATCGCCGACGCCAACGTGGTGATCCTGGTGCTCGATGCGCGGCAGGAAATTTCCGATCAGGATGCGCATATTGCCGGATTTATCCTGGAAGCCGGGCGCGCGCTGGTGGTCGCGGTCAACAAATGGGAAAAGCTGCCGGAGTATGACCGCGACATGCTCAAACGCGGACTGGCGCACAAGCTCAATTTCCTGGGTTTTGCGAAAATGCATTTCATCTCCGCCCTCCAGGGAACGGGCGTGGCCGCCGTCATGAAGTCGGTGGACGCGGCCTATGCCGCGGCGATGACCCGGCTGCCAACGCCCAGGCTCACGCGCGCGCTGATAGCGGCAGTCACCCAGCAACAGCCGCCGCGTGCCGGGATGTCCCGTCCCAAGCTGCGCTACGCGCATCAGGGCGGCGCCAACCCTCCGCGCATCATCGTTCACGGCAACGCGCTCGAGCATGTGCCGGAAAGTTATCGCAGATATTTGGAACGTTTTTTCCGCGATGCTTTCAAACTGCAGGGCACACCGCTTAAAGTGGAATTCAAAACCGGCCGCAACCCTTATGTCAGAGCCGGTTCACGCTAGTCTCGTGCTGGCCATTTAGCAGCTAAGCCTATGGCATAACGACATAAAATCGAGTACAGTGACAATCCGAATAATTACAATGGCGAGGGTATCATGAGCAATAAAGGGCAGTTGCTACAAGACCCGTTCCTGAATACTTTGCGTAAAGAGCATATCCCGGTATCCATTTATCTGGTCAACGGCATTAAATTGCAGGGCCAGATCGATTCCTTCGACCAATACGTCGTTCTGCTCAAAAACACGGTTACGCAAATGGTCTACAAACACGCGATTTCGACCGTGGTTCCCGCGCGCGCCGTCAGTTTCCAGATTGAAGAGAGTTCAGACAGTTGATGGCAGGTGGTTGCGGCAGCATTCATGTTTGACCGCCCCGGCAGCGGCACGGAGGCGGTGCTTGTCGGCCTCGATTTCGGCGAGGCGGACTACAAGGAAAACCTGGAGGAAGCGCAACTGCTGGCGGGAAGCGCCGGCGTGAGCGTGCGGGCGCTGATCAAGGGCCGCCGGCAGCGGCCTGACCCTGCGCTGTTCGCCGGCAAGGGCAAAGTGCAGGAAATTGCCGACGCAGTCGCGGCGACCCGCGCTTCTGTGGCGATTTTCAACCACGAACTGTCACCCATTCAGGAACGCAATCTCGAGCGCTTGCTCCATTGCCGCGTGGTTGACCGTACCAGCCTCATTCTGGACATTTTCGCCCAGCGCGCACGCAGCCATGAAGGCAAACTGCAGGTCGAGCTTGCGCAGCTCGAGCATCTCGCGACCCGGCTGGTGCGCGGCTGGACCCATTTGGAACGCCAGAAAGGGGGCATCGGGTTACGCGGCCCCGGCGAAACCCAGCTTGAAACCGACCGCCGCCTGCTCGGCAAACGCGTCAAGGTGCTCAAGGAAAAACTCGCGAAACTGAAGAACCAGCGCGAAGTCCAGCGCCGGGCGCGCCACCGCGCCAATCTGCTGTCGGTGTCGCTCGTCGGATACACCAACGCCGGCAAATCAACCCTGTTCAACCGCCTGACGCGCGCCGGCGCCTATGCGGCCGATCAATTGTTCGCGACGCTCGATACCACGACGCGCCGCGTCCACACCGCGCACGGAAATACGGTGGTGTTGTCGGATACCGTCGGGTTTATCAGAAGGCTGCCGCATACCCTGGTAGCCGCGTTCCGCGCCACGCTGGAGGAGACGACCCATGCGGATCTGCTGCTGCATGTGGTGGACGCCAGCAGTGCGGACCGCGAGGCGCAGATTGCCGCAGTCGACCAGGTGCTGACCGAAATCGGCGCCGATATCGTGCCCCAGCTGCTGGTTTTCAACAAGATTGACCTGACCCTGGTGCCGGCGCGGCTGGAGCGCGGCGAATGTGGTACAATCAGCCGCATATGGATCAGCGCCGAAAGCGGCGAAGGTCTCGATTTTTTGCGCGAAGCGCTCGCCGAATACGCGACCGCCGCTTTGCGTCAAACAGAGCTCAAAAACACCGCTGCGGCATAACCCGGTTTATATCTCCATGACTAGTTACCTTAGGACTTTCCGCGACTATCTCAAAAGTCGTTCGCTGCGGCTTGCCGGCATGCTGATGTCGCTCAACGATCCACAGT
>CAKKQX010000286.1 GCA_919902235.1 Burkholderiales bacterium
ACGGACCGTAATCCAGCGTCAGCCCCAGGATGGACATGTTGTCGGTGTTCATCACGCCATGCGCAAAACCGACCGCCTGCCAGCGCGCGATGAGGCGCGCAGTGCGGGCGATGACTTCGGCGAGAAAACGTGGATAGCTGTCCGCAATAACTTCGAGTTCGGGGAAGTGCTCCTCGATTACGTGATCGGCGAGCAGCTTCAGTTGCTCGCGCTGCTTGCGGTAGTAAAACACCTCGAACGAGCCGAAGCGCACGTGTGAAGGCGCCAGCCGCAGCAACACCGCTGCGGTTTCGACGCTTTCGCGGAACACCGGCTGGTCGGCGCCGACGATGCACAGCGCGCGCGTGGTGGGTATGCCCAGGCCGTGCATCGCCTCCGAGCACAGATATTCGCGTATGGTCGAGCGCAGCACGGCGCGGCCGTCGGCGCCGCGCGAGTAGGGCGTTACACCGGCGCCTTTGAGCTGCAGCGTCCAGCGCTCGTCGTGGCTGTTGACCACCTCGCCCAGCAGGATGGCGCGGCCGTCACCCAGTTGCGGCACGTAGTGGCCGAACTGGTGGCCGGCGTAGAGCATGGCCAGCGGATCGGCGCCGGGCAGCGGCGTGTTGCCGGCCATCGCAGCGACGAATGTTTCGCGTCGCGCTTCGGCCGGGTCGAGGTCGATCAGTTGCGCGACGGCGGGATTGAAGCTGACGAGACGCGGATCGGGCAGCGGGGTCGGTTCCAGTCTCGAATAGAATCCGCCGGGCAGCCGGCCGTAGCGGTTATCGAAGTTGAGCGTTTCCAGCGTGCGTATCACGCCCCGATTATAGCTGCTGTCAAAGAAACAGCAGCAGGGATATGGCGCCGGCGCCGAAAAACACCACCAAATGCAGCCAGCTCCAGAATGCAAAACGGCGTCCCAGTTTTTCCGGCAGCGCGTTGGCGAGCAGAAAAAGCCGGCCGTCGCGCGGTTTGCGCAGCAGGTGCACGCCCTCCGTCACGGCTGCACGCCCTTCGCTATGGCGTTGCCGCACCTCGCGCTGCGCTTGCAGGCGCGCGAGTTCCCATTCTTTCAGGTCGATCTCGCCGTCACGATTGAGGTCGAAACGCGCCAGCAGCCGGTTCTTGTCTTTTTTCCATTCGGTGAGCAGGTCGCTCACGTCAGCGCGTTCATCCAGTTCGGTGATGTTGCCGCTGATCGTGCTGAATTCGCCGATGGCATAAAGCACGCCTTTGGGCAGCAACAGCCATTCGGTATGACGATAGTCGCCCTGTGTCCAGGTCTGCTTGCGCTCGCTCAGCACCTCGGCGCCGTCGGGAGAAATCACGCACTCGCCACTGGCGTCAACCAGCAGAAAGTGCTCGGTGCTGATGCCGCTATCCACCTGTTCCCACTTGTCGTCGGCAGTCTTGCGTTCAGTGTAATAGCGGAACCAGCAGCACGGCAGCCCGCTCAGCCTGCTCACGACAGGATGGCCTGGCAGCAATTCCGAGCGTCCGAATAGCTCAACGTATCCCTGCGCAGCGGAGGCGACCCTGGAAGTCGGCAGGTCGTGAATCGTGCGGTAGCGCCGGTAACTGGCGATCCAGGCGAAGAAACTCACGACGGCCATCGCGGCCAGCGCATACGGCCATACCGCGGGGTCTTCCGCCTGCAAGGCGAAGGCCAGAATGAGAAAGTGGACGCCCCCGGTGAGCCACTCCGAGGTGTGGAACCTGAAAGCCCCGGTCATTACAAGGCGGGGTTAGGAACTGAAAAGCTTCTGCACGTCGACGTCGGCTTTTTCTTCGGCCTGGAACTCGAGCAGCTGGGCGGGCTTGAAGTTGAACATGCCGGCGGCGATGGAGTCGGGAAACTGTTCGATGCGCACGTTATTGACGTTGACCGACTCGTTGTAGAACTCGCGGCGGTCGGCGATGGCGTTCTCCAGGCTGGATATGCGTGCCTGGAGCTGCTGGAAAGTCTGGTTGGTCTTGAGATCGGGGTAGGCCTCGGCGAGCGCGAACAGGCTGCCGAGCGCGCCGCGCAGGCTGCCTTCGGCCTGGCCGAGCTGGGGGATGTTCTGCGCTTCGCGCGCGGTAAACACCCTGGAGCGCGCTTCCATCACGCGGGTCAGCGTGTCCTGCTCGAATTTCATGTACTGCTTGCAGGTCTCGATCAGTTTCGGCAGTTCGTCATGGCTCTGCTTGAGCAGTACGTCTATATTGGCCCAGGCCTTGGTGACGTTATGCTTGATTTGCACCAGATTGTTGTAAATCATCACGAAATAGATGATCACGACGACCAGGATGCCGAGTATGACGATGATGCCTATGCCCATGACTGACTCCACTTGGCGAACAGGCAGTTATTGTATAACAGCGGCGTTGCAGCGGACCGGGGGATTAAACGGCGGGTCGGGTGTGATCGGACAGGAAATGGAAACTGTTGCGGACTTCCTTGGCGCGGTACATGGCGGTGTCCGCCGCCTTGATCAGGAGATCAACGTTGTCCGCGTCATCCGGAAAGACTGCGATGCCTACGCTGATGCCGATCGTGACTGGCTGGTTTTCGTCGGAAAGCAGGAATTTGGCGCTGACGGCATCAATGATCTTGTCGGCGGCCACGATGACGTCCTCACGGCTGCTGATATGCGGCAGGATGACGGCGAACTCATCGCCGCCGAGGCGTGCTACGGTGTCCGATTCGCGCACCGCGCGCTGGATGCGCACAGCGGTGTATTTGAGCAACTCGTCACCCTTGTCGTGTCCCAGAGCGTCATTCACCGTCTTGAAGCCGTCGAGGTCGAGATAGAGCAGCGCTAATTCATGGCGGTCGCGACGGGCGAGGCTCATGGCATGCTCGATGCGGTCATAAAATAGCGTGCGATTGGGGAGTTGGGTGAGATTGTCGTAATGCGCCAGGTGAAGGATCTGTGCCTCCGCGATCTTGCGCTCGGTGATATCGCGGAAGATGCCGGTGAAACGACGCCGGCTACCGAGCTGAATCTCGGCCACATTGAGTTCGGCCGGAAATAGCGTACCGTCCTTGCG
>CAKKQX010000287.1 GCA_919902235.1 Burkholderiales bacterium
TGCCCGTAGCTCAACCGGATAGAGCACCAGCCTTCTAAGCTGGGGGTTGTGGGTTCGAGTCCCGCCGGGCGCGCCAGATTCGTGTGGCATGGCATTGCAGCAGTTTCTATGGTGGCCGTAGCTCAGCTGGTAGAGTCCTGGATTGTGATTCCAGTCGTCGTGGGTTCGAGTCCCATCGGCCACCCCATATTTTCCTTCGGGCGTAGACGTGGCGTTCCTGCTGAACCTGCAGTCAGTCCCGCAGTCGGCCCTTAAGCCTTCGCTTTCATCAATCGCTGTTTATCCCGCTGCCACTCGCGTTCCTTCTCCGTGGCCCGCTTGTCATGCTGCTTTTTGCCCTTGGCCAGGCCGATCTCCAGCTTGATCCGTCCTTTGACGTAGTGCATGTCGAGCGGAACCAGGGTGTAACCGGCACGCTCCACGCTGCCGATCAGCTTGTTGATTTCCGCAGCGTGCAGGAGCAGCTTGCGGGTGCGCGTGGGGTCAGGATTGATATGCGTGGATGCGGTTGGCAGCGGGCTGATATGGCAACCGATCAGGAAAATCTCGGTGTTGTGCACAACCACGTAAGCCTCCTGCAGCTGGACGCGGCCGGCGCGTATGGCTTTGACCTCCCAGCCTTCCAGCACCACGCCGGCTTCGAACCGCTCCTCGACGAAGTAGTCATGAAAGGCTTTCTTGTTCTGAGCGATACTCATGGCGGGAAACGCATGGGAAGATCTGATATTTTACCAGCGTGCTGCATGGAACAGTGCGGCCGGGGATAAAAGAATGTCCGAAGTCAAAAAATCGGTGCTGGTAGGTTATTCGGCACAGCAGATGTTTATTTTGGTCGAGCAGGTAGAAAACTATCCGGCGTTTCTGCCCTGGTGCGGCGGTGCCGAGGTAAGTTACCGCGACCCGCAGAAAACGCGGGCAACGATACATATCGATTACCGCGGGATCAGACAAAGCTTCACCACCGAAAATCTCAAAGAACCGCCGCATGCAATGCGCATGACGCTGGTCAAGGGACCGTTCCGGACGCTGGACGGCAGCTGGCGCTTCACCGATCTCTCCGGGCGGGGCTGCAAAATCGAATTCAGCCTGCACTACGAGTTTTCAAGCAAGCTGCTGGATAAACTGGTCGGGCCGGTGTTCGGCTACATCGCCAACACTATCGTGGACGGCTTTGTGCGGCGCGCGGAGCAGGTATATGGCACAGCGTGACGAATCGCTGAGCGTTGAAATCGCCTACGCGCTGCCGGAAACGCAGTTGCTCATCGAACTCGAAGTTGTTGCCGGCACGACGGCACGCGAAGCGATAGAAAATTCCGGCATTCTGCAGCGCTTTCCAGAAATCGATCTGTCCAGACAAAAGATCGGCATTTTTGGCAAAGCGGTCAAGCCGGATTGCGTGCTCAGCTCAGGAGACCGGGTGGAAATCTACCGTCCGCTGATCGCGGATCCGAAGGACGCACGTCGCCGGCGCGCGGTAAGGAAAAGTAGAAGCGTGAAAAGTTGAAACCGGGCCAGGCGGCCTATTTGCAGTTGGTATCCACCTGACGTTGGGCATTGGCGATTTCGCCCGCGTAATCCTTGTCTTCGAGGAAGGCGCGTTCCCCGGTCTTGGGATCGGTGCGTGCAATTCGGTTGCCCGATTGCAGGCTCTTGAGATAGGCGCGCGAGTCTTCGCAGGCACGTTGCGTCTGCTGGCTTTCAGCCGTTTTCTTCTCTTGTTTCGACTGCGCTTCCTGTTGCTCGGTTTGGCGTTTGCGGAACTCCGCTTCGCGTTCGGCGAGCGATTTTTGCGGTGCGGCCGGGGATCCCGTGCTGGCGGGGGTGTTTTTGATTCCCGTCTGCTCCTGCCGGGCGCCGGGCGGGCAAACGTTTGCATACTCAACCCTACCGGACTTGTCCACGCATTTCAGGAGCTGCCCGTAGGCCGTGCCGGATAGCAGCACCAGTATCACGCTGATAATCTGTTTCACGTTAACCTCACTTCGGGGTATGAAAACCCGCTTTACGCTGCGGGCAACCATAACGATTTTGTGCCATGGAGTCAACCAATTAACGCACGGCTTGCTTGGCCGTTTACGCCGCCTTGCGTATAATACGGTCTTTGCAAGGGATCAAAAACATGCGCGTGGTGCAAAAAGCCCTTACCTTCGACGACGTCCTGCTGGTTCCTGCCCATTCGATCGTCCTGCCGCGTGAAGTCAGTCTCAAGACCAAGCTGACCCGAACCATTTCCCTGAACATACCGGTGCTGTCCGCTGCCATGGATACCGTGACCGAGGCGCGGCTGGCGATTGCCATTGCCCAGGAGGGCGGTATCGGCATCATTCACAAGAACATGTCTCCCAAGGCGCAGGCCGCGGAAGTGGCCAAGGTCAAACGCTTCGAAAGCGGTGTGGTCAAGGATCCGATCACGGTCACCCAGAACATGACGGTGCGCGACGTGCTGAATATCACCCATCAGTACAAAATTTCCGGCCTGCCGGTAGTCGGCGCCAATGGGCGCGTGGTCGGCATCGTCACCAACCGCGACCTGCGATTCGAAACCAAACTCGACCAGCCGGTGAAAAACATCATGACGCCGCGCGGGCGGCTGGTCACCGTGCGCGAGGGTGCCAGCCGCGAAGAAGCCATGGCGCTCATGCACGAGCACCGTCTGGAACGCGTGCTGGTAGTCAACAAGAATTTCGAACTGCGCGGCCTGATCACGGTAAAAGACATCCAGAAATCGACCGAGCACCCATACGCCTGCAAGGACAAGCTGGGACAGTTGCGCGTGGGCGCAGCGGTGGGGGTAGGTACCGGCACCGAAGAACGCGTGGAAGCACTGATCGAAGCCGGCGCCGACGTGATCGTCGTCGATACCGCTCACGGACATTCCCAGGGCGTGCTCAATCGCGTGAAATGGGTGAAAAAGCATTACCCGAGAACCCAGGTCATTGGCGGCAACATTGCCACCACGGCGGCGGCAAAGGCACTGGTCGATCATGGTGCGGACGGGGTCAAGGTCGGCATCGGTCCGGGTTCCATCTGCACCACGCGCATTGTTGCAGGCGTCGGGGTGCCGCAGATTACCGCGGTGGAGAATGTCGCCAAGGCCCTGCTAAAAACCGATGTGCCGCTGATTGCTGACGGCGGCATTCGCTATTCCGGCGACATTGCCAAGGTGATTGCCGCCGGTGCCCATGCCGTGATGATCGGCGGGCTGTTTGCGGGCACCGAAGAGTCGCCGGGGGAAATCGAACTCTATCAGGGACGCTCCTACAAGGCGTACCGCGGCATGGGTTCGCTTAGCGCCATGCAGCAGGGCTCGGCCGACCGCTATTTTCAGGAGGAAGACGAGCTCGACACCGAAAAGCTGGTGCCGGAAGGCGTTGAAGGACGCGTGCCCTACAAGGGCGGTCTGGTGCCGCTGATCCTGCAGCTGATGGGCGGCCTGCGTGCGAGCATGGGCTATCTTGGCTGCGGGTCGATCGAGGAGGTGCGGCGCAAAGCCGAGTTCGTCGAGATCACGAGCGCGGGCATTCGCGAATCGCATGTGCACGATGTGCAGATCACCAAGGAAGCGCCCAACTACAGAGTCGAATAAGCAATCGACGCGTCTCGTTTTAAAGCAGCAGCGCCTTGAACCACGAAAAAATCCTCATTCTCGATTTCGGCGCGCAATATTCACAGCTGATCGCGCGCCGGGTGCGCGAAAGCCATGTTTACTGCGAACTGCACCCGCACGACGTCAGCGACCAGTTCGTCCGCGAATTCAATCCCAGTGGCATCATTCTTTCGGGCGGGCCGGCTTCGGTGTGGGAGGGCGGCACGCCGCGGGCGCCTGAGACGGTGTTTCGCCTGGGCGTGCCGGTGCTCGGCATCTGCTACGGCATGCAGACCATGGCCGCGCAGCTCGGGGGCAAGGTCGAGATGGGGCAGGTGCGTGAATTCGGCTATGCGGAGGTGCGCGCGCGCGGGCACTCGGTGCTGCTGCGTGATATCCAGGACCGCGTCAACCAGGAAGGCCACGGGTTGCTTGACGTGTGGATGAGCCACGGCGACAAGGTCAATGAAATGCCGCCGGGGTTCCAGGTCATCGCCAGCAACGCCGCCTGTCCGATTGCTGGCATGGCGGACGAGAAGCGCAAGTTCTACGCAGTGCAATTTCATCCCGAGGTCACGCATACGCTCCAGGGCAGGGCCATCCTTGAGCGCTTCGTGCGCGAAATCTGCGGTCTTGCCGGCGACTGGAAGATGCCGGACTACATCGAAGAAGCGGTGGGTAGCATCCGTTCCATGGTTGGCAAGGAAGAGGTTGTGCTGGGGTTATCCGGGGGCGTGGATTCCTCGGTTGCCGCCGCGCTGATTCATCGCGCAATAGGCAAGCAGCTGACCTGCGTGTTCGTGGATAACGGCCTGTTGCGGCTGAACGAGTCCGAGCAGGTCATGCAAACCTTCGCGAAAAATCTCGGCCTGAAAGTGATCCATGTCGATGCGCGCGAACAGTTTCTGGGGCATCTCGCCGGCGTCGCCGATCCCGGGCAGAAACGCAAGATCATCGGCCGTGAATTCGTCGAAGTTTTCCAGCGCGAGTCGGCCAGACTGCCGAAAGCGAAATGGCTGGCGCAGGGCACGATCTACCCGGATGTGATCGAGTCGGCGGGCGCCAAGACCAAGAAAGCGCACAACATCAAGTCGCACCACAACGTCGGCGGTTTGCCGGAAACGCTGCATCTCAAGCTGCTCGAGCCGCTGCGCGAATTGTTCAAGGACGAAGTGCGCGAGTTGGGTCTCGCGCTGGGCCTGCCGCACGACATGGTTTTCCGCCACCCTTTCCCGGGTCCGGGGCTGGGCGTGCGCATCCTCGGCGAGGTCAGGGCGGAGTACGCCGATCTGCTGCGGCGGGCGGATGCGATATTCATCGACGAGTTGCGGGCTGCGGGGTGGTATGACAAAACCGCCCAGGCATTCGCCGTGTTCCTGCCGGTGAAGTCTGTGGGCGTGATGGGCGACGGACGCACTTATGAATATGTGGTGGCGCTGCGCGCGGTGCAGACTCAGGATTTCATGACCGCGCACTGGGCCGAATTGCCTTACGGCCTGCTGTCAAAAGTGTCCAATCGCATCATCAATGAAGTGCGCGGCATCAACCGCGTGGTCTACGACATCTCAGGCAAGCCGCCCGCAACCATCGAGTGGGAGTAAACCATAACATATGCAAAACTCTTGATATTTTGTTGAGTTTCGCATATGTTACGGCATGGCTTCACTTGATACCTATCTCGAAGATTTACTTGCTCGCGGCCGCGCCTACTTCTCCGGAGATGCGGCTCTCGCTGCGCTTGA
>CAKKQX010000288.1:0-4893 GCA_919902235.1 Burkholderiales bacterium
CACAGCAAACCGGTCAATGTCTTGCTGTATCCGTGGTTGACGACATGGATCGAGTAAAACGTGTAGTACGGACCGTGCGCGGCCGCCATCAGCGCGCATGCCAGGATCAGCGCGATCACTTCAGGCTTTTTGAGGATGTCCCCGATCGGCAAGTCGTCGGCGGCATGCGGCGCGGCCTGCGCCTCGGGGATGAGCCAGCAAAAACCGAGCATGCCCGCCATCGCGCCGAGCACGACCCACAGCACGGTCTGCACGGGCCACACGTCGAGCAGATAGCCCACGCCGATCACGGCGATGATGAAGCCGACGGAGCCCCACACCCGGATGCGGCCGTAACGCTCGGTCCGGTCCCCGAGATGCGTCAGCGTCGTCGCCTCCACCAGGGGCAGCGCCGCACTCCAGAAGAAAGTCATCGCCAGCAACACCGTGAACAGCAGCGCAAATCCGGCGCCCGCAAACACGCCGAGAAAGCATATCGTTCCCAGCAGGCCGGTCATGCGCACGATGTGCAGACGGCGATGGCTGCGATCGGCAAGCCAGCCCCACAGATGCGGCGCGGCAATGCGCGTCAGTTGCGGCAGCGACATCAGCACGCCGATTTCGACCGCCGACATGCCGACCGACTTCAGATAGAGGCCGAAAAACGGCGCGAAGGCGCCGAGGTAAGCGAAGTAGAAAAAATAAAAACCGGCGAGACGCCGGTAGGGCAGCGCGGACATCGGGCTCGATGCGTTACGCTTCGTCGGGATCGGGATTTTCGGTCGCCGCGGCGTCTTTGAGCTTTTCGATTACCGATTGCGGTGCCATGGCGGGTATGCGCGGCGTTCCGGTTGCGACATCCGCATTTTGCGCGCGCTGCCGCAGCGCGTGGTCGATCAACGTCAGCGCCATCATCGCCTCGCAGATCGGCGTCGCGCGTATGCCCACGCACGGGTCATGGCGGCCGTGAGTCTCGATGGAAGTCGCGCTGCCCTGCTTGTCTATGGTGCGGCGCGCGAGCCGTATGCTCGAAGTCGGCTTCACCGCAACATTGACCACGATGTCCTGGCCGGTCGAGATACCGCCGAGTATGCCGCCGGCGTTGTTCGACAGAAAACCCCCGGGTGCCATCTCGTCGGAGTGCTCGGTGCCCTTCTGCGCGACCGCGGCAAAACCGGCGCCGATCTCGACCCCTTTCACCGCATTGATGCTCATCATGTTGTAGGCGAGGTCGGCGTCGAGCTTGTCGTAAACCGGCTCGCCCCATCCCACGGGCACGCCCGAGGCGATGGTGGTAATTTGCGCGCCCGCGGAATCGCCGGATTTGCGCAGCTTGTCCATGAACTCTTCGAGCTGAGCCACATAAGACCCGTCGGCGACGAAAAACGGGTTGTCGTAAACGCCGTCCCAGCTTTTGAACGGAATGGCAATCGGGCCCAGCTGCGACATGTAACCGCGGATGACAGTGCCGTATTTTTCCCTGAGCCACTTTCTGGCGATCGCGCCCGCGGCCACCCGCACCGCGGTCTCGCGCGCCGACTGGCGGCCGCCGCCGCGGTAATCGCGTATGCCGTACTTCTGCCAGTAAGTGTAGTCGGCGTGGCCGGGCCGGAACATGTCCTTGATCCTGGAGTAGTCCTTGCTGCGCGCATCGACGTTGCGGATGAGCAGCGCGATGGGCGTGCCGGTCGTCTTCCCCTCGAACACCCCGGACAGGATTTCGACCTTGTCTTCCTCGCGGCGCTGCGTGACATGGCGCGAAGTGCCGGGCTTGCGGCGGTCGAGCTCGATCTGGATGTCGGCTTCACTGATGTCCAGGCCCGGCGGACAGCCGTCGACCACGCAGCCGATGGCCGGCCCGTGGCTCTCGCCGAAGGAGGTGACGCAGAACAGTTTACCCAGTGTGCTGCCCGACATGATGCAAAAACTCGAAAAAAATCAAGCATGAGTTTAACATACCGTCATCCCCATCCACGTCACACCTTTCCGGTAACCGGCCATGGCTGACAAGCCCGACCCCGACAAGCTCAAGGGCCCCGGCGGCATCCCGATGCGCGAACTGCACGAACTGGTCAAAAAAAGCCGCCAGCGCGATCTGGCGCATAAAACGCACAACAAGCTCGTCCAGCCGCAAAGCCGCTGGCAGCGACTGGTGCGTTACGTGTGGGACAAGAAAAAAGGCTAGGGCGGCACAGAATTCATGATTCAGCGCATGTTTTCAAGAAAGCGCAGCGCCCAGCCCACGCCGAAACCGGTGACGTCGGTCGCGACTGCCCCCAGTCCGCCTTTGCAACTGCTGCCGGAGAGGTCCATGTGTATCCATGGCCGGCCATCGGTGAAGCGTTTGAGCAGACGCGCGGCGAGTATGTGATCGGCCCCGCCATCAAGCGTGCACTGCTTGACGTCGGCAATGGCGCTGTCGAGCGCCGGATCGTAGTCGTCATCCATTGGAAATACGCACACGCGCTCACCCGACGCGGCACCCGCGGCGACCGCCCGTTGCGCCAGATCGCTGTCGGTGGCAAACACGCCGCTGTAGCGGTCGCCCAACGCAGTATGCATGCTGCCGGTCAGCGTGGCGAAATCGATGATGAGGTCGGGCTTGGCGCGCGCCGCCAGCGTCAGCGTATCGGACAGCACCATGCGCCCCTCGGCGTCGGTGTGCACGATTTCAATGGTGGTGCCGTTGAGCGCGGTGACCACATCGTTCTGCTTGTAGGCCATGGGGCTCAGATGATTTTGAGCAAGCGCCATCCAGCAATCGATGTTGACCGGCAGCTTCGCCGCAGTCGCCGCCAGCAGAATGCCGAGCGCGACGGCGGAACCGTTCATGTCTTCGTGCATGCCCTGCATGTAGCGCGCGGTCTTCAGATTGTGGCCGCCGGTGTCGAAACAGATGCCCTTGCCGACCAGCGCCACGGTTTTTTTCGCCTTGCGGTGGCGGTAGCGCAAATGCACGATCGCGGCGTCCTGCCCGGCACTGCCCTGCGCCACCGCCACGAAAGCGCCCGCACCCATCTTGCGCAGCTTTTTGAGGTCGTACTCCTCGCGCTGCCAGCCGTATTGCCGGGCGAGCTTGCGAATGCGTTCGCGGTAGGCGCCCGGCGTCAGTTCATTTGGCGGCAGCACCGTCAACTCGCGGCATAGCGTGTTGCCCTGCGCCTGCGCGTGCTGCGCCGCGAATCCGTCAGCCGCACGGTAACCATGCAGGCTGATCCGCTGCAGCGGTTTTTCATCCTGTTTTTTCTTGCGCTGCGGCAGCCGCACGCCGTTGACCCACGCTGCGTAGACCGCGATTTCCGCCGCGCGTCGGCGCTGCTCGCTGGTGCCGAACACGCCCACCGTTATCGCCTGCGGATTTTCCGCCAGCAGCTGCAGCAGGCCTTTGCACACCGCAGTCTGCTGCTCGAACGCGGACAGCCCGCTGTCCAGCGCCATCCACACCGCAAATGCGCCGTTCGGCAAATCGGCCCCGACAGGCGCTTTCGCCAGATTCTCCATTTTCTTGCCGCGGCGCCTGAGCGCGGCCTGCAATATTTTCTGATGCGGCACGCGCGGCCGGGGACCGGACTTCGCGGTCTTGGGCAGTATCAGCAGCACGTGCGAGTCGCGCCGCAGCGCGGTTTCGGACAATGGCGACGGGTTTTGTTCGAGCCTGGCCAGCATGGATTACCCTTTGATTAAGATTGCCTAACAGCCTGATGGTTTTCGATTATAACCAACCCGCCCCGGCATTCCAGATGTGTCAGTGCGTTCGGCGCCGGCAGTTGCAGCAGCCGGAAACAGGGAAAACCGCGCGCACCGAAATCGATTAAAATTCACTTAATCCCGAACTCATTATCCCGACCCCATGCGCCCATATCTCGATTTGATGCGACATGTACTCGAACACGGCACGCCCAAAAGCGACCGCACCGGCACCGGCACGCTCAGCGTTTTCGGCGCGCAGCTGCGTTTCAACCTCGATGCCGGCTTTCCGCTGCTCACCACCAAGAAAGTCCATCTCAAGTCCATCATCCACGAACTGCTGTGGTTTCTGCAGGGTGACACCAATATCGGCTACCTGAAACAAAACGGGGTCCGCATCTGGGATGAATGGGCGGACGCCAGCGGCAGCCTCGGTCCGGTTTACGGCTATCAGTGGCGTTCCTGGCCGGCCGCCGACGGCAGGCACATCGACCAGATCAGCCAGGTGCTCGATCAGATCGAAAAGAATCCTGATTCGCGGCGCATGATCGTGTCGGCATGGAATGTCGCCGATCTCGACAAAATGGCGCTGATGCCCTGCCACGCCTTCTTCCAGTTTTACGTGGCCGACGGACGGCTGTCGTGCCAGCTCTACCAGCGCAGCGCGGACATTTTTCTGGGCGTGCCTTTCAACATCGCCTCTTACTCGCTGCTGGCCATGATGGTCGCGCAGGTATGCAAGCTCAGGCTCGGCGATTTCGTGCATACCTTCGGCGACACCCACCTCTATCTGAACCATCTCGAGCAGGCGCGCGAGCAGCTGTCGCGCGCGCCGCGCCAGCCGCCGGTAATGAAACTCAATCCGGCGGTGAAAAGCCTTTTCGACTTCAAATACGAAGACTTCACCCTGGAAAACTACGATCCGCATCCGGCGATCAAGGCGCCGGTGGCGGTTTGAGTGAGCGGCAAGCAGTGAGCAGTGAGCGGAAAGGGCAAGAGCAAAGCGTCTCCCGCCTCCCGTCTCTCGCCTCACGCCTTTCGCTCATTGTCGCCATGGCAAAAAACCGCGTTATCGGCGCGAACGGCGCCATCCCCTGGCATCTGCCGAATGAATTGAAGCTCTTCAAAAGCGTGACCATGGGTCATCACATCATCATGGGGCGCAAGACTTACGAATCCATAGGCCGGCTGCTGCCGGGGCGCACCACGGTGATCGTCACCCGCCAG
>CAKKQX010000288.1:4903-10875 GCA_919902235.1 Burkholderiales bacterium
CCAGGCGGATTACCGGATAGAGGGCGCCATCATTGCACATTCCCTGCAGGATGCGGTCGCCGCCTGCGGCAAGGACGACGAAATTTTCGTGATCGGCGGCGGCGAGTTATACCGGGCAGCGTTGCCGGTTGCCGGCCGCATCTACCTCACCATCGTTGATGCCGAACCCGGGGGCGATACCCACATGCCGGAACTCGACCCGATGAACTGGCGCGAACATTCGTCGCAGGCGTTTGCCGCCGACGACAAACACCGCCATAACTACCGTTTCGCGATTTACGAGCGCATCGCGGCCTGAAGCGCTGACATCAGCCGCCCCGCACCGGCCTCAGCCCTGGATTACGCAGTCGATGAAGTAGCGCAGCCCGCCGTTGGTTTTTTCGGTGACCAGGCCGTGAATGTCGGTCTCGAAACCCGGGAACTGCTGGTTGAAGGTGCGCGCGAACTGCAGGTAGCGCATGATGGTCGCGTTGACGCGTTCGCCCGGAATCAGCAGCGGAATGCCGGGAGGATAGGGCGTGAGCAACACGCAGGTGACGCGCCCCTCGAGCTTGTCGATCTCGACGCGCTCGACCTCACGGTGCGCCATGCGTGCCCAGGCATCGGCAGGCCTCATCGCCGGCTGCATGTCGGACAAGTACATCTCGGTGGTGAGGCGCGCCACGTCATTCGCCTTGTAGACGCCGTGGATCTGGTCGCACAGGTCGCGCAGGCCGATTTTCTCGTATTGCTGATGCTTGTTCAGGAACTCCGGCAGCACGCGCCATAGCGGCCGGTTGTTGTCGTAATCGTCCTTGAACTGCTGCAACTCGGTCACCATGGTGTTCCAGCGGCCCTTGGTAATGCCGATGGTGAACATGATGAAGAACGAGTACAGCCCGGTTTTCTCGACGATGATGCCGTGCTCGGCAAGGTATTTGGTGACCACCGCCGCCGGGATGCCGCTTTTGGCGAACTTTCCCGTGACATCCAGCCCCGGCGTGATCACCGTGGCCTTGATCGGGTCCAGCATGTTGAAGCCCGGCGCCAGGTCGCCGAAACCATGCCAGCGCTCGTTGGCGCGCAGCATCCAGTCGTCGCGGTTGCCTATGCCTTCGTCGGCGAGCCGTTCCGGCCCCCATACCTTGAACCACCAGTCCTTGCCAAATTCGGCATCGACCTTGCGCATGGCGCGCCGGAAGTCGATCGCCTCCAGTATCGACTCCTCGACCAACGCCTTGCCGCCGGGCGGTTCCATCATGGCCGCGGCCACATCGCATGAGGCGATGATCGCGTACTGCGGGCTGGTCGAAGTGTGCATCAGATAGGCTTCATTGAAGGTATTCTTGTCGAGTTTTCGCTTCTCGCTCTCCTGCACCAGGATCTGCGAGGCCTGCGACAGCCCCGCCAGCAGCTTGTGCGTGGACTGCGTGGAAAATACCATCGATTCCTTGCAGCGCGGACGGTCGCGGCCGACGGCATGCATGCCCTGGTAGAACTTGTGAAACGTGGCGTGCGGCAGCCAGGCCTCGTCGAAATGCAGCGTGTCTATGTGGCCGTCGAGCATCTCCTTGAGGGTATCGACGTTGTAGAGGATGCCGTCGTAAGTGCTCTGCGTCAGTGTCAGCACCCGCGGCTTCTCCTTTACGTCGCACGCGAAAGGATTGGCCTTGATTTTCTTCTGGATGTTTTCCCAGCGGAATTCCTCGCGCGGGATCGGACCGATAATGCCGAAGTGATTGCGCGTGGGCATCAGGAACACCGGCACCGCGCCGGTCATGGTGATCGCGTGCAGAATCGACACGTGGCAATTGCGGTCGACGATCACCACATCACCCGGCGCCACCGTCGAATGCCACACCATCTTGTTCGAGGTCGAGGTGCCATTGGTGACAAAGAACAGGTGATCGCAGTTGAATATGCGCGCGGCGTTGCGCTCCGAAGCCGCAACGGGGCCGGAATGGTCCAAAAGCTGCCCCAATTCGTCGACCGCGTTGCAGACGTCGGCGCGCAGCATGTTCTCGCCGAAAAACTGGTGGAACATCTGGCCGACCGGGCTTTTCAGGAAAGCCACGCCGCCCGAGTGCCCGGGGCAATGCCAGGAATAGGACCCGTCCTGCGCGTAATGGATAAGCGCGCGGAAAAACGGCGGCGACAGGCTGTCGAGGTAGGTTTTCAGTTCGCGCACGATGTAGCGTGCGACGAACTCCGGCGTGTCCTCGAACATGTGAATGAAGCCGTGCAACTCGCGCAGCACGTCGTTCGGTATATGGCGCGAAGTGCGCGTCTCGCCATAAAGGAAAATCGGGATGTCGGCGTTGCGAAAGCGGATCTGCTCGACGAAAGCGCGCAGCTGCTTGACGGCGTCCGCGGTCTCCCCCTCCTTGCTCGATGTGAATTCCTCGTCGTCTATGGACACGATGAAGGCCGATGCGCGGCTTTGCTGCTGGGCAAAACTCGACAGGTCGCCATAACTGGTGACACCGACGGCCTCGACGCCCTCCTCCTCTATGGCCTTGGCAAGCACGCGTATGCCAAGACCGCTCGCGTTCTCGGAGCGGAAGTCCTCGTCGATGATGATGACCGGAAAGCGAAACCTCATGGCGCGCTCCTGTGGGTTAAATGCGCGGCACAGCGGGAGAAGGACACCGAATGGATCAGATCTTGGGCAGCGTCACACCGACCTGCCCCTGGTATTTGCCGCCGCGGTCCTTGTACGAAGTTTCGCATACGTCGTCGGGCGCGGACTCCAGAAAAATCACCTGCGCCACGCCCTCGTTGGCATAGACCTTGGCCGGCAGCGGCGTCGTGTTCGAAAACTCCAGCGTCACGTAGCCTTCCCACTCCGGCTCCAGCGGCGTCACGTTGACGATGATGCCGCAGCGGGCATAAGTCGATTTGCCGAGGCAGATCGTCAGCACGTTGCGCGGAATGCGGAAATACTCGACGGTGCGCGCCAGCGCGAAGGAATTGGGCGGAATGATGCACACATCGCCCTTGAAGTCGACGAAGGAGCGCTCGTCGAACTGCTTGGGATCGACGATGGTGCTGTTGATGTTGGTGAAGATCTTGAACTCGCTTGAGCAGCGGATATCGTAGCCGTAGCTCGAAGTGCCGTAGGACACCAGACGCCGGCCGCCATCCTGCTTGATCTGGTTGGGCTCGAACGGTTCTATCATGCGCTGCGTTTCCGCCATGCGGCGGATCCAGCGGTCGGATTTTATGGACATCCAGGGTTCCCGGCAGTCAGCGGCAGCCGCCCACTGGCGGCAATGCCGCGCATTGTATAGCCGAAAGCCCCGCACTGAAAGCGCGCAGACACCTAGGTATTCTGGACAACGATCTTGGGGAATACCGCCGAGTGATCCTGCTGCTTCTCGGCAATCTTGACCGCCACCCGGCGGGCGATTTCCTTGTAGATCTGCGCCACCCTGCCGTCGGGGTCCGACACCACGGTCGGCTTGCCGGAATCGGCCTGCTCGCGAATCCTGATGTCGAGCGGCAGCGCGCCCAGGAACTCGACGTTGTAATCCTTGCCCATGCGGCTGCCGCCGCCCTCGCCGAAAATATGCTCTTCGTGTCCGCACTTGGAACACACGTGCAGGCTCATGTTCTCGATGATGCCAAGGATGGGGATGCCGACTTTTTCGAACATCTTGAGTCCCTTGCGCGCATCGATAAGCGCGATGTCCTGCGGGGTGGTCACGATTACCGCGCCGGTGACCGGCACGCGCTGGGCCAGCGTCAGCTGGATGTCACCGGTGCCGGGCGGCAGGTCGACCACCAGATAGTCGACGTCGTGCCACTTGGTCTCGTTGGTCAGCTGTTCCAGCGCCTGGGTCACCATCGGTCCGCGCCACACCATGGGCGTTTCGGTGTCGATCAGGAAGCCGATCGACATCGCCTGCAGGCCGTGACCCTCCATCGGCTCCAGGCTTTTGCCGTCCTTGGATTCCGGACGCCCGCTGATGCCCAGCATCATGGGCTGCGACGGACCGTAAATATCGGCATCAAGCACACCCACGCTGGCGCCCTCGGCCGCCAGCGCCAGCGCCAGGTTCACCGCCGTCGTGCTCTTGCCGACGCCACCCTTGCCGGAAGCGACGGCAATAATGTTCTTCACGCCCGGGATCAGTTTCACGCCGCGCTGCACCGCGTGCGACACGATTTTCATGCCGACGTTGACGCCGACGTTGCCTATTCCCGGCAGGCTCTTCAGCTTGGCGGTGATTTCCTTGCGTATCGGTTCGAGCTGGCTTTTGGCCGGATAACCGAGCAGTACTTCGACGACGACGTTGTCGCCATCGATCTTGACGCTGCGCACCGATTTCGCAGTGACATAGTCGGTCTTGGTATTGGGATCGATCAGTTGCCTGAGGGCGTCCTGAACCTGTTGTTCCGTGATGGCCATGGGTTTTCCGTTCCGCACAAATGTAGGGCGCGATTATAAGACCTATCCGCATCTGCGCCTACTTTCAACCTCTTAAGCGACAAGGTTTTTCGGCTTTTTCCCGACTCACAGACCACGTCGCAGTCCAGCAGCCGGGCGCAAAAGCCATGTTTGTTACAATTCAGCACTTTAGCCGCAATACCCATGAACAAACGCCGCATCCTCGTCACCTCCGCCCTGCCGTATGCGAATGGCGCGATACACCTCGGTCATCTGGTGGAGTACATACAGACCGACATCTGGGTGCGCTTTCAGCGCATGCAAGGCCACGAAGTGCACTACGTCGGTGCCGACGATACCCACGGCACGCCCGTGATGCTGCGCGCGCACAGCGAGGGCATTAAACCCGAGGAGTTGATCGCGCGCGTGTGGAAAGAGCACAAGCGCGATTTCGACGACTTCCTGGTGGACTTCAACAACTACTACTCAACGCACTCGCCGGAGAACCGGGCGCTGTGCGAAGAAATCTACGGAAAACTCGATAGCGGCAGGTTAATCGCCAAGCAGGAAGTTGAACAGTTTTATGACCCCGTCAAAAACATGTTCCTTCCCGATCGCTTCATCAAGGGTGAATGCCCAAAATGCGGCGCAAAGGACCAGTACGGCGACTCCTGCGAAGTGTGCGGGACGACTTATTCGCCGACTGATCTCAAAAACCCTTACTCGACCATCTCAGGCGCAAAACCAATTCGGAAAAGTTCCGAGCATCATTTTTTCCGACTTAGCCAGCTTAAGGAATTCCTGACCGAATGGACTGAGGACAACCATCTTCAACCAGAAGCTCGGAACAAGATGAGAGAGTGGCTCACCACGGACCTTAGGGACTGGGACATCTCACGCGATGAGCCCTACTTCGGCTTCGCTATTCCCGGCACGAACAACAAGAAGTTTTTCTATGTGTGGCTGGACGCCCCAGTGGGTTACATGGCGAGCTTCAAAAATCTCTGCACGAGAAAGGAAAAAGAGGGCACTAAAATCCAATTTATTGACTTTTGGGGTAAGCGCGATTCTTCGCATGAAGAAATCACACCGCTCGATGAAGTTCTTCGAGATGAGGAAACCGAGTTGATTCATTTCATCGGCAAGGACATTCTTTATTTCCATGCTCTATTCTGGCCTGCAATGCTTGATTGCGCCGGATACCGCACACCATCCAAGATCTACGCTCATGGTTTTCTCACTGTCAACGGCGAGAAAATGTCCAAGTCGCGCGGCACCTTCATCACCGCCGAAAGCTACATCAAGCAAGGACTGAATCCGGAATGGTTGCGCTACTACTACGCCGCCAAGCTGAATGCGACGATGGAAGACATCGATCTCAATCTCGATGATTTCGTGGCAAGAGTGAACAGTGATTTGGTGGGTAAGTACATCAATATTGCCAGCCGGTGTGCAGGTTTCATTACCAAGCGGTTCGATGGCAAGATCGGGCACCCGGACCCATCGGCACAACAGATCGAACACAACTCAGCCTTCGACGCTCGCGAGATCGCGGATTATTATGAAGGACGTGAGTATGGCAAGGCCATGCGGAAGATCATGG